>NZ_JAKVLR010000001.1:666737-1000105 GCF_022484265.1 Companilactobacillus sp.
TCTTTTTGATCTTCAAGTTGTCCGATTGGGTTTGTCTTTTTATTAAGCCTTTTTTCTCAAGCTTTTGAATCGCCCGTGCTGCCGTAGTCTTATCAACTTTTAACAAGTTGGCCATCCGTTCCAAGATGATACCTGGTTCTTCGCAGATCCTAGCTAAATATAGGTACTGTCCTCTGGTCAGGTCGACTTCTTTAAGCTCGATGTTTGCAATTGAATCCAATGCCCTAGAAATAACCCCTATTGGTCTCAATATTTTTTTCAACTTTCCACCTCTTTTGACGTTGTGAGAATATAATAAGTCTAGGTTGTTGCAATTGCAACAATAATTTAAAAAAATATTTATACGCGTAAACTGAAAAATCGCCATCATAATCGATGGCGATTTTATTTCTCATTAATATAATCTAAGATTTCAAACATGGCTTTTTCATTCTCTTCAGAAATTTCAGTCTTGAGAATTTCTTCAGCCGATTCGTTCAAGACTGATCCCTTTAGATATGGAAAATCATTCACGACCATCTCGCGAACGTTATCTAATTTAGGTTCCAAATGAAACTGCAAGCCGACGACCTTGTGATGAAATTCGAAGCCTTGATTCTTCAAGCCCTTGCTTGAGAACAATAGGTTTGCGCCGTCGGGGATTTCGAACATCTCTTCATGCCAGTGCAAAACATTAAGCTTTTTTGGTAATCCAGATATAACTGAACTTTGTAATGTGACTGGCGCCCAGCCGACTTCTTTGACTGGCGATTTTCCGACGGGATAGCCCAGTGTTTTCGTGATCTGTTGAGCACCAAAACATGCCCCAAACATTGGTTTATTTTGGTCAAGCATTTGCTGGATCAGCTTACGTTCATTACCAATAAATTTGTCTGAATCGTTGGGACTGATCGGACCACCAAGCAAAACTAGCATGTCTGTCTCATCCGCAGTTGGTAATACACCATTAAAAAATCCTGGATAATAGGTATACACTTCATGTCCGCGTGACTTTGCCCAGTCCAGAATTGAGCCTGCGCCCTCGTCAGGCGTGTGCTGTAAAATATTTATCCGCATAATAAACCTCCATTTTTGTTAATGATACAACAAATTGTATACAAAAAAAATCTAGGAGTTTATCCTAGACTTTACTCTTATGCACCTTCATGTGGTGCTAATTTATTAGCAAACAATTTTGGATTGTAATCAGGCTTATTGGATACATGCATTGCAGCCTTTAGACGGATCATCAAGAAATCCCACATTGATGGTGTAATCTTCAATTCATCAAGATCGGACTCTGATATTGTATACCGTATACTGTCTTCATCGTTGTTTTCAACTTTTTGAACCCAGTTAGGTTCACGCAACATTTCACTCAGTTGAAGGACAAGAAAAAAGTCTAGGAATTTCTTCCTAGACTTTTTTGTGATTTTAAACGCCTGTTTCACCACCACCAAAGATGTCATCTAAGGCATTATTGAATAGTGACCTGTCAGTCGTTTTATCTACACTCACTTGCATGCCTGGTCTGAAGGCGGACATTAAGAAGTCCCAATATGTTCCTGATAATCCCAGAGCATCGTGGTCGTCCATTGACAATGTATATCTAATTGCTTTTTCATCATTGTGTTCAACTTTTTCAACCCACTCTGGCTCACGAATACTCTCACGACCAAGTGCAGCAAATTCGATACCTTTATCTAAGACTTTTTCAGCTTCAGCAGGTGTTTGAATATCACCGACACCAATCAGTGGAATATCGTTGCCTAAATGTTCCTTGATAGTAATGTTTAGAGGTGTATCAATTGATTTATCGTTCAATGATTTTCTCCAAACATTACCCATGGAAATGTGTAAATAATCAATTGGTTTGTTCTTGATCTCGTCGACAAATTTCAAAGTATCGTCAAAGGTAATACCTGGTTTCTCAACTTCTTCTGGTGAAAGACGATAACCCAAAATGAATGGTTTATCTGCATATTTGTCGATGGCTTTTTGAGCCTCATCGATCACTGCAAATGGGAATCTCATTCTATTTTCTAATGATCCGCCCCACTTGTCAGTCCGACGATTTGAATGTGGTGAGAAGAATTGTTGAATCAAATATGTATTAGCACCGTGGATCTCGACACCATCAAACCCTGCCAAGATTGCTCGTTTAGTAGCTTGACCAAAGTCCTTGATGGTTTGTTCAACCTCTTCTTCACTCAATGCACGCGGTTCTTCAGAATTTTTACGTAAAGCAGTAACTGCACTGGCACTGACTGGTTGCTTGCCACGAAGAACTGATTTAAAAGTCATTCGACCAGCACTAAAAATTTGGAGAATAGCCTTAGTGCCGTTCTTATGAATAACATCTGCTAAACTAGCTAAACTTGGAATGAAACGGTCATCGGAAGCGCTCAACTCACCTTCAAAGCCTTTTCCTTCATCATTAACATAAGCAACAGCGGTAATGAACATACCTGCGCCGCCCGTATGGATACGATAATAACGCAATTCATCACGTGTTACCTCACCATTGGAAAAACTCATCATTTCAGTCATTGGTGGGATAACTATCCGATTTTTTACTGTAATACCCTTCTTTGCAAATGTATAAGGTTCCAAAAACTTATAGTCTGCCATATGAATCTCCACCATTTCCACCTATGCGATTATGATACCGCTATCATTATTAATTGTGAAATATTTAATAAGTAAAGAAATAGAGTTGATTCTGACGAACCAACTCTAAGTTAGAAGATTTGAAATCTAAAATATACTAATAATTCTGATGAAAAAGATTGAAACCAAGATATACAGCAACGATTGAATCAAGAACAACAGTGAAAATATTGTCACGATCATCAATAGTCCGACTAATTGGTTGGTCAAATTAAATATTACTGCCAAGGTTGCAATCACAAATAGGACGACTAGCCATGGGATTATTCCTTGATTGACGGTTTGAAAATCCTCTTTGCTCAAGTCATAACCAGTGCTGGAAATCATGACCGATAAAATCAAATAGACTATGATCATCGGTATTGAGGCTTGGGAGAACATCTCTGCAAAATTATCAAATACTGACGTGATCAAACTTGAAATAGTATTTGAATCCAAGGTCTTAGTTGATAATGCCTGCGTAAAATTCAAATTGTAATGAAGTAAAACTTTTTGCAAAAAATACAGTGCTATTGACGAGACGTAATAAGGTGCTAAGCCGATAAAAAAGTTTCCTAGCTGTTGATAGAGATTTTTATCATTCCACGAATGGTTGACTGAACCTAACGTCCCCGTTTCGGCATAGTGAAAATTCAATAGTTGAACGTGAGTGACTTTGTGACCAAACAAATAAGCCATAGCGGCATGACCGAATTCATGGATCGAGACTCCTAGACCTCCGACCAACAATTGACTGTTTGGTCCGAGTCCTTCGACCAATGACTTTTTCGATACGTGACCGAGAGCTGACGCAATTCTAGCGGTGACGTATGGAACGGCCATCATGGCAATCATGGTAGCAACGACCCACTTTAAATAATCATTCCAAAAATCCAATGAGATTCTCCTATCTATTAGTGCTTGATAATAATTTTTGACTGCGGGATCAAGATATTAAATTTTGAAAAATCCGGAGTCATATCATAATATTCCTCGATATTGATCGCAACATCGCGCTGTTCTGAACTTGCAGCGATTTCTTGGCCATGTTCCTGCCAAATTTTTTCCTGCAGCTCTTGAATAGCATCTGGTAACTTTCCAGAACCAGAAAACTTGAACCAAGTGGCGCTTGCAATCTTAAACGAGTCAAAAATTTCAGACTGTTCACTAGAATCCACGCCGATAATATATTGCAAATTATCCGGCTCCATAATACTGATGCCGAAAAAATGTGGATCATTTAAATCTGAAGATTGATACATTTGTTCTAATTGACCACTAGTAGTCACGCTTTTCCAAAAATCAGCAATCTCTGAGCGTCCATTTTTCAGCGTTTTGGCAGTGCCGATGATTTGAATTGATCTCACTTCTGTTTTCATATCCACCTCATAATTAATCATTAGTATAACAAAAATGGTTATTTAATCTTATATTAAGCATTTAATTAGAAAAATTTGTCACAAACTGATAAAATATACTTAACTAATAAATTAGGCCCAACTAAATTAAATATAGAAAGAAGTCGACCCCGTTAATGAAGAAATTTTTCCCAATAATTGCAATACTTATAATAGTCTTAGGTTTCAGTGCCTGTACGAATAAGTCAGGTACCGAAAATGCTGCCTCGGATTCACAATCATCAATCGTAGATAAACCGAAGCAATCGATCTCCCACCGTGAGATCGAACAAAATAAGACTACTTGGGAAAAGAAAACTTCAGATCTCAAAGTCGTCAATAACAAAACTACTATCTCTGACTTGGCAACATTTCCAGAAGATTTAGACGGACTCAAGAAGAAAAACGACTACGTCATCAGTGGTACAGTTGTGAATCTACAACAAATGACTGACCTCAATTCTAACGCTATGACAAAGGTTACAATCTTAGTCAATCGAGTGATCTCAGGCGACGACAAATTGACTGATCATAAGATCACCGTCGTTTGGCATGGTGGAATCACCAAGAATGCTAAATCTAAGAAGGTTTTCATTCAGTCTAAAGAAACGCCACTTCCGGAAATTGGTTCAAAGATCATTACTGGTATCAATAATAGTACTAAAACAGATTTAGATAAGAAATATGTGGAATATCTCAAAGATAATCACATCAAGACTTCATCGCTTTTCAAAGTCTCAGTTCCAGAATATAATGTTTGGATCAAGAATTCTGACGACAAGAAATATAAGCTAAACAATCCAACCTTAACTAAGAAGTCATCATCGATCGATGACAAAGACTTGAAGGCATTAAATAAGTTAACCACTCAATTGAACAATAATTATAACAATTAAAAAAGCAGCCGATTGGCTGCTTTTTGCGTATTCTAAAAGATTTGAGATTATTGAATGTTTACGTATGTTAAGCCAAACATCTTGCTTAAGTCAGTAATTTGTTCTGAATCAACGGCAAATGATAGTACTGTATGGTGACCGCCACCAGCAGTGATCCAAGCTTCGGCACCTTTCTTCCAACCCATCTTTGGAGTCCAAAGTTGTTTTGCGATTGGTAGATGTGGTGTTTCTTTTTCTGGCTTGTTACCTTCAACGTCATATGAAATGAGTTTGAACTCATCACCAAAGTCAGCCATAGTTACGTCGATTGCATCGCCTTCTGAACCTGTAAATACAAGACGTGCTGGATCATCTTTTCCACCGATATCTAATGGGTGAACTTCAACACGAGGTTTTGTTGAAGCGATTGTTGGATCAACTTCAAGCATGTGTGAACCAAGGATTGCTTCGTGGCCTTTTCTTAGATCCAATGTGTAATCTTCCATGAATCCTGTTTCTTTGTTGTGTGAAATGATCTTCATCAAACGGTCTAAAGCGGCTGTCTTCCAGTCACCTTCACCAGCAAATCCATATCCTTCAGCGTTAAACATTTGTACGGCAAGACCTGGCAATTGTTCCAATCCTTCAAGGTCTTCAAAGTTAGTTGTGAAGGCTGTGTATCCACGGTCATCCATGAATTTCTTGATTGCAAAGTATTCACGAATTTGATATTTAGTATTCTTCTCGAATTTTTCATCCCCATTGTCGCCAGGAACAAAGTCATATTCTTTTTGCAATTCAGCATATTTAGCATCGATATCTGATTCTGAAACAGCATTAACTTCTTTAACTAAGTCAGCAACGCCCCAGTAGTCAACTGTCCAGCCAAGTTTGATTTGAGCTTCGATCTTGTCGCCATCAGTAACAGCAACGTTTCTCATCTTACCAGCAAATGTAACTACCTTGATGTCGAATGATTCGTTGTAACCTACGGCTACGTCCATCCACTTAGCGATTTGTGTTTGGATATCTTCGTCGCCCCAGTAACCTGAAATAACCTTGTTGTTCTTACGTAAACGAGCGTTGATAAATCCGTATTCACGGTCACCGTGAGCTGATTGGTTCAAGTTCATATAGTCAAAGTCAATTGTGTCATAAGGAATGTAGTTTAATTTTTGTGTTGCTAAGTGTAGCAATGGTTTTTGCAATAATTTAGTACCACGGATCCAGTTTTTAGCTGGTGAGAATGTATGCATCCATGTGATAACACCAGCAACCTTGTCGTTGTAGTTAACTTCTTTCATTACTTTAGTAATGTTCTCAGCTGTTGTAGCAACTAGCTTAAATTTGATTGGGTATGGCAACTTCTTTGAAGCATTCAATTGGTCGACAATTTCTTTAGCATCTTTTTCTACTGATTTGAGTGTTTCTGGACCATATAAAAATTGACTTCCTGTGATGAACCAAAATTCGTAATCTTGCATTTTTTTCATGATAATTCTCCTCGGATTTTTAATTATTCTTCAACGTGTTGTGCATGTTCTTTTGACTTAGCATTATCTTGACCATAGTAAGCATTCTTACCGTGTTTTCTGTAGTAATGCTTGTCGAGCAAGTATTGTGGAACGCGGATATTGTCGCGTGTCAATTGCAAAGCGTGGTAACTGATCTCGGCAGCAACTTCCAACACCTTGGCATTGTAAACAGCTTTGTCAGGAGTAGCTCCCCAAGCAAATGGTCCGTGTTGGCTGACCAAAACAGCTGGGACAGCGTCGTGATCGATATTTCTTTCGTTAAATGTTTTAACGATGACTTTACCGGTGTTGCCTTCGTAGTCTTCTTCAATTTCTTGTTTTGTCAATGGGTCAGATACTGGAACGTCACCGTAAAAAGTATCAGCATGAGTTGTACTTGCAGCTGGGACGTCCATATTAGCTGAGGCAAATGAGACTGCCCAAGGTGAATGCGTATGAACGATTCCACCGATGTCTTTAAATTCGTTGTATAAAACAGTATGTGTTGGCGTATCGCTTGATGGATTCATGTTTCCTTCAACGACTTCGCCATCAAGGTTAACGACGACCATGTCCTCAGGCTTTAATGAACCATATTCAACACCTGAAGGTTTGATAACGAACAATCCTTTATCGCGGTCGATTCCAGAAACGTTACCCCAAGTAAAAGTTACTAGGTCAAGTTCTGGTAGACGCATGTTGGCGTCATATACTTCTTGTTTAAGTTTTTCTAACATAGAACTACCTTCCTAATCTTTAATTGCATTACCTGCTGTAGCTTCGATTGGAAGTCCAGCGACATATTTTTCAGTAAATTCTTCGTATCCCTTAACGCCTTCTGGTTCTGGACTCAAAGTCATACTTTCCGGACTTGTAAAGACGTTGTGGTCCAAATAGTCATCCAACGTTTGACCATTGTTATCTTTGGCATACATTGCTAAAACTGCCATGCCCCAAGGACCACCTTCACCAGCATTACCCATGACTGTGATCGGCAAGTTAAGCGCATTTGCTAAAACTTGTTGAGCCATAACTTGTGTTTTGAACAAACCACCTTGAGCAATCATGACATCCGTGTTGATATTTTCTTCATTACTCAAAATATTCATACCAATCTTCAGTGGTGCAAAAGCAGCATATAGTTGAGTCAAAATGAAGTTTGGGAGGTTAAATTTGCTGTTTGGCGTCCGAACGAATAATGGACGACCTGCTTTGATGTCGGTGATGTTTTCACCAGATTGATAACTGTAGTTAACTAATCCACCGGCATTAGGATCTGATTTTGTAGCTTCTAGGAACAGAGCTTCATACAATTTGTCCGGAGTTAAGTTAACGCCTAATCTAGCAGCGAATTCATTGAACAAGCTTGCCCAAGCATTAATGTCAGATGAACAGTTATTAACGTGAACCATCGCAACTGGCGAACCATCTGGCGTCATTACGATATCAATATCTTTGTGAACGCTCTTTAGAGGTTTTTCCAAAACTACCATTGAAAAAGCTGATGTTCCGACTGAGATGTTTCCGGTCCGTTTTCTAACACTGTTAGTTCCGACCATTCCAGTTCCAGCATCGCCTTCAGGAGGTGCCATGATGCTACCGGCTTCAAGATTGCCATTAACATCGAGTAACTTAGCTCCTTCTGCGGTCAACTTACCGGCAACTACGCCAGCTTTTTCAACCTTAGGCAAAATCGATTTGATATCCCAATCGTATTGTTTAACGTTATCTAGGTTGGCGAACTTATCGAGCATTTTTTGCGAGTAGTCACCTGTTTGTTGATCGATTGGGAAAGCTCCAGAAGCATCACCGATACCAAGAACTTTTTCTCCAGACAATTTCCAAGTTACGTATCCAGCTAAAGTCGTGATAAAGTCGATGTCTTTGACGTGTTCTTCTTTATTCAAGATTGCTTGATAGAGATGAGCCACGCACCAACGTTGCGGAATATTGAAGTTAAATTCCTTCGTCAATTGTTCAGCAGCGTCGGCTGTGATGTTATTGCGCCAAGTTCTAAATGGTACTAATAATTCTGATTTTTTATTAAATGCGAGATAACCGTGCATCATGGCACTGATACCGATTGATCCAATATTTTTTAAAGGTTGATGATATTTACTTTGCACTTCAGCAGCCATTTGGGAATAGCTGGTTTGAATTCCTTGCCAAACCAAATCGATTGGATAAGTCCAAATATCGTTTTCGTATTGGTTTTCCCAAGTGAAACTACCTGAGGCAATAGTATTAAAATCTTCAGTTACTAAAACTGACTTGATCCGTGTCGATCCAAGTTCGATTCCGAGTGAAACCTTACCTTGTTCGATTGCTTTAGATATTTCGACTAAATTCATTGAAATCTCTCCATTTCAATTGATTAATTATTTACTGAACTTTCTTCAACTTCTTCAGTTTTTTCAGCGTGGTGATGTTTGATACCTTGTTCTTCGATTTCTTCTAGTGTGTGACCTTTTGTTTCAGGGACACGAGTTCTGATGAATAGAACGCCGAGAAGACAAATGATACCGAAGATTGCAAATACGGCTTCTTGTGACATATTGGCTGTCATGATTGGGAACATCAATCCAACTAAGAACGAACCGATCCAGTTGAATGAAGAAGCGATACCTGAAGCACGTCCACGAATCGCTAATGGGAAGATCTCACCAACGATAACCCATGTAAGTGGTGCCCAAGTGAATGAGTAAAATGCGACGTAGATCGATAAGAACACAACGATCATCATTGGATTCATGTTTGGCATCATCAAGTTAAGAATTGCAGGAAGAATAAATGATAGTCCCATGACTGTTCCACCGAGCGTTAACAAAGTACGGCGATTGAACTTGTCGGCGATAACTAGGAACAAGAGTGAACCAAGTACTAATAAGATACCTTGAATAATTGGCCATAATAGTGCTGAACTTGCTGCGTTACCTGTAGCTTTTTCAACGATCAAAGGAATGTAGTAAAAAATCGCGTTAGCACCTTGGAATTGTTGGAAAGCTGCTACACCAACACCAGCAATAACTAAGTAACGATATTTACCAGTGAATAATGTACTGATTGAAGTATTCTTGGCTGCTTGATTTTCGTCGGTGGCTGTTTCTTGAATATTTTTCAATTCAGCTTCGACTTGATCAGCTGGTCTGATAAATGATAAAACTTGTTTTGCTTCATCAACTTTGTTGCTCTTAACTAAGAATCTTGGAGATTCAGGTAATTTCAAAACACCTAAGAAAAGAATAACTGCAGGAACAGCTGCTAATCCAAGCATCAATCTCCAAGCAAGTTGTTCAGGTAAACCTTTCAACAAGTAATCAACGATGTATGAAAGCAACATACCTGAAACGATCATTGTTTGGTTCAAGCCTGAGAGACGACCTCTCATTTTTGCAGGGGCCATTTCTGACATATAAGCCGGAACTAAGGCTGAAGCTGCACCAACGGCCAAACCTAAGAACATTCTGACGATGATCAAGTAGTATTGACCATCATGTGGTGAGATTCCTGAAAGAATTGAACCTACCGCAAAAACTAATGATGATATCAGGATCATCTTCCGACGACCTAACTTATCTGATAAGCTTCCGGCCAATGCTCCACCAAAAATGGCACCGAACATAACAGCTGAAGTTATCCACCCAACGATACCAGCGCTATTTTGAAGGGCCCAATCATGTTGCAAGAATGGTAAAGCCCCCGTCATAACACCGATGTCATAACCAAATAAAATTCCACCAAATGATCCGAAGAAATAAATAAAACCACTTGGGATTTTCTTTTTCGTATCCATCGATTTTCTCCTCAAAAAGCAATTATTATTTGAAAGCACTTTCATAAGCTCAAAAACATCATAAGACATTTGTACGTATAAATCAAGATACATTTTTCACTAGTTTAACGATTTGTACGTATCAATTGTCTGCCAAACATCTGGTATTAAAACGTTTTCAAACAAAAAAGCCATCAGAAAAAAATTTCTGATGGCTTTATATTTGATTGGTATTTTACTGTTGTTGTGGTGTTGTTGATTTTTTTGCTATTTAAATAATGGATAAAAAAGTAAGTTATTAATTGGGGCGGACAAGTTGGTTGTTACTTTGGTTGATCGCGTTCTATCCATATAGCGGAAACGCGCAAAAAGAAAATGAGGCAGGACACATAAGCTCGCCAAAGACTGCGGGGCGTGACGCGCCCACTCCGTCTCTGTCGATCTTATGCTCTTGCCTCAAATCTTTTCTTTTTACGCTCTGCTCTTTTTACGCTCTATTCTTTGTTGATTCTCTAAGTATCATCTCTGGTTCATACATGATGTATTTTTCAATGGTTTTATTTTCCATTTGATCGAACATCATCTTGGCGGCGTCTCGGCCCATTTGTTCCTTTGGATGTTCGACTGTGCTTAGTTTTGGCGAGATGTATTTGGATAATTGATAGTTATCAAATGCTATTACTGACACGTCTTTAGGCACGTTCAACTTCAATGAACGGATCAAATTTATTACTTGAATCGCCAATTGGTCGTTGTAACAAACAATTGCTGTTGGTCGGTCTTCTCTTCTCAAGATAGCTTCAATTCGACTGAAAACTGAGTGCATATTGTCCGATGATTGATACATCACAATTTCACTCAAATAAGAAAATTGATTATGTCCTTGATAAGACTTAATGTAGCCATTCATCCGATGAACACCCTGACCATCATCAATTTTGAAAATACCCAAAATCCGTTCATGTCCCATGTTAAATAATGCATCTGTCACTTGTTTGCCGGCAGCAATATCATTCATTTCAACATATGGAAAATCAAGGTCTTGGTAATGCGAGTTGATAAAAACCGTTGGTAATCCTGACTCTTTAATCTTCTGATACAAGTCTTTATTAGGATCGCCCAATGCACTCTGCGTTGGTTCAATGATCAAACCAGATAAATTACTGTCGATCATTTTTTTCAAACTTGTACGTTCTTTTTGCGGATCATTTTGCGTGTTGCTGATCAAGACTGAATAGCCTTTGCTTGAAACATATCGGTCGATCCCGGTAATGATGTTGGGAAAAATATAGTCGGCAATATGAGTAGTAATCACGCCAATTTGCTTACTCTCAAGCGGAGTTTGTTCAACTTGCTTTTGCCAGTCGTCAACGAACATCCCCCCACCTTGAATGGTATACAAGTAATGTTCAGATTCCAGATCACTGATGGCTCGGCGAATGGTATAGCGACTAACCTGATAAGTTTTCATCATTTCAGATTCTGTCGGCAATTTGTCATTGATTGCAAAAGAACCTGAAAGAATCTTTTCTTTAAGGTCGTTTTCGACCATTTCGTATTTAGTTTCCACCAGATCACTTCCTAACTAATTCATTTCAAAATTTATTCTAGCATGAATTATCGGGAAATTGGGCTATTTCGGAAAATTTGTACGGATAAATTTTAGAAAAAGACAAATTTTGTCTTTATAAACAATTTGTCCGCATCAAAAAAGCCGAATCGCAAAATGATTCGACTTAACTATAAATACTTATTTACAGCGATTGATGAAGATCGATGGTATTCTAATGGTTTGCTGTTCGTCACTAGATGCCACCTTGAATGCTGCTGCTCCAACCTTGGTCAGTTGATGATCAATCGTCGAAAAGCCCAAGATTTGACTCGGCAACTGCCCTTCTTGTCCCATAAAAGCAGGAATTTCCAATTGGTTGTCGATATAGAACTGTCTAAATCCAGTCGCAATGTCATCACTGTTAGCAAAGACAAAATCTGGGTTCAATCCACTATCGTGATAATACTTGCCGGCTTCATAACCGTTGTCATAGGTCGTGATATTATTGACAATCAATTTAGGATCCGGCATTACTCCAAAGACGTTCTGAAATGCCGCAATCGTTTTTTCGCTGGTGGCGCTTTTGCGATAATCGCGGTTTTGCATGATAGCAATTTTGGAATATCCGTGCTCTTTGACCCAGGTGAAAGCTTCAACATAAGTATGATAACGTTCAGTGTATGCTGCTGGCATCTTGACGTCTCCAGGATTTTGGCAACAAACTATCTGGCCGTACTTTAAATACTTGGCAATCTCTTCTAAAGGTAGTCCATGAGATGTAAAAATCAACGCATCAAAAGCTTTGCGTCGCAGTTGTTCCAAAAACTCGCGTTCCTTTTTTTGATCATAATTGGATAACAAGACCAAAACTCGATAGCCTAATTTGTATGCTTCTGACATGATTCCATCGAGGATCTGTCCAAAATATGCGTGTTTAGTATATGGCAACACGACACCAATGTTATAAGTTTTTCCACGGCTGAGGTCTCGAGCTACATCGTTTGGGACATAATCCATTTGATCAATGACTTGTTGGATCTTTACTCGAGCATCGTCCGAGACATAATTTTTTTGATTCAGAACTCTGGAAACTGTTGAGACTGAATAACCTGATAATTTGGCAATATCATGAATATTTGTCATATACTACACTCCTGTCGCTTCTTACTACAATGTATCACGCCAGAGCCGGGTGTAGCAAAAACGTGTTCAGATTGTCATCCAATTCAGCATTAGTAGTTGAATCGATCCGTACGTCAGTGAAGGTTTCACCCGTTTCAATTTTTAACCGGACGTTGTCGCGAACTGATTGCACAAAGTTATGGTCTTGAAAAGAAACTGGCAAAACAATCGCGATGATGGTGTCGACCTGGGTAACATCTGGATAATTCCAACCAATTTCATGGTCAAAGCTGACAACAAATAAAACTGGTTCCTTCACGTCACTAGAATAGGCATGATTGATAACTACGCCCTCGCCAACATCCGTATCGCTAACTGCCTCTCTGGCAAAAAGTCCACTGACTATTTCTTGATAAGATGCACCTAAATCAATCGCTAGTAACTCGGCAGTTTTTTTAACGGCCTCAATTTGGTTATTATTAGTTAATTCAACATTTTCAAAATTATTTCTCAATGATATTTTCATGATCTATCACCTTTCAGTCGTTATATTTCCTGCTACAACTGAACCATATCGTCTGAAACGGGTTTTAGGTCAAGTGATTTGTTAATAATTTTGAACATGATATTATTAAGAGAAAATAAATGAGGACAGATTCATGACAATTAAAAAATTTGAATTAATGCTCTACGTCAAAAATGTCGAAACAATTGCCGACTTTCTGGAAAACGCATTGGGTGCTAAACGTTTGGATAAGACTGATTTACCAGACAATAGCTCAACTATCAAACTTGCGATACTTGACCAAGTCAATGTTAACTTGTTCAACATCGACTTCATCACCAAATATTCGCCATCAGTTTCGATCGAATTTCCATCGATCATGTTGATGACGGATGACATTGAAGCTTTATATCAACAAGTTCAAAAGTACACTGACAAGATCAGTCCAATCACTTCTCGTGGCGAAGAAAAAACCTTTAACTTTGCTGACCCTGAAGACAATTACTATGCAATTGGGAATATGTAAAAAGCAGCCGGATGGCTGCTTTTTTAGTATTTAAGCCAAATATTATATTCCTGTTGCAACGATTCATTCATAAACGAATTGATACTTTGGTCAACGCCATTCTTAAGTGACCACTTCAAGAACGACATCACATTGGCTGAATATAGTTTTTGGATAAATTCAATTGGCAAATTACTCATTGGATTTGCGTTCACCAATTGAGCAATCGATTCGCTGATAATTTTTTCAAAACGGTCTTCTAGATCTGACCCATTTGTATGAACCTCTAATAACAACAAGATCTCCGTGGCATCCGGCTCCAAATAGTCGATCAAATTCTGCAGTGAATTATCATCTTGAAACGTGTCGACACGATCAGCCATTCCATCCGCAAACTTTTGAGCGTATAGCTCGGTCTCTTTGTCCAATAAGTCATATTTATCAACATAATGCTGGTAAAAAGTCGACCGACCAATCAAACTTTTTTGGCAAATTTGTTTAACATTTATCTTGTCAAAATCCTCTTCAGATAGCAGATCGTAAAATGAGTTTTTGATTAAATTTGTCGTTTTAACTACACGCAGATCCTTTGGATTAGCCATAATGTATCCCCGTTTTCTAATAATTTATTTAATAATTCAATGAAATGGATAGATAACCTCTATGGATTATCAAAAATAATTGCGAAATCGTTTGTTTTTTCACAACTACGTCTTGTAAACATTATAGCCAAAGTTATACTTTCAGTAAAACTTACTTACGGGGGGTTAGATCATGAAGTCAATTTCTTCATCTAGTGACGAATCATTTTCACAGAGACTGATTCAAAAATTTCATCTTTCAGAACAATTAAATATCATTCGTGCTGGCGTGTTGGGCGCTAACGATGGTATTGTTTCTGTTGCTGGTATCGTCATCGGGGTAGCCGGTGCCCAACAGAGCCAAGCAGCTTTATTCATTGCTGGAATTTCAGGAATGTTTGCCGGCGCCTTGTCCATGGGGGGTGGAGAATACATCTCTGTAAGTACGCAACGCGATACGCAAAAAACAATGACTCACATCCAAAATAAAAATATTCAAGCTAACTATGATGGCGAACTTGCTGACTTGACTCAACATTATGAAGATGAAGGATTAACGCCTGATCTTGCTGAAAAAGTAGCAACGCAATTAATGGAAAATGATGCCTTAAACGTGACTTTGAAGTCAAAATGCAACATTGAATTACAGCATTACTTCAATCCTTGGCACGCAGCCATTTCATCATTTTTCTCATTCATCTTAGGCTCGCTTTTACCGCTACTTTCTATCACATTTATTCCTAACCCTTATAAGGTTGTCGGAACAATCGCAGCCGTGATCCTGGCAATGAGCTTTACTGGATATGCCAGTGCATCGCTAGGAAATTCCGACCGAATACGTGGCGTTCTTAGAAACGTTTTAGTCGGTTTAGGAACCATGACTATCACCTACTTGATTGGTGGTTCATTAGGATAAACAAATACCGTACAGAAAATTCTGTACGGTATTTTTGTGCCGATTTAAATTACATCAGATCATGTCTGTGACGAGATATGTACAAGCTATTATTGATGATCAAGAACAGCAATACGATCATGTTTATCGCCGTGAACACCAGCATCACTATTTTTGAATAATTCATTGCTCCTGCAGCAAAAATGCTATTCAGCAACAATGGCAACATAACCGCAATTTCCATGAATGCACTGAACGCCAACACTGCGATACTAGTCCTACGTCCCACAAAAATCGATGAGATCACAAATGGCAAGTAGAGCATCATCAATACAAATGTAAAAATGATCAGCAAGACTAGACTTCCTGTCACCTGCAAACCACCTTTTGCCTGATCGATACTGGAGATGAACATCCCCACGATCAATAACAAATACGAGATACATAAACTAAGAATATTTTTTAAGCGCATATTAATTCTCCTTACTTGTATTATACCTGTTATTGTGTGGACAAAAAAAGACTAATTTCGATTAGGAAATCAGTCTTAATTTACATTACGAATTTTTGCATTGTTGATCATAGCCCACTCAGATGTTGATACGCGATACCAATGATTGCCAGATTGATCCACGTACACTTGGTCGGTATACTAATCAGTCTTTGGTGCTAAAGCTCGGTTAGATTTAATACCATTAACTGGGGCGCTGTACAGTGACGTCAATTGACTGGTCGTCACGGCAGAACTAATTTTAGTTGCTCCAGAAAACAATTCAGAAACTGAACTAATTTTTTCATTAGGTTGATAAGTCGATGGATATTGCGCACTCAATCCAACTTGATTGGAATAATTTGCATAAGCTTTCATCGCATCATAGTTATTCCCTACTTCAGCTGTGGTGGATCCAAAATCTTGTGCATAATAGATATATCCATTCGAAGGATTTATCGAAACGCCGATCCCAACATGTTTAAAAAACGGATTCAGCATATTCTTACGATGTCCAAAAGTTGCCACACCATCATCGTCGTATAAATTCGAAATAATTTGTTGTGCAATCTCTTTAGGATCAGTGATCGAAGAATTGTACCAATAACCAATATTTTCACCTGCAACCGCTGTAAATGGTGCACCGGATAAATAATTATATCCTGAATGTTCATCCAAACGATTGATATTAGCCAAATGGTTAGCTCGGTTTTGAGACATATTAGTTAGGACAGAAACGCCGCTCGCATTGCCGAGATCATTTTGTTTACGCAAGTCATTTAACTCGACCAAAATACTTTTGGCGATGGCCTCACTTTGACTGTTAGTCACAGCTTGAACATCTTGAGTTCGATCAAATTGAAGAAGCATTAATGGAACCATGAACAACATTGTAAAAAATACGATCAATGCTTTATTTTTTTGCTTCATTTACCTATCTCCCGAATATGTTTGATAGCTAAATTTTAACATTACAGTGATTCATTTAAAAACTTTGAATTAACGACGGTTGCGTCTTTGAAGTTTGAAGTTCCAAATAAGGAGTCCGATGATAAGCAAAGCAATCAAAATTGCAGCTAAGATAAATAGTGTGTAGTTAGGTTTCTTTGCGGTAGCTACCTTATTCAATCCTTTAGCATTCTTTCTTGTAACCGTGAAGTTCTTAGTGAAGTTCCAAGTTTTAATACCGTTGTCACCACTGACATTGACACGCATTGTGTATTTGCCTGGTTTCAATGATTGATTAGGATAATTTACCGGAAATTCGAAGTTGCTGTTAGGTGCAAATTGTAAATTCTTCTTCGACAATTGTAGAACTTTCTTTGTGCTACCTTGAGGTGTTACATACGAATTAATTGATGCTTGATTGATCAATGTAGGAGAAGTATTTTCTAGGTCAGCAGCAACATCAGGACCATTGTTATAAGTTGATAGACCGGCCTTAATTTGTTTCATAGTTGGGTTAACTGCATTGGTATTTTGTTGAATCTGAACAGCCAATACATATGAATAAATATTCTTGATACTGAATTTCTTACCAGGAGTATTTTTAGGTGCTTTAGTATCCTCTTGGACAATTCTAATACCACCTAAAATCATTCCTTTAAAGTCCTTTTTGGGAGCATTCAATGGCAATGTTATGGTTTCAGTAGAATTAGCCTGAACTGTATATTTCTGTGGTTCTGGAAACATTGACTCAATATCGTATTTAGTGGATGGATCCTTCTTCAAACCGTGTTTGCTGTAGTCGACGATACCATTAGCATTTGTGGTTGCTTTATTGACTTCAACCAAAAATGTATGTTCCTTGGAGTCAGAATTTTTGATATCGAACTTGATATCTTGCGTACTTCCTGGTGTGACTTTCAAATCATAAAAGTTAACATTTTTATTGATTTGATTATCTGGAATCTGTGGAGTCACGCTAAATTTAACTTGTGATTGATTAGTATTTGTCGCAGCATTGGCTGTTGCGGGACTAAAAGCACAAATGCCAAGAATCAGCATCAAAATCGTGGTAACAATTGTCCAAAGTCTTCTCATAATAAAATCTCCTTATTCCAAACTTATTGAATATTTAAAAAAAGAGGCGCGTACCGAATAACTTCGATAACGCCCCTCAATTATTTAATTATTAATTGTTAAAGTTTAAGCTGCTGGAGTTGTACTTGCTGTAGTACCAGTTGATGCAATAGGAGTTGCATTTAAAGTCCATGTAACATCAGATGTGTAGGTACCAGCCAAAATTGTTTGTGGTTCTACAGTCAACGTTGCGGCATTTGTACCATAAGTATACTTATAAGTACCGATACCAATTGGATCTGCATCAGTAGGTGTGTTTGCAGTAATGATTGGTGCTGCAGTATCCGTGATTTCAGTTGAATTTGCAGTTGGATCACTAGTACCACCAGTTGCTGAACTGAAAGCACCACCAGTTGTTGACAAATTAAATGACGTTGAATGTAATGCAAGTTTGCCGTTTGCAAATGGTGTTGCTGATGCAGTAACTGTATATCCGCCTTGATAACCAGGATCATCAACAGTTAATGGACTAGCGTCAGCGGTTGTTGATGTGAATGTCATTGATGAAAGATCATTAATTTCTCCACTACCTAGATCAAGTGTTGGAACAGTCTGCAATGCTAATGGACCTGCCGTAGCATCCAAAGTAGATGTTGTTGATGTTGGTGAACCAGTGGTGGTTTCAGTTGCAGCACTTGCTGTGCCGATCCCAGCGGTTCCGAAGGCTGCCAATAATGCAGCTCCGCAAAGGGTGACTTTAAGTAATGTTTTTCTCATAATTGTCATATAAATATCCTCTTGAATCTTTTATTCACGTTTCCTCGGGATAAAAGACTTTCATTTTATTGCCCAAAAATGAAATGAGCAGAAGACTTGTTTTGCTTACCTATGGGCTTAGGTCATGGGTGTTGATCTCAATGGTGTTTTAAGAAACTGCTGTTAAATCATTTCTTGGGACCATTTCAAATCTTCATAAAATCTAATTGTGTGATCAGTACGATCTATCTATCTAAATCCCTCATACCTTTCACAACTCTGTTATAAAATTTTTCTAAGTGATATACAAAAAATTGGCTCGAAAAACCGGTATTTATTTTTTGATTTTTAAACATTAATATTTTAAAATGATTTTGCGAATTATATATTAAAAAGCCCATTTGGATTTCATTTCCAAACGGGCTTTATTTTTGTTAACGCCAAAATTTTTGATTATCGGCCTTATCCTTTGTGTTAAACTCAATCACCTTTTTTAACACCGAGTAGTCGACTTCTTGATCAAAGCCAATTCTGAATAATTGCTTAGTATAAGAGTATCCAACTTGATCGAGTAATTCTTTAAAGTGCTCGATTCCCGCCTGTTCAGGAGCAACTGAGATATGATTTTTTGCCATGCTGAACGCAATGATAAATGTACCATGATCGGTAAACATCGGTTGATTCCAAGCTACTTTTCGACCCAACTCAGGAAATTCTTGATGGATCTTATCCAGTATTTCAATCATGCGTAACTTGTGATCACCATCGTCTAAAGTGTTTAAATATTCATCAAATACAGCCATAGCTTACCTCCGAATTTTCAAAAATTGTACCATACATTGAAGTGTTATTAATAGTAATTTTATAACCAAATATAAGCCGTTTTGGTTGAAACCTCATGGCATTTTCGGTATTCTAAAAATGAAAATGTACAAAGAAATTTTGGACATTTTGCACTATTTTTTGCCAATACAGATATTAGATATATCCTGTCGGAGGTGTAAACTTTGAGAAAAAAGAACAGACTTGAACTGGTAAATCTGATTGACGATGTAATTTCAGATACTGAAGGAACATCTCTGGTCCCTGTACTAGAATCATTTCGATCAAACTTATTAGATGGACATGATAATGGTTCGTTGTTAGATAAGATGTACTATAATATCCGACACATCTCATTGAGCGATCGTAATGTCAATTCAGACCGCATTTATGATTTATTACAATTTATTGATAAGAGTAACGTTTGGCACGATTTAGGAAAACACTTAGTAAAATCTAGATAATAATTAATAACTCTCAATTATAATGATTGAGAGTTTTTTCATACAAAAAATGCAGCTGTGACATAACTGCTATTCTCAATAAATATGCGGCATAAACGTGCGACAAAACATAGCTCACTCCGCCTAACTACAAAGAGGAACTAATTCAAAGTACGAATTAGTTCCTCTTTTACGTTAATGCTCGAGAGCTAACCATGTTTTGTCGCACTCTCATTTTGAATTTTTCCTTTAAAATTATGTTTTAGGGCTGGCCAGATGTACTTGTCTGACGTGGCGATAAAGACACCGTTGAACAAGATAGATACGACGGTCGCAATATTGATTGAATAAATATGATGCGTGAAGATAAATGATAGGATCACGATAATTGTCGGCGGGATAAAGTCGATTATCTGCGACAACGTTGCATTGCCCTTCAAGTAATAGAAACGCAGAATATTTGTCGTGTCGTCATTTGGATGCATGATAATATTGGCACGCTGATACAACGAAATGGCAATACAGAAACAAACGATACCTAAGATTGCAAAGAAGGTTCTAGCCAGCATCGGGTAATGCGGCATCCCTAATTTATCAAAAATGAAAGTGAAGATATCAATAAAATAACCATAAAATACTACGAAAATTATCTGACCTATAAAACGTCTGACATCAATTTTATGCAACAAAATCTGGTTGGTGATAGCATTTACTGTCCCAATAATATTCAACAAGATACCTGTATCGATACCGAGCCATTTATTCATATTGACCGCGGATGCTGTCCAAATACCACTTCCCATGTTAGATGAAATACAGAGCCCATTCCCCATGGCGTTGAGCGTCAGTCCTAAGACTAACCCAATAAAACGTTGCCTAACTGTATTTTTGATAATCGTCACTCCTTACTGCAACTATCTTACACGCAAAAAAAGTCCGAATACAAATTTTTCGGACTTTTTTATATTAATTGAATAATTTGTCACTATCTTTGTTGAAACGAGATCCAACAAATAGAATTTGAAGAATCACTAATAATAATTGCAAAGCTGGCATGTAGATCAAAACTACAACCAACACAATATAAAACAGCAACATATTTTTCCACGACATCATGTAACGATAGATTTTCATGCTCCGGATACTTTCGGCAACACTTTTATGTCCGGCTTTTTCATTATCATCTGCGATATAGTATGACAGCAACATATATGCTGCAGACCAGAGACCGTAAATAATCGCATAAAAAATCTGAGGTCCGCGGGAATTGATATGTTCACCAATCCAAGCAGTTGCGACTGGTAAAAACGATGTGGCAAACATCCAAGCCAAATTTGCCCAGAATACTCTTTGAGTGACCAATTTTGTTTTTGAAAACATGTAGTGGTGATTATACCAAGCAGTACCTATAAATAAATATCCAATCATATATGAAACCACATATGGCAATTGTGGCAAAATGGCTGACAGCTTTGTAGATTCAGGAACTTTAAATTCCAAGATCATGATCGTCAAAACGATAGCAATGATTGCATCAGTGAAAGCTTCGATTCTTCCCTTATTCATAACAAAATCCCCTTTGTTTGTTGAAATAATTATATCAAAAATAATTATTTTCGAATCAAAGAGGATTTAATTTTTTAAACTAACACAACTACCTTACCAATACTTTGCCCACTTTCCAGATATGCGTGAGCTGCATCTACTTGCGACAATGGATAAACCTTGGTTGGCGATACGTCAACGTGCTTGTCTTCGATGATATTTAACATATCTTGGATCCATGATAATTTAACGTCGCCTGATGAAAATGAGGTCAAGTAACGATTGTTAGGAATCATGGAAATTGGGTCGAACTTATCGATATCCCAAACTCCACCTAATTCGCCAGTCATACTGATAATTCCATTAACTGCTAACAAGTTCATGGAGTCTTTCAATGTGCTTGGTCCAATCAAATCTAAAATCTTATCGTATTGAAGCTTAGTTTGCAGACTACCATCTTGATCTAAAATAACGTCATCGTAACCTTTATCTTTCATCAGATCTGACTTAGCTAAGTCACGGGTTGAACCAGTCACGTGAATATCACGGTCGATAGCTTTGGCTAATTTGGTCGCAGCTACACCAACGCCACTAGTTCCACCACGGATCAACAATGAATCCCCTTGCGTCAATTTTAGACCAGTCAAGGCACCATATGCCGTGTAATAAGTTTCAGGAATTGCAGCAAGGTCTTCCCACTTCAAATTTGATTGAACCGGATAGATCTGCTCATTTGGTAGCAATGCGTATTCAGCATAGCCACCGTCAAAATCACGTCCCATTTCGCCCATCAATGAAATGACAGTTTGACCCTTAGGTAAATTCTTCGGATCAGTTGTGTCCTCAATAATTCCAACACATTCAATTCCTAAGATACGTGGAAATTTGACTGATGGCGAATATCCTTTGCGTGTAAAAATTTCTGAGTGGTTGACGCCAAATCCTTTGACCTTAACTAAACTCCAGCCAGGTTTCACCATTGGCGTTGGTACATCGGTATATTCGAGAACTTCTGGGCCCCCAGCTTTTTTAACAACTACAGCTTTCATAAACGTCCTCCTATTGTTGATAATTCTCTTTCAAAAATGTCGTTAGATCAGTCGCAGATTTGCCCATGATCGTTTGATAATCGGAGCTGATTTCATTGAGCAAACCTAGTTGACCAGCATGATACATCGAACTCAACATGTGACCTTCGCCACCTTGATCATAAGTCTGGCCAAATTCTACCAGCGTCATTGGTTGATAACCAATTTCGTGACCGGATACGTTCGACAATACTTGTGCCAATTCAGGCATCGTGTAATTTCTATCTTGAGTTAAAGTATAAATCTTTCCTGGGACTCGCAATTTTTCAGTAGTAGCTACCGTAGCAAAAGCTTTGGCAGAATCTTCCAACGAAATAAACGATAACTTTTCATCGCCCATTGGGTAAATGACATTTTTACGTTCAATCAATTCTGGTAAATAAGGAGCCAATGGATCAGCGTAGAGCGCATTTCTGATAATCGAATAGTTCAAATCAGTTTCAGCTAAACGCCTTGGCAAGTATCCGTAAAAAGCCGATAGGTCAAATGGATTGTTGACTTGATCAGAAATGAATCCCATGGCAATCATATGTCCTACTTCGGCCTTTTCAGCTGCCACGAGAACTTTTTCCAGCTCGCCGATTCGACTATAACTAGTGTGGCTCTTGCTTGGAACGTAAATAAAGACATCGGTTTCGGTCAGCAATTTGTCCAAGCTCTCTTCATCAAAAAAGTCGAATGGTTGAACGTCAAATCCTGAATCGATCAAATTTTGTGCCTTGTTGATCGAATGAACGCCCACGCGAACGTCCTTTGGATCGACGTACTGCTGCAGTTCATGAATGATCTTTGAACCTAGATGTCCAGTTCCACCTGTGATCGTATACTTCATGCGAATCCCTCCGTTTCAGTTAATACTTCAATTTTTTCAAATACTCGTTGTTGCCATGGTAATTTTCGATGTAGTCAGAATATGAATCGTACACCTTATTATCGTAACAAGTTAATAAGATATCCATTGGATAATCATCATTGTCGACCAAGAAATTGCTAGTCGTGTTCAAGGCCACGATTGCTGCTTCAGCTAATGGATATCCATAAACGCCAGTTGAGATTGCTGAAAAAGCTATTCGGTGCAAGTCATGCTCTTTAGCCAATAACAACGAATTACGATAACAATTTTCTAGTTGTTTCTTATCTTCCAAGCTACCTGAATAAACTGGTCCGACTGTATGGATAATGTATTTTGAAGGTAAGTTGTAACCCTTAGTCAACTTAGCTTGACCAGTTTCACAGCCATTTAACTTTTTACATTCTTCTAATAACTCTGGGCCGGCAGCCGCATGGATTGCTCCATCAACACCACCACCGCCTAACAAAGTTTTGTTGGCAGCATTAACGATGGCGTCATAGGCTACTTGGGTAATATCTCTGATTTCAAATTTTAAGGTACTCATATTCTCATCCCCATCTCGTTTAAGTTTATTTTAATACAATTATGATAAATTTATCGTTATTAATTAAGTTCTACGAAGTTTTTGATATAAAAATAGACCTAACAGCCGTCAGGTCTAAATTTGATTAATGTCTTCTGCGATTCTTTTGGTTCTTTTGATTCAAGTAGATAATAATTCCTAACAGGATCAAGACAATGATGATTGCCACGATGATCCAGACGAAATAATTAGGTCCTTGCTTAACGTCAACCGCAGATTTATTCAATTTGCTTGCTTGTTTATCTGTAATTACAAAGTCTTTTGTAAAGTGCCAGTGGTATCTGCCCTTTTCAGCCGTTGCTGTAAGATCCAACGTATATTTCCCAGCTTTTAGAGCTTTGCCATTTGCACTAATTGGAAAGTCGAAGTTACTGTTAGGAGCCATGCTCATGTCATTTTTCTTAACAGTCATGACCTTGTCTTTAGTGCCCTTGGTATTTACTTTTGCATTAACGTTTAGATTATGCATGATAGTTGGCTTTGTATTTTCCAAAGTCGCATTAACGTAGTTTCTAGCATTATATTGATTGGTCTTGACCTTCAATAATTTCATGTCAGGAGCTACGTAATCCTCATTAGAATGAAGTTGTAAACCAATTACATAAGCAAATTGGTTTTTGATAGAAACACCTTTGCTCTTGCTACTGTCGCTTTGAACCTTTTGAATTCTAACGCCACCTAAGATTACACCAGGAAATTCATTCTTGGGTACATTCAAGTGGAAAGTATATTCTTTGGTTGAATTTGCAGGAACTGAAACAGTGGTTGGTGCAGGTACGAGACTTTCAAGATTGTTTTGAGCGTCTAGTGATTTGTCAGGTTTGACTCCGTGGGTTGAATAATCGATCACACCATTACGGTTAGTCCCAGCACGGTTGATTGAAACCCGAAACTTGTTAGCCTTGGAATCACTATTTTGAATCTTAACTGTCAAATCTTGACCTTCGTTTGGTTTAACCAACAAATCAAAATAAGTGAGTTTCTTGTCCAATTGATTATCAGCTTGATTTGCTGAAACTGTGAAATTTAAACTTTCAGCTTAAACATTCTGTCCGCCAAAAAAAATTCCCAGTATTGCCACGATTGAAAAACTCAATACTAGCCATATCTTTTTCATACTATTTGTTCCCCTCTATCGAACTTATCAAATAACTCCATTTACATTATAAGAATAACTAACTTGGAGCATTGGTCAAGGACCAACTTAATGAACCGACATAATGATCCGCTACAGCATTAGCAGTATCGTTTAATACTAATTGCGTTGGAGAATTACTATCTTGGTTCAAACCTATCGTCCAAGTACTTAATCCTGTGTTCTGTGGAGCCACAACGATATTTTCGTAGGATCCAATTGGGATCCTGAGAGTCTTGGATACTGGCGGAGCACTCACATTAGAACTAGGTTTTCTAATTGCTTCTGTTCCTAGATACAAATAACCATTGTTGAGACTGGCACCAGTTTGTTCACCAATGAGTGAATCTGGTCTTAGTTGCAAGGTCCAACCATTGCCGTTAGCTCGAGAATCAGTTATTTGTACCATTGCGTGGGTGTTCTTAGCTGTCGCGGTTAGACCACCCTGCTTTAATTCATGTGTACCAAATCTTAAATTACTTACATAATCTAAAGTCAAAGGACCAACTGAACCAGTACCATCGTTTCCTGGGTCATTAATATCGCCAGGATATGGCACGTCAGGATCATAAGGATCACGAATCATATTCGGGTCATTTGGAATTGGTCCTTGTTGTAAATTAACTGTCGCATTAGTCGTAAAGCTTTGAGCCGCCAATGCGTTAGTCGGGAAAACTGAAAAGGACAATATTGCACTTAGCAGTATTGAGCTTGACAGCATATAACTACGTCGCATTATTGTCCTTTCCTGAAACTTATTTTATTTTGTTGATGAACAATTATGCAGATGGTGCATCTGTTAATGTCCATGTAAGTGTTGAAACGTATGTACCTGCAACATTACCATCAGGAATAGCCAATTTTGCTGTTTCATCACCAGCATTGAATTTGTTGTTCCATGTACCAACACCATTGCCAGTAGTAGCAGTGAAGATTGGTTGAGCATCAGTGTTGATTGCAACGCTTTGTGTTGTAGGTGCACCTGATTGGTTAGCTGCATCTTCTGATCCAACTGTACCATTAAGAGTTAGTACAGCACCTTTAAGAGATAAGCTTTGTGCCTTGTCATCGAATGTAGTACCTGAAACTTGTACATTCCAACCTTGACCAACACCAGCATCAACAACTGTGATTGGATCATCAACAGATGATGCTTTAAGATTTAGTGCTGAACCATTCAGTGTATTTGTACCAAAATCAAGAACTGGTGCTTTTGTTAATTCAACTTTAGCATTTGGGTCTTTTTCCAAGTTTACTGTTGCTGTTGTGTCTCCAGTATTGTCTGTGATTGGTGCAGCGTTTGCTACGCCTACTCCTGTTGCTGATACGCCCATTACTACTGCGCCTAATACTGATGTTACCTTAATTAATTTTTTCATTCTTCTCTCTCCTTTTGCCCTCTACTAGTAGATATATCACCCAGGTAAATAGTGCGAATATAAGTACTAACATCCCTAATAAGAGGCCTTCTTGTAGATTATTGGTCTGTGGTAGCAAGCCTGATAATGCAGTTTTTGGTTGACTGCTTGCCGTAGTCGAACCTGGTGCTGTGGTAGTTTGGGTAGAACCACCATTGTTACCATTTGTAGTTTGATTTCCATTTCCGGTGCCAGAGCCGTTCCCGTTACCGCCAGGATCGGTTGTGGAACCACCATTGCCGCCGTTACCGTCACCACCATTATTATTAGTGGTGAGAGTAATGTCGTAGTAGCTAGATTGTGCATCAGCCAAGACATTCGTTGGAGATGATTGAAATAGCATCAACATAGGAAAAATTAGTAATATGAAAACACTAACTTTCTTCCACATCACGACCCTCCTATATACATCAAACATTAATACTCCAATAATATATACGAATAAAATCGAATCCGCAATAAATTTGATGTAAATAATTATTTGGTATAAACAAATTATACTATAAATATACTACCACTGGCTATGGTAACGGTTTCAAAAAAGGAAATTTTTTCTTTCAAATTTTATACTCATTATTTACGACAATGAGTTTTAGTAATGTAATCTTTTTGGTATCAAAAATTGGCTATTGTTTACAATATTTTGTCATATTGTCCAAATTTCAATGTTTCAACTATTTAAAAATCAAACCTGAAAAAATGATATTTTTTTACATTTATTTTTTGAACAAATGTATATGTCATTACATATGACTGAGAAAAATAAAAAAGCATCCAACAAATTAATTGTTAGATGATTTTTTTACCAATTTGAGTGGTCCCACAGCCTTCCGTCCAACTCATGTTGGATTTGTTCAGAACGCTTTTGCTGTTCTTGGATCACTGTTTGCAGTGCATGTAAGAAAGCCCGATTTTCATATTCATTTTGTTTTTTCGATAGTGCTTTTACTTGTTCGATCAACCAAATATTTTGATTACTCAAGGTTATCATCCTCGCCTTCTTTGATCATTTGCAGCGTATCGTTCAATTGGTCTAGGTCATCGATCTGTTGCTGGAATGTGTCCAGAATCAGGTTACCTGTGGGCTTTTCATTCTTATTCAAACCTTCAACGAATTTTGCCAAATGTTCTGAAAACCAACTTTGGCGATTCTTCAATGAATCTGGGAACTTTTGACTGATATAGCGCTGGTAGTCGATCAATAGCTGCATTTGTTGGTGCTCAGTCTTATACCAGAATTGGTCAACTAAAAACATTGGCAAAACTTTCATGTGCGCTCTTGAAGCAAAGGCACGATAAGGACTCAATAATTGATCCAAAGTCATATTTTCAGCACCGCCAACTTGGAAATCTTTTTCCGGTAAGCCTGTCGTTACTACTAGTCCAAACTCTTTATCTTCTAAATGGAATTGACCATCACCGTAAACGAAGTTTCGACTCATGACTTTATCCAGCCACTCTTTTAAGCCTGCTGGAGCTGAATACCAATATAGTGGGAATTGAAAAATGATCCGATCAGCGGATTCGAGCAGCTGTCTTTCAAGGTCAACTTCAATACTTTTGAGACCTTCAATGTGATGCCAAATAGCATCGGTCGATTCTGATCCCTTTTTTAAAAATTGTTGGGTCTGCGAACCGCTGATTTCTGGATGTGAGACTACGATTAAAGTTTTGATATGATCACCTTCAATGTGTTATTAAGTCAAGCATACCAGACTAGATAGCGTTTTCCATAGTAAATTATCTTTCATCATTAAATATTAAAAGTTGATTTACAAATAAGCGCTTCAACCAAATTTGATTGAGTTAATTCATATTTGAACCAATTAATTATTTTATTGATTTTTATAAATTGTTTCCTTAACCTTAAAGTATTGTTTAATTCATTTATGGGTGGGATACGTCATAGATCAGTTATCAATAAATAAATTATGGGGAATTTATGAAATGAAAAAATCAACGATTTTCTTTACTGCCACAGCAGCATTAGCTGCAACAGTCTTTTTTACATCCAATCAAACAGCTTCTGCGAGTGGAGTTGCCACAACCAAATCTGATGTAGCTATCACAAGTTTGTACAAAAATGATGGATCACCAGCTACTAGAGGATTGGCCGCTAATACGCCTTGGGCAGTCGGTGAAACAATTACGTTAGGCGGTGAAACTTATTATCAAGTTTCTACTAATGAGTACGTGAAAGCGGCGGATGTTTCGTATACTAATTACACTCCTGGCGACAACTCAAATGTAACCGTTACAATAAAAGCACCTTCAATTCCCATTTACAATGATGAAACAAACTGGGAATTTGACGGTCCTTGGATCGATGGAGGTTCAACGTACAAGGTAAATCGTGTTGTATCAGATCAATACGGATTTACTTTCTATCAAATCTCAGGCCACGGCTGGGTCGAGGCACTTTTGGTAAACGTCCATGGAACTCCTAATAACGTCGAACACATTGCTGACTTTAATCCAATGAAATACGCTGGATACGGTGATATGGCAGACGATGTTCGGAATATTTTGATTCAACAAGGAGCAGATTCATACTTAGTTTCTCAAATCCCTGATGAATATTTACAAACCGCGTCAACAATTTCAACACTGTTCGGTGAAGATGTTGGTGGTTTGTATCGAATGATTGAACAAAGTTATAAACTAACTTATTAATTACCTTAACTGTCCAAGCTGTTGGACAGTTTTTTTTAATATGTGTAATGTATTTTAACAACAAATCAAATTTGATCTACTCTAATATTTTCAGATTAAAAAAATTGTTTTTAATGATATTAAATAATTTATTGAAAACCTACTTGTGAATGATTATGCTTAAAGTAATCTTTAAACATTATTTGGAGGAATCCTATCATGAAGAAATCTCTCATCTATTTGATTTCATCAAGTGTTGTGGCTGCTGGACTATTATTCTTTGCAAATCCTATGTCCGCTTCTGCTGCTGGCGTTGCTACTACACCTGGTGATATCTCGGTTACTCATTTATATACTAACGAAGGTAAATTGATCAGCAATCGTGGACTTAGTGCCAATACTGATTGGGCAGTCGGCCAAGTTATTTCTGTCGACAAAACAACTTTATTGCAAGTATCTACTAATGAATACGTTAAAGCTTCCGATGTAACTTATCCCAGTCATCCAAAAACAGTCAATACGCCAGTTACTAACGTTGGTAATCCAAACGTGACTGTTTCGACTGCTTACCAAACTACGCCAGTATTTGACGATACAACTGGTAACGTTTCTAGTTATATCAATCATGGCGAAAGCTATAAAGTTGGTAGAATCATCAAAAACGCTAGTGGCGTAACTTTTTACCAAGTCTCAGCACATGGCTGGGTCGTTGATGGTTTGATCACTGTCTCAGGAACACCTGAATCAGTTGAATTATCGCCAAACTTTAATCCTGTTAATTCATATATGGGAACAACGCCTGATTCAATCAGACAATTGATTTCTGAATACAATTCCGTTAATACTAGAGTTCTAAATGCAATCCCAGATAACTTATTAACAACTGAATATACTATTTCAAATTATGCTGGTAAAGATCCATCAGGAACTTACATGCGTTTGAAAGCTTATTATCCAAATCTATAACATACTAAAAGAGGCTTGATTCTTAAATGAATCAAACCTCTTTTTCGTTAAGCAGGGATCTTCTTGTAGTCGCGAAACATTGCTTCTCGATAAATCTTTGAGATTGTTTTTTCATAATCTTCATTGGCTACACCAAATACTACTTTAATGTCGCTACCTTCTTGGATCACTAAGCGAACATTGATCAAACTGTTGTCTAGATAATCTAAGATCTTACCAGCAATAGCTGGACGTTTGCTCAATTGCAATGAAACTGCTGCAACTAGTGCGATATCTTTGTTAACTTCGACGTCGTCTAGTCCGCATGTTTGTTTCAATTTCAACACGATTGATTCCAACTTATTGCTGATGTCAGATTGTTGGAACAAGAAACTGAATGAGTCGTTTCCTGAAGGGACGTAGTTGATAGCAATGCGGAATTTTTGCAATACTGCTAATACTTTTTGCAGTACTTCGATGTGTTTGTTGAGTTGGTACTTCTTGATTGTGATAACAGTGTAATTTTTCTTACCAGCAATACCTGTGATGATCTGGTCGTTTAATTGCTTGTCTTTTGCATCAACTACAAGTGTTCCACCCTCTTCAGGATGATTTGTGTTGAGGATCTTTGTAGGGATAGATTTTTCTCGAACCGGACGGACTGCTTCCTCTTGAAAAACGCCGATTCCCATGTATGACAATTCTTGCAACTCATCATATGTTAGGATATCGATTTTTTTAGAATGATTAACAATTCTTGGATCAGCCATTAAAATACCAGATACGTCTGTCCAATTTTCGTACAATTCAGCATCTAAAAGTTTTGCCAAGATAGAACCAGAAATGTCGCTACCTCCACGAGGCATCAAGTGGATCGAACCGTCTAGATTCGCACCGTAAAATCCAGGAACTAAGATGCGTGAGTAACGTTGATAAGCTGATTTAACTTTTTCAGAAGATTTAGCATAATCGAATTGGTCGCCGTCAAAAATCATAACATCCTTAGCATCAACAAAGTGATAGCCAAGGTAAGCAGCCATTAATTTACCTGTTAAGAATTCACCACGAGAAACTAAGTAATCGTGTGAACAGTGATTGAGATTTTGATAAATATCGTCTAAGTCTTGTTCAATGTTGACGTCAAGATTCAAATCGTCACGAATCTTGAGAACGCGGGCACTAATGTGCCCGAACAGCAGTTGGAAGTCTGTACCGGCTTTGAGCGCCTTTTCTAATTTGATCAACATATCTGTCACTTTGACAGGTTCCTTTTGACTCTTTCCGGCTGCACTTACGACAACAACGGAACGTTTTGAGTCAGATTCAACAATATTCTTTACTTTTTTAAATTGGATAGCGTCAGCGACTGAGCTACCCCCAAATTTGGCTACTTTCATTATGCGACTGCCTCCTGTTTTGATATGCTAGAGTCACCCGCTAAGCTGCTATTACTCGGCAGACTTACCATAAATGCAGCGTGATCAACTTTCAAAATTGATTTCATGATCCGGTGCATCTCTCCTGTTGAGATTTGGTGAATTACTAGATAATCATCTTTTTTAGATGGTGCATAGTCTTTAAATAGTGATGCGACATTTTCGTTTGAACGAACTAGATAATCATTCTTTGTTAGTTCGGGGCTATATTCCATTTCATTGTTGAAATCACGTTTAAGGTGATCTTTTTCTTCTTTGATATCCAACAAGTCTTGAACAACTGCGTTAGCTGTTGGGAACATCCCTGCTCCTTGACCAAAGAAGTCAAGTTTTCCAATCGTGTCTCCGTTTAATGAGATCAAATTATAATTGTCAGGTGTGTTAGCTTCCAATGTGTGATTCAAGAATAATGTTGGTTCAACCACGTAATCGAATTTGTTGCCCTTTTGATGTGTCTGACCAATCAATTTAACTGAATAGCCATTTTTTTCAAAAAATTTAACATCAGAACTCTTGATATTTCTAATTCCAAATACTGGTAATTTCGAACGATCTTGGATGTTGATGTTGTAAGCGATATCTGCACTGATACAGAGCTTATTGGCAACATCGATACCATCGATATCGGCACTAGGATCAGCTTCCGCATATCCTAATTCTTGAGCCTTAGATAAAACTTCTGAAAACGATTGCCCATTGCGACTCATTTGGTCTAAGATGAAGTTACTTGTTCCGTTAAAAATACCGGAAATAGAATTGACGCTATCGATGCGGAGTGCTTTTTCAAGCCCTTGGATCCAAGGAATACCTCCACCAACTGAAGCTTCAAAGTAAAACTTCACGTTGTTTGCATCTGCAGCGTCTGTGAATTCTTTCAAATATTTAGCAATTACGGCTTTATTAGCTGTAATGACATGTTTACCATGGTTCAATGCTTTTAAGATAAATTCATGAGCTGGTTCAATACCACCGAGAGCTTCAACTACGACATCTGTTTGATCGTCATTTACGATCTCATCAATATCTGGTGTCATTTGAGGAAGTATCCGTTCCCGACTCTTTCTGATAAAAATATGACTAACAGAGAGGTTTTGGGTTTGAATGTTCGCCTTCTTAATAATTTCGTATACGCCTTTTCCTACTGTTCCGAATCCTAAAATTGCGACTTTCATAGGTTTTACCTCCTGTTATCTTTTTTATGTGTTCATAAATCATAAACACTTGTTTTTGAATTAAAAACAGGTTAACATATAGACATTCGAAATGCAAGGAGTTATCACGATGAATAAAAACTATACAAGTACTAGAGACAAGCAGATTAATATTTCTGCTAAAGATGCCATTAAAAAAGGATTCGCTGACGACGGAGGATTGTTCGTCTATCCTGAACTAAATCAGCTTAAAGTCGACCTTGATCAACTAAAAGATCTCAATTATCAGCAAATTGCTTCTATTATATTGAGTAAGTTACTGCCAGATTTCTCAAAAGAAGAAATCGACAACAGTATCGACCAAGCATATAGCAATAGTTTTGACACCACCGATATAACTCCCGTTGTTCCTGTAAATAACTTTTTCGTCCTAGAATTGTTCCACGGGCCAACAAGCGCCTTTAAAGATGTTGGTCTACAAATGTTGCCACAATTGATGAAGCATGTGTTAGGACCAGACAATAAAGTCATGATCTTAACTGCAACTAGTGGCGATACTGGTAAAGCCGCTCTGGAAGGTTTCAAGAATCTCGACAATATGGGTATCACAGTATTCTACCCACACAATGGAGTCAGCAAGGTCCAACAGCTGCAAATGGAAACTACTAACGGCAGCAATACTGAGATCACTGCTATTCGTGGAAATTTTGACGATGCTCAAAGTAATGTTAAAAAGATTTTTAATGATGCAAAATTTGAAAAAGAATTGGGTCCTAAAGTCAGTCTTTCAAGTGCCAACTCAATCAATATCGGACGTCTGATCCCACAAGTGGTCTACTACTTTGATTCTTATATACAATTGGTCAAAAAAGGTTCTATTAAACTCGGCGACAAAGTCAACTTCACTGTTCCTACTGGAAACTTTGGTGACGTTCTAGCTGGTTATTATGCAAAACAAATGGGCTTGCCGGTTAATAAATTTATCGTTGCAAGTAACGAAAATAACGTTTTGACAAAATTTTTCCAAAATGGGGTTTATGACCGCAACATGCCATTTTTCCAAACAGTTGCCCCTAGTATGGATATCCAGATCTCAAGTAACTTCGAACGTCTGCTCTACTATAAGAGCAACGAAGATACTAATTACGTAAACCAATTGATGGCGGACTTAGAAAAAGACGGACGTTACCAAGTATCTGATGAAGTTTTGCAAAGTATTAAAGAAGACTTCTACTGTGGCTATGCAACTGACAAACAAATCGAAGAGTCGATCTCAGAAGTATATAAACAAGACAACTATTTGATGGATCCACACACTGCAGTTGGTTACAAAGTTATGCGCGATTATCAAAAATTAGACGACGATACACCAACAGTTTTGTTGAGTACTGCTAGTCCATACAAGTTTGTCCGTGTGGTCGCTCAATCGATCTTGGATGCTGTGCCAAACGACGACTTCAATGCTATGCAGAAATTAAACGACGTTACCAAGCTACCTATTCCTAAGAATTTAGCTAACGTTTGGAACTTGCCAGTACTTCACGAAGATGTGATCGACACAGACCAAATGGAGTCATACGTTAAATCGAAAGTTGAGGACCAGTTTTATGATAAGAATTAAAGTCCCCGCAACTAGTGCCAACATCGGACCTGGTTTCGATTGCATGGGGTTAGCTGTATCGCTGTATTCGTCAGTTGATTTTGAAAAATCTGAACAGAAATTAGTCATCCAAGGTTGTCCTGAAGAATTTCAAAACGAACAAAACTTGGTCTATCAAGCGTTCATCAAATGTTGCAATTACTTGGGCCAAGATGTTCCAAATGTAAAAATTACGATTGAAAATAACATCCCTGTCGCTCGAGGATTAGGAAGTTCTGCTTTTTGCATCGTGGCTGGTTTAGAAGGCGCTAATCAGTGGTTCAAAGCTGGCCTTTCAAAAGAAGTCTTGCTTGATCTAGCAACGGAAATGGAAGGACATCCCGATAACGTCTCCCCTGCTATCTATGGTAAATTAGGTGTTTCGTTTATTGATGAAGATAAAAACGTCCAAACAGTCCATTTCGATGTTGATCAAAAGTTGCAATTCGTGACTTTGATCCCAGACTACGAAGTCAGTACTGACAAGGCTCGGGCAATCTTGCCAACGCAAATGTCATATCGTGAAGCAATTTATCAAGTTGGACATGCTGTTGCTTTGTCAAAAGCGATGGAGTTAGGCGACCTTAAATTGATCTCGGCATCGATTATCGACAAGATGCACGAACCTTACCGCAGCCAATTGATCCCCGACTACGATACCGCTAAGAAAATCTGTGAGTCAGCAAATGGTACAATGTATATTAGTGGAAGTGGGTCAACGATGATGGCAATTGTTGCCAATGAAGAAGATGCAAAACAAATTGTTACGGAAACACAAAAAGACTTCCCAAATTGGAATGTCTATCATCTGAATGTTGATACCCAAGGAGCTATTAGTGAGGTAATTTAAATGGAAAAATACTACATTGTGGATGGTTCTATTTTGCCAGAATCCTTTGATAAAGTTATCCGTGCTCGTAAATTGATCGAGAGCGGAAAAACGCATCAAGTTAGCGACGCAGTTAAGCAAGTTGGCATCAGTCGTGGTACTTATTACAAGTATAAGGACTTAGTCTTCTTACCAGAAGAAAATCGTACGACTAGAAAAGCATTGATTTCTTTGATGCTTGAACACGAACAAGGTTTGCTTTCAAAAGTACTAGTCTTGTTATCTGATGCTAATGCCAGTGTCCTGACAATCAACCAAAATATTCCAATTCACGATCTTGCCAGTGTGGTCTTATCATTTGATATTAGCCACTTGACCGGTACGATCGATGATTTATTGGACAAACTAAAAAAATTCGATGGAATCAGTAATGTGCAACTGATTTCGATCGAATAACTAACCTTTGACCAGCCGTTTGGCTGGTTTTTTTATTGAAGATTTAAACTACTTTATAGGCGGTATGCGGGCCGACTCCGGGGTGGGATTGCTTAATTGGCTCCGGAACGTAGAGGGCCCACTTCGAGCCTCCCGACTTCGTCACCAGTCTTGAAGCTGCACCTTCCACTAAGCACTGCTTCGCATTGCTAACTGGAATATCTCTACTTGGGCCAAACGCAATCCCACCCCTGCGTCTAAATAGAGTTTCGTCAAAACTTCTTTTTATGTTGAATGAAGGTATGTGACTTTTGTTTTTGAAAGGATTTGAGTTGGTCTGATCAATCTAGTTTGGAGTTCTTTCGTCGGGCTTCGCCCAACTCGATCACATTAGCTTCTAATGTGATACATAGATATATTATGTCTCAATAACCATCAAAGACTAAGGATTGCTTTTGAATTCCTAAAAATGATCCGTGTGGGCATGTAATCGAAAACAATAGTTAACAGACAATCCAACATTACGAGCGCGTGACGCGCCATCTCTTTGTTTTTTATATAGCGGAAACGCGCAAAACCAAACAGAATACTACTGCATAAGGTCAAAAAGGTTCCGGGGGAACAGTCCCCCTCCGCCTTTCTGCCCTTATGCTCCGCATTCTAACCGTTTGGTTTTGCGCTCTTTTGTTCTATTTTGGCCATGCGATATACATTGCGAGTAGTACTCCGAATGTTCCTACTCCGTAACAGCTTTTGGAAATCATTGAACTTCTGATGTGGGATCCTGAGACGAGAAATACTAGTCCTACTATAAAAGCGACTACCATAAAAATAAAATCCATTATTCGCCTCCATTTTCTTTTTTATCGATAATAAACACTTTAACTGATAAATGTGAACAAAGATTGAACATGCTATGTGTTTTTATGGTAGTTTTCTCAATTGGCAAGTTGGTATAAACTAGAGTCAACATTTGAGGGGGAAATTCCATGGCAAAATTTTCATTACTTATCACCCTGTTTGCGGCACTCGTCACGCCACTGATCTTAGCTCGCTTTAAGATTACTCGAGTACCTGGTGCGGTGTCCGAAATCATTATGGGAATCATCATTGGAAAAACTGGATTTAACCTAGTTCAACCAGATTTGACATTAAGATATTTGGCAAACTTAGGAGTTATCATGTTGATCTTTTTAGGGGGTATGGAGATCAACTTTAAATTACTTGAGCCGCAAAAAAATAAAACTAAAGAAATTTCACCGTTAGGAATTGCTTCGGTTGGTTTCTTCAGTATTTTGATCATGTCGCTCATCTTGAGTACCGTTCTGTATGCGACTGGATTATTCCACAACTTTATTTTGGCAACGATTTTATTCTGTACGATTGCAATGGGCGTTTTAATATCATTGCTCAAAGAAACAGGATTGCTCGACAAAGAGTACGGTCAAACAATTCTGTTAACAGCAGTTTTGGGAGAATTCATCCCACTACTAGCTTTGACCATCTACTCAGCCGTCAAACAACGTAACTACGTTTCAGCATTTGGATTACCGGTCATCTTTTTAATCGCCATTTTCTTATTGCATCGATTCAAACCGGTTTATAAATTTTTCGACCAGATCAATAAATCTACCACGCAACTTGATATCAGATTAGCTTTCTTCTTAATTTTTGCATTAGTAACTTTCGCAGAACAAATTGGTGCCGAAAGTATCCTTGGTGCTTTCTTAGCCGGTGCAGTTATGAAATTGCTTCAGCCAAATGAAGATACCCAGAGTAAATTAAGTTCCATGGGATACGGATTTTTCATTCCGATCTTCTTCATTGTAACTGGAGTTAATTTGAACCTACGGACATTATTCAGCAACCAACAAGCTTTATTATTGATTCCAATCTTCTTGATTGCCTTCATCGTTTCCAAAGCCATCGTCTACTTCGTCTTCAAACCAAGATTTGGTCACAGACTAGCAATGGCAGCTTCCGTTTTAACCGCAACCACAATTACATTGGTATTGCCTATTTTGGAAGTTGGAAAAAGTTTGAAGTTGATCAGTGCAACACAAGCAGGAGCAATTACTTTAGCAGCAATTATTACCTGTTTAGTTTGTCCTACTTTATTTAATAAGATAATCGACAGTAAAAAGGCATCATAGAAATCAGCACTCAAATGTGCTGATTTTTTATTGTCCAAGGATATCGTTATGGAATTATGTGTGACTATTCCTGTCTTTATAACGGAAACGCGCAAAACCAAACAGAACGCTACTGCATAAGGGCAAAAAGGTTCCGGGGGAACAGTCCCCCTCCGCCACTACTATCTTTATAGCTAAAACGCGCAAAAAAAATTGAAGCCGGACACATAAGATAATCCAACACTCCTTCGGTCTTACGGCATCCAATGAGAACCCTTTACCGGTAGTCTGCGAGCGCAGTGCAAGGAGGACCGACTCCGTATTAGCTTATCTTATGCTCTGGCTTCACCCAATTTTTTTTGTGCTCTTTTTTCACTTATACAAATGAAATGGTTCCTTTGTGAGTCCCATGTCGAGTGCTCGGTACATGTATCTGGCTGCTATTGAGGAATAGTGGCCCCACTTCTTGCACTTCTTCTCGACTGCTTTCTTTTTATAATCGTCGGTTTTGTAGACCCAACTGTATCCTTGCAAAAAGGCGATATCCTCAAATGGCAATATATCTGGACGGTTCAATGAGAATATCAAATACATCTTGGCTGACCACATTCCGATGCCTTTCACTGAAGTCAAACTCCTGATGACTGCGTCGTTGTCCATCGTTTGATAAGCTTCAAAATCCACATCGCCGTTGTTTACTGCAACCGTCAAATTTCTGATGTATTTTACTTTTGGATGAGAGATGCCAATGCTTCTAATTTGTTCGTCAGTCAATTTATCGATGGCATCGACAGTTACCTCACCATCACAAAGTTTCGTCAAACGTGCAAACATGATGTCGGCCACCTTGTTCGATAGCATCTGCCCGATGATCTGACTAGTCAAAAAGGCATATCCATTTTCGACATTTCGATATTCGAGTGGTCCGATCATCTTAATGACTTTTGCTAGATGCTTATCTTTTTGACAAAGATATTGGATGGACTCAGAATTTTCATCGAGCCGATTAATTTTTTCCATGTATATGCCTCCAATCTATACTGCGGTACACTTAGATTGTGATTAGAAATATTTTTTAATTTATGACACTGGGGGGATTACTCTTGAGCGACAAACTTTTGACGCCAAATACTTCCGCCTCACGGTTACGTAGAAAAGGTATCATCCTTTCCTTGAGCAGTCAGATCCTTTGGGGAACTGCCGGAAATGTTGCACAATATTTATTCAATACTACCAACATGACAGTTAATTGGATCATCAGCTTTAGATTATTGCTAGCTGGCATCATCTTATTAGGTTTTACTTGGATGACGCACGGGGCAAAATACGTCATGGCCGTCTGGCACGGATTTAAAAGTTCTGTTTCTTTGCTAGTTTTCAGCATCTTAGCGATGCTGGGAATTCAGCTAACTTATTTCATGACCATTAAATACAGTAATGCCGCCACCGCGACCGTTTTACAATTTACCTCGCCAGTTTTGATTATCGGATACGTCGCTTTAAAAAGACGAAAGTTACCAAATTTCATCGAAACCTGGACAGTACTTTTTGCTGTTATCGGAACAGTTTTGTTGATCACACAAGGAAACTTAAGTGTCTTGAGCGTTCCGTTGCCAGCAGTGATTTGGGGATTATTATTGGCAGTTTCAGATTCTTTATATATCTTGATGCCGATCAAACTGCTTCACGACTATGGGACTTTGCCAATCGTTGCCTGGTCATTCTTGATTGGTGGAATCATCATGAACTTCATCCAACCAATTTGGGTCGGCTTTCCACCAGTTAACTGGACCACCTTCTGGATCTTGTTCTTCATGGTCGTACCAGCAACTGTCTTCGCTTATTTGATGGAATTACAAAGTATTCCACTGTTGCCCCCAGTAACAATTTCGTTACTACAAGCTGCCGAACCTATTTCAGCAACCTTGATTGCAGTATTATTTATGGGCGTCAGCTTCAACTGGGTCGGAACTTTAGGTATCATCTTGGTAATTGCGACAGTCTTTATTGAGTCGATTCCCTATCACAAAAAACCAATTAAGCCTAAACATTCTTAATTAACGTATATTGTATACACTATATCAAAAACTTACAATTAAAAAAATCGAGATCAACCGTTAAACCTAGCAACTACTAGGATATAACGTGTTTGATCTCGATTTTTTATTCATCGCTTTCAACTTCAAAACTTTGTAAAGTCTTCATAGTCGTCAGCCAATCTTTGGTCATGGCCGCACTAGCCTTAGGTGAATTGTGTTCTGCTAAAGCTCTAAGTAATGCATCATGGTGACTAGTGATCGGTTGCTGTTTGGAATCTTTGGCTAATGAGTTAAAGAAATACATTTCGTATCTAATAATATGGCCGTAGAGCAACTCTGAAAATTGCTTTTCGTATGAATTGTTAGCAATTTCTAATATTTTCTCATGGAAATTTCTGTCGGCCTTTAAAGCGGCAGCTTGCTTTTGAGAATTCAAAGCAACTCGATATTTCTTTTCAAGCATTGCTAACTTCTTGAAATCATCTTCTGTAACTCGACTAGCTGCCTGATTTGCGGCTAAGCCTTCGATAACTGCCATTGGTTCATACAGGCGTGAAATATCTTCACTTTCTAATGGTGCCACTTTGGTGATCTTCCCCGCTGCCATGATCACAAAACCATCTTCGTTTAATTTCAACAACGCTTCACGGATGGGCGTACGACTGACGGAGATTGCTGAAGCTAGATCAACTTCAGCTAATTTCTCATTTGGCGTCAAAGTCCCATCAATGATCCACTCTTTGATTTGGTGATAAGCCCGGTCCTTGGCTGTTTGCTTTTCAAACGGTTTTGATACTGGTATCGGCATACTTAACTAACTCCCCTTTGTTTGTTGTATACAGTATATCATTAGATATAGAGTTAGAAAACAAAAAAAAGGACTTCCTAATCGGAAGTCCTAGTTGATAAGACGTAAGTGTTGAGTGATGTTAATTATCCAACAACTGTAACAGTTGCAGATGTAACACCGTATGAAGGAATACTTGCATTAGGCATAGCAACGTCTAATTGGTAAGGGTTGCTATATGCAAATGTACCTGTATCGTTAACTGTTCTGTACATTGTTGTACCATCAGCTAATGTGATCATCAATCTTGTACCCTTAGGGAAGATTGAAAGGTTGGCAGCAACACCACCATAACCCATGTTTGAACCTAATACGGCTGGATCATAGAAACTGATCTTGAATTGACCAGCTGATTGGCCAGCACTTTGTGTTGTAGCTTGTTGTGTTTGTGCAGGTTGAGCTGCAGCTTGTGTTTGTTCTTGTTGTACAGGTGCTTGTTCTTGTACTGGAGCTTGTACTTGTTCTTCTTGAACAGGTGCTTGTTCTTGTGTTTGTGTTTGTTCTACATTTTGTTGTACTGCAGTTGATGTTGGTAAAGTAATGATTTCACCTGGGAAGATAAGATCAAATCCACCAATTTCGCGACCGTTAGCTTGTTCCAATTCAGGAATTGAAACACCGTTAGCAGCAGCGATACTCTTGTATGTGTCACCTGCAACAACAGATACGTGATTGCTGTCTACTGTTGTAGCAGCTTGAGAAGTACTTGTTTTGATACCAAAGGCTGTTAAAGCCAATGCACTTACGAATGCAAATGATAATACTTTTTTCATAAAATAAAAACATCCTAACTTTTTTTTGCTTAGCTCTTTACGCTATGTGAGATACTATAGCAGGTTAATGTTACATAACGAGTGTAGAAAAATTACATTTTCATCCTTTTATGTAACCTTAGTAACATGGCTGTAATTTAAATTTTAGGAATGCCTTCATGTCGGCTTTAACAAGCAATCGCCATTTTATAAGCTTAATGTATATACAAATAAAAAAGCCCTCATAAGGGCTTTATATTAATAAACTAATGATTTTGCGTCAAAATTGACGCATTTTCAAAGCTTTTGAATCTCAGAGATACGCTATTTTGGATAAAATTTAGATAATTCATTTGCCATATGGATCAATTCTAACGAATGGTCGATCTGAATATTTCTAAATTTGAATGTACCAGCATTTAGTTTTAACAATTCCATAATGTCTTGGAAAGCTTTTGAAATTTGATAATAGTAATTGTTTCCGATTGGTTGAAACAAAATTCTGACAGGATTTTTCTTCCATAGTGGTGGCTCAGTTGGTTGTTCCAATAATTTGGCTACGAATTTATCGTCTTCATCATTCCAACTGGCAATACCGTAATCTGCTGGGTTTATTTTGCCACCGTAACCTGCACCATATGCTGCAGCAATTCCTAGTACCCAAGTCATTTTTTCAGGGACCATCATCTTTTTCGTCAACGCAGCAGATAAATAAAGCGCACCTACATAGGGTGAGTTTTTCGGGTCGCCCTTTTTATCCAGATCATCCATGATCGTAAATGCATTATCAAGATACATATTGTGATCAGATTTGGTGTCTACTAATTGATCAAGCGTTTGTTGTTCGTAAGTCTCGATCATTCCGTGTTCGATCCATTCGCTGGTCTCTTCGTCTTCTTTGCCCGTCATGCTTAAAAGCAATGCATCTTTGTCTTTTTTGATCAAATCTAGTACCTTATCCGAGTCGCTCGTCCAAGGAATCGCTAATTCGTCTTTTTTCATTACTGAATAGTACGTTGTCTCATCCATTATCATCACTTCAACTATCAACATTTATTCTATATATACAATATAGACCTTACACCAGACTTTAAGGCAAGTTTTTTTTGATAATTTGAATCAGTTTATCGGTGATGAATTCTTAATAGGAAGAAAAAATGATCAACCAAATTTCGGTTGATCATTTTTTGTTTAAAATTATTTGTTAACTGCTGGTTCACGACTACCTAATCTAACTTTTTCAACTGTATGAACTTTTTCATCAAGATCTGATTCTTTAAATCCGAAGAAGTAAGTACATGTAAATCCAACTATTAGAGCGGCAGCTGAAGCAATCAGGTAACCTGTAAAGCTTGCATCAATTCCCTTAGGATTGATGAATGATGCAAATCCAATCAATGATCCGGCAAAGCCCCACATATCGACGTGTAGCAATCCGGTTAAGAATCCACCGACTGCACCACCAATATTAGCTGTCCAGAAGATTCGACCGTATTTCAAGTTAATACCATACATAGCAGGTTCTGTAATACCAGCAAAGGCTGATAGTGTTGCAGCACCGGCAATTTGTTTGATAGCAATGTTCTTCTTAGTCTTGAGAAAAACTGCAAGTACTGCGGCACCTTGAGCAACCATGGTTGCTGAGACGATAGCGTTCAAAGCACTGTGTCCAGTAGTTGCGATTTGACTGGCAACAACCGGGATAACTGCCCAGTGAAGTCCGAAGATTACTAAGCATTGGTAGAAACCACCGATGATGAGTCCTGAAAGTGCGGGACTGAATTTGAGCAATGAAACGATTCCACCGGCTAATAATGAACTTAAGAATGTAATAACTGGTCCAACAATTACTAAGATCAAAGCACTAACTACGAATACTTCAACCAATGGAGCCACGATCATTCTGATCGAAGCATTGATATGTTTTTTCAACCAAGGTTCAACGATTGAAGCTAGCCAAGCTGCTGCAATCATTGGGAAGATCGAATAAGTATAGTTAGCTACGTGAATCGGAATGCCGAAGAAATCGGCATTGATGGTCATTTGACTGCTGGCAGTCTTAGTTGCTAACTGTACCAAAGTTGGATATGCCAGCACACCACCAATTACTGCGACGATGATCTGATTTGCTCCCAATCTCTTGGCAGCTGTAAATCCAACTAATAATGGTAGGAAGTAGAATACTGCATCTCCCATAGCGTTAATGATCATGTACGTGTTACTAGTTGCACTGATCCAATGGAACGATACGCATAGAGATAACAGACCTTTTAAAATACCTGATGCAGCTAATAGTCCGATAATTGGCATCATACTTGCGGTGATAACACCAATCAAGGAACTGAAGTAAAACTTAGTTTTTGGCCAAACGCCCTTAGGTGCATGACGTTTTTCCTCAGCTGGTTTGGCACCTTCGCCACCAAATCCAGGTCCTAAAACGTTAACTACGGCATCGAAAGCTTCTTCAACTTTCGGTCCAATAACGACTTGGTACTGTCCACCTGCTCGAGCGACATCAAGAACTCCATTTAAATTCTTGATCACGTCGTCATTCGCCTTTTTATCATCCTTTAGATAAAAACGAACCCGGGTGATACAGTGGATCACGCTGTCGACATTTTCAGCACCACCGATATTTTTGACAATATCTTTGGCTAACTGGTCGAAGTCGACTTTGCCACCCTTAGATTTAACGGGTGCAGCTTCTTCGCCTTCTGCCAATAATGAAACAGTGGCTGCAGCTTCACCAACTTTTAAGTTGCCAATATTTGGCATGACTTCTTTGACCATTTTTGCGGTATTGGTGATTGCCACAATAATATCGGTCGATTTACCGGCTTTCTTGATTGCATAAATATCCATGGTTGCAATCTTTTCACCTGCAGTGATGACATCGCCTTCAGATACAAATACCTCAAATGGCTTACCATCCAGTTCAACGGTATCGACACCCATGTGGATCAACACTTCTAATCCATCATCAGCGGCAATTCCAATGGCATGTTTGGTTGGTGCTACCAACATGATTTTTCCAGAAAGCGGAGCTTCAATTTCTGTATCTGTTGGACGAACCCCAAACCCATCACCCATTGCTTTTTCGGAAAACATCGGGTCATTTACTTCCGTGATATCGATCACTTGTCCAGTAGCGGGTGAAAGTAAAGTTTCTTCATTTTTCATTATCGCACCCCCAAATTCATATGTATTATTGGTTTAAGTATATCGCTTACATTGTCAATTTTATAACAAATATATAGATTATTTTGTCATTATTAAAAAGATATTTCTGTCTAAATTAGTCAAATTATTAGCCTACTTTCGTTTTATATTTTAAATAGGAATATTTGTGCCGAAAAAACACTAATCAAATTGATAATTTTTTTCTCGACACCTAAACTGATAGTGGGAGGTAAATAATATGAAACCGCTTTATTTAACCGTTACAGACAAACACATCCGATATTCCTACGAGGAATCGGATGACAAGATCACTGTTAATAAGGTATATACTATTAATTCTGCCAAATCATTGGGACAAAACTTAGATAACTTCAAAACTAAGATTCCAAATGATTTTGACGTCGTGGTAATTTTGAATCCGATCGACGTTGAATTACGAGACACCATCGTCAGTTGTGGCAACTTACCGATCGACATGGGATTAACTATGGAGAACTTGCTTCACATCCCGACCGTTGGTGTTCACGACGTGGCTCGTTTAGGCTTGAAACAAGCTGTATCGACCGAAATAGAACATGCCGGGTGGCACTTGGAATACTATGGTTCCTACTCTGGCAAACGTCAGTATGGACAAGAATCCATGCAGACTATTGGTAATGGATATTTTGGGCTGCGTGGATCATACGTCGAAGCAAAAGCCAGCGACGACTATTACCCTGGTACTTATGTAGCCGGCGTCTTCGACCAACTAACGACCAACATCAATAATCGAGACATCGTAAACGAAGACTTAGTCAATTTGCCAAATGCTCAATACATGACTTTTAGCATTGACGATGGCGACCCATTCGAATTATCGCCAGACGTGATCGAAAACGTCTATCGTTCGCTTGATATGAGAACCGGTGTCTTCACCATCACGATGATCGTATCCTTGCCAAATGGTAAGAAAATCAAGGTCATCACGAAAAAAGTCGCCGATATGAAAAATTTCCATAACTACTCGCTTCAATATACCGTGCAACCTTTAAACTTCTCTGGCGAAATGAAGATTTTTTCAGAGATCGATGGCTCCGTTACTAACTCAAACGTTGAAAGATATCGTGACTTTGACGGAAAACACTTGGTAGTCGATAAGACTCAAGTTGATGAAGACCGGGCCCTACTCTTGGCTCATACAAAAAACTCTAACGTCAATATCGCTGTCGGGACGAGAATTCAATCACCAAATATCGACGATGCTGTCTTAAACTCCAATCGTTTCCAGGAGCGGATCAGTCAATCGTTATCGTTTCACGTTGTCGAAGGTAGATCCTACACCGTTGAAAAAACTGTCAGCATCTACACTTCCTTAGAAACTGACTCTTCATTAGAGTTTGCGGTCAACGACCACGCTTATCACAAGAACTTCGCTGATGCGGTTGCTAACTCAATGCGTAGCTGGCAAAAAATTTGGGCCAATGAAGACATTGAATTGACCGGTGACGTGACTGCTCAAAAGTTGCTGAGATTAAATGAATTCCATGCAACAGTTTCTGCTCAAGATCACGTTAATGAAAACTTGGATGCATCTGTTGGTGCCCGTGGCCTTCACGGTGAAGCTTACCGTGGACATATTTTCTGGGACGAATTATTCGTTCTTCCTTATTACACGATGCACTATCCTAATTTGACCAAAGCATTATTGATGTACCGTTATAATCGTTTACCAGCTGCAAAGCGATACGCCGAAGAAAATGGCTATAAAGGTGCAATGTATCCTTGGCAAAGTGGTATGTACGGTGATGAGCAATCGCAATCAATGCATCTGAACCCAATCACTAATTCCTGGGATCCTGATAACTCCAGAAAGCAACGCCACGTATCATTGGCTATTGCCTACAACATTTGGAATTACTACAACATGACTTTAGATGATGACTTCATCAAAAATTATGGCCTAGAAATGATGCTGAACATTGCTAAGCTTTGGATCAGCATGGCTGAATACGATCCAGAGACAAAGACATATTCAATTTCTAACGTCATGGGTCCTGATGAATTCCACGAAGGCTATCCAAATGCTAAGGAATCAGGCTTAAAAAATAACGCCTATACAAATATCATGACTAGTTGGCTTTTTGACAAGATCAATTACTTGTTGAAGAAAGAACCAAAAGATGTCGTTGACGAAAATCTCAAACGGGCCGACTTTACCGATGACGACTTGCACGCCATCGATATTATTGGACATGATCTAAAGCTTGAATTTAATGATCAAAACATTTTGGGACAATTTGAGGGCTACTTCAAACTCAAAGATATCGACTTTGATTACTACAGACGTCAGTATGGCGATATTTCCAGAATGGACCGGATCCTCAAGTCTGAAGGAGATTCACCTGATCAGTATCAACTTGCTAAACAAGCTGATGCACTGATGGGACTTTACAATTTACGTGAAGAGACCTTCTTGGATATTATGAAGGAGATGGGATATCCTATCTCAGATCCAAATAAATTTATCAAAGATAATGTTAACTATTATTTGCAAAGAACCACTCATGGTTCAACCTTGTCGAGAATCGTGTACTCAATGCTTGCTCTCAAAGTAAACGATAAGAAATTATCGTGGGAATTGTTCTATCAGGCATTGACCAGTGACTACTACGACATTCAAGGTGGTACTACCGCTGAAGGTATTCATTTAGGCGTTATGGGTGCAACTTTAAATGTTGTTACATCATACTTTGCCGGCGTTGACTTCAGAGGAGAAGAATTAACTGTTGATCCTAACTTCCCTGAATCATGGAACGCTTTGAGATTTAACTTATTCTTTAGAGGCATCCACTATTACTTCACCGTCACTAAAGATACCGTCATCGTTGAAGCCGACCAAGATACGCATGTTCAATTCAAAGGTGAACAAGTACCACTAAATGCAAATGAATCAAAAACAATTAACTATTAATTCGTAAAATTAAAAATACCGTCTAAATGCTTTCAAAATAGCATTTAGACGGTATTTTATTTGTTTTATTATTTAAATTAATTTAAGTTCTCGTAATTCGTAATAAATTCCACTATGATTATTGTCCTCTTTCGTGATATACTTGGCGTTTCGTTTGGCAACTGATAATCCATTCACCATTGCGATTGGATTATCAACTTCTTTAAACATTGGTATATCATTGTTTCCATCGCCAAAAGCATAAGTGGGAATACCTTGTAGATTGGCGTGACGGATCAGACTAGTGATTCCTTCTGCCTTTGAGACACCTTTCATGACCACATCTAATCCACGTGGATTATTACGATAAAAGGTCAAGTCGCTGCCGAAGATTTCTTCATATTTTGCTTGATGATCATCAACGCCGACTGGAGTATAAATGAAAGAAAAGTTGATGGTGTTATTTTTGTAGAAATCAGGATCTACGAATTTTTTCAATCGTAAGGCCTTGTAGTTATCGTCAACCATCTGATTGTCACCAGTGACTGCACAACCAACGTTATTGTAAAAAGCTACTTCTTCATTGAAGTGGCTGGCAAAAGTCACTAGTTCAGAATTGATCTTCTGAGGAATTTCTTGAACGTCGATCGGTTTTCCTTCATAAACTACATAGCTTCCGTTAGCGGTAATAAAGGAGTCAAACTTCCCTTTTTTGATCAAGTCGGCAATTTCAAACTGATTTCTTCCGGTCGCAATTACTGGGAGAATATCATTTTCTCTTAATAAATCTAGCGACAATAAATTTCGATCAGAAACGTTCTTGTCATCGTCGAACAACGTTCCGTCTAGATCAAAAAATACGACTCCTTGGTACTTTTTCATAAAGTCATCCCTTTCTGTCTGGCCCATGCCAAACATTCAGAAAGTATTGCATTTGTTTACTCATCTTCAAATTTATGTTTTAGCATTGAACTGAGTAGATAATTCTTCTGAAGTCCACTTAAACAATAACAGATATTTTTCAGAAAATCTTGATAATGATACTAATGTTTTTACCAAATTAATAAATTAGTTTCAATAGTACATATTTTTTAACTAGTGTTATCATAGTCTAAATTAATTCGAAAGGGGGTTGAACAATGATCGATCTCACTGATGGAAGACCTATGAAAGTAATATTCTTGTACACTATTCCGCTTTTATTAGGTAACTTCTTCCAACAGTTTTATAGTTTTATTGATACGCTGATCGTTGGTAAAACTATCAGTGTTGACGCTTTGGCTGCGGTCGGAGCTACGGGCGGATTAACTGCCTTAGTAATTGGATTTGCACAAGGAATCACTAGTGGTCTAGCGATTTTGACCGCGCGGCGGTATGGTGCTGGCGATCTGAACGGCGTGAGAAAAAGTTTTGCGTCCGGAATTATCATTTCTCTAGGCATCACTGTTATCTTCACGATCATTTCCGTGATCATTGCCTACCCACTTTTAGTGATCATGCAAACGCCAAAAGAATTGATCCATGATTCATTTATCTTCTTGGAAATGATCTTTGCTGGTATCTTCTCATTTGTCGGATTCGACTTCTTGGGAAATACCATGCGTGCGTTGGGTAATACCCGTGTGCCATTATTCTTTTTGATTGTAAGTACAGTTTTAAACATTATCTTGGAATTAGTATTTATCCTGGTCTTACACATGGGAGTAGCCGGTGCTGGTTTAGCCACAGTAACTGCACAGACGATTACATTTATCAGTTTGTACATTTATATTCGCCTAAAAATTCCATATTTGATCCTGAGTCGATCGGATTTTCGGATCGATAAACAAGAGATCAAGCAATTATTAGGAACTAGTATGCCAATGGGATTTCAATCATCGATCATTGCCATTGGTGCAATAATTTTGCAATTCATGCTCAACACTTTGGGTGCAGATGCAGTTGCTGCCTACACCGTTGCGGGAAGAATTGAACAAATTGCGACCTTGCCAGCCATGAGTTTTGGTATTTCATTGGTCAACTACACCGCCCAAAACTTCGGTGCAAAAAAATACGACCGGATCTTAAAAGGTGTTAAGGAAGGTATCATTCTTTCAGTTGGTTCCAGTGCTACGATTGGTATCTTGCTAGTCTTCTTTGGTAAAAATATTTCTAGATTATTCATGAATGGCTATCAGCCAAAGATCCTTGACCTGATTCAAACATACTACTATTTCAATGGAACAATGTACTTTGTACTCTCAATTTTATTCATCGTCAGATACACGCTTCAAGGATTGGGCAATCAAAAGGCCCCAACCATTGCTGGTATTGCAGAATTGATCATGAGAGTCTTTGCTAGTGTCGTACTCATTAAATCCTTCGGTTTCTTAGGTGCAGCAATGGCTAACCCATTAGCTTGGATCGGTTCGACTTTAGTCTTAATCGGAACTTGGAATTTAACGATGCGGGAATTACGCAAGAAGAGAAATCTTTTGCACGACCGTGTTGAAGAAATCCAGCAAGAACAGTAAAAACACTATATCGACTTTGAGCCTCGCTCATTGGTCAATATGGTGTTTTTGTTTACAATCTTTTATTAGCTTCAATAATTGAATCTTCAGCAACGGCACATTTTCCGATGTAGTTGAAAAATGCATGACCCATACCGCCGTATCTAATGAAGGTCACATCTCCTCCGGCTGTACCAACTTGTTCAGCCAACGCTTCGTCTTGAAGTCTGAATGGATCAAACTCGCCGACAATAACGGTGAGATTTTTGAAATTAGTTGGATCTGCATGCAGTGGCGAAATAATTGGCGACGTTAGATCAAAGCTTTTTCCATCGGTGTAAAACTGCGTCATCAACCGATCCAATTGTTTGAACGTCCGATAATTACTGTGAAGATACTTTCTTTCATTTGGAGCTATCGAGATCTTTTTATCATCCCACAATGGTCCATTATGATTGGAACCATGAATGATCGTTGGGTAAAACAGCACGTGATCATCAATTTGACAAATCCCCAGCTGATTAGCTAATTGACTGACACCTAAAGCAATCGAGGCGCCAGCAGAATCACCAGAAATTTGTACTTCAGAATGGTCTTTAGCAATCAGTGAAACCACCGACAAGCAATCAAATATCGCTGAAGGATAAGGATGTTCTGGCGCCAATCCATAATCAATACTATAAATCGTACCAGCATACATCGTGGCAAGATATTTCAACGGGATCAATGTATCTGACACCGCACCACCAAAATAAGCTCCACCATGTACATAGATTAAAGCTTTATTTTCACGAGGCAAGCGATGGTTAGAAATCTTTAAATAAGGAACCTCTCGTCCCATTTCATAAGACATCAAACTATCTACTACTACCCCATCGTAATTGGCTTTAGGGATAATTTCTGGAGCTCCTCCTTGCCGTAATTCGGTCAAATTGCGAGATAATGGTTGATTCAATGGCTTGTTGGCCATATGTTTCATCACTTCCGGATCGTAGGTATGGGCATCCAGTCTATCCTTAATGATCGTTTTGACACCTTTAATATGAGGAATGTCTACCGGCCCAATTTGTTCAAGTCGATGAAGTTCAATTGCATAATCGTTGGCAAGCATGATCAGGTCTCCTTTTCATAGATCGTTCTCATTGCGTTTTGCATTTTCTGACTGATTTTATTATAAGATATTGAATTTAATATGCTTGTTAACAATTTAAAAATTATTTTATAAAATATGAAAAAAGCACTCCCTGCAATATTTTCACAGAGAGTGCTTTGACAATTAAATTTCAAGATTTTTATTTCTGATGGACTTATCGATTTTTCGAATAATGATCACTAAGATAATTGCTAATATCAAAATGATCAGTGCGGTTATATAAGAAAAACTCATCCCACTCAAAAACCAGTCTGGATTGTTCTTCGGATAGTAATTGACCGTCCGATGAGCCTTTAAACTCATTCCATAATACAAACTAGTTGTTGCCAGACTGACTCCTAATCCCATACCGATATTTCTAAATAAGGCAGTTAAACTACCTGCCACGCCTTGATATTCCTGTGGCGCATAACCCATGATCATCGGATTATTTTGGAATCCTCCGTTACCGACTCCTAGCAGCGAGATCATCAATGTAAATATGATCAAGTTCACATTTGCCGATATTTTGATCAAAAATACCAACGGGATCAAATACACTAACAAATTCCATAATGAAACGATAGTCGCATTATACTTATCGGTAAAATATCCGGCTATTGGTGCAGCGATAACGTTGGCTAATGGGATTGCCATCATGATCAATCCCGTCAGTGAAGTGCTCAAGTTACGGAAATTAGTTAAATAAAACGGCATGATAACATTGGCATAATATCCAACTGAAAAGACTAACAAGGCACTGACTAAACTCAGCGTCAGTCGAGGAATCTTGAAAATCGTAAGATCAATCAACGGATCTGAAACTCTTTTTTCAGTATAAATAAAGATGACCCACAAGATGACGCTGACAACAAAGATTGTGATGACCTTAGGATTGCTGAATCCAATATCTTGTCCCCAGAAAATACTGATGAAAAATGTGGCGATGGCAATCGCATATACCGTCACTCCGATCCAATCATACTTGATTGGCTCATGACTACGTTTAATGTCTCTTGGAAACATAAACCGACCGTAAATGTAGACGATAATACCGATGGGAATGTTGATGATAAAGATCCAATGCCAAGAAAGGACACTCAATATCAATCCACCTAATCCAGGTCCAGAAATATTCCCTAGTTGGGCGATGATACTATTGATCCCGTAGGCTCGTCCACGCAAGTGCATCGGAAAGATCATTGCGATTATCCCAATGTTTGTCGCCATACTCATACTGGCGCCAATTGCTTGGACGATTCGACCAAACAGCAAAATTGGCAACGTCGGACTCAAGGCACAGATCAGTGAACCAATCGTGAAAAAAATCGTCCCAGTCTGAAAAATTTTGATGTAGCCAATTTGATCAGCCATCCTGCCCCAAAACAATAACAGCATACAGATCAAGATCAGATAAACGGAGGTGACCCACTCCGCTCGATTCATTGGTATATTTAGATCCTTAGTTAAATTAGGAATCGCAATACTGACAATACTGGCATCTAGCAACTGCATAAATGACATAAAACTGGTGGCAAACAAAGTTAGCCAAATGTGTTTTTCCCTCAAAATAAAAATACAAATCCTTCCCAAATTAATTCATATAGTTATTTTATTACTTTTTCAATTCAAAAAGAGAAAAAGACGTTCTAAATTACTGAAATTACGTAATCTAGAACGCCTTTTTTAATAAGTTCATTTTTATTTGTCGAGCAAATTATGCTTAACCAAATAATCATGAGCAACTGTCTTAGCTTTTTTATGCTGGAAAGTTACTTGATAATTCATCTTCTGCATGTCTTCAGTTGTAATCTTGCCACTCAATTTATCTAGTGACTTCTTCAAGCCAGGATGTTCATCTATAGCTTTGCTTCTGACCAATGGTGCACCTTGGTAAGGTGGAAAGAAGTGCTTGTCATCTTGTAAGACAACTAGATGATACTTTTGAATTTGTGGATCAGTCGTGTATCCATCAACGGTATTCACCTTACCTGAGGCGATTGCCTTGTAACGGATACTTGGCTGCATTGTGTTGGTGGACCCAAATTTCAAATTATAAGTCTTCTTGATACCGGGATATCCATCCTTTTGGTTATAAAAATCAATATCGAACCCGGCTTTGACTTGGTCTTCAACATTCTGAAGGTCAGAAATAGTCTTTAAATTATACTTATCAGCAAATGACTTCGAAACCACTAATGCATAGCCGTTTTGATATTCCATTGGCGACAAATAATCCAGATTATCTTGTTTTTTCAACATTTGTTTTCCTTGTCGATAAATCTTTGTCGGATTCTTGCCATAATTATTAGCTTTGACCAGAGTCTCCATCACTGTTCCAGTAAACTCTGGATATACATCAATTTGACCGGCCTTTAGAGCTTTGTATAAAAAGTTGGTTGTCCCAAAGTTAGGTTTCAATTCGACTTTTTGCTTAGGATTATCCTGTTGGATCAAGTCCTTATACATGTTGATCAAAATTTCAGGTTCACTGCCCATTTTTCCGGCAATCGTAATTGTCGAAGGCGTCTTATTGACAGTTGAATAAATTCCCCAACCACCAAACAAAACGATCAATGTCAAAAATACAGCCATGATTTTCTTGAACGATAGTTTACCAATAAAACGGATCAAAGCTGAAAATACTAATGCCAAAGCGGCTGATAAAACAGCGCCAATAATTAACAGTGCATTGTTGTTAGTCTCGATACCTAACAAAATATAAGTACCTAGACCACCAGCACCAATCAGAGCTGCTAAAGTAGCAGTACCAATGATCATGACCATAGCGATTCTTAATCCGGACACGATCAGTGGCATTGCCAACGGGAGCTCGATTCGAGTTAGTTTATGAAATTTCGACAGTCCAAAGGCACTGGCTGCTTCTTCTAGACTTGGATCAATTGAGGTAAATCCAGTATAGGTGTTTTGAAAAATCGGCATCACTGCGTAAACGACTAAAGCAATGACCGCCGGAACCGTTCCGATACCAACTAATGGGATCAAAATTCCCAACAATGCCAAACTAGGGATTGTTTGCATAATACTGGTTATTTGTAAAACAACTTCAGCTACTTTAGTGTATCTTCTGAGTAATATTGCTGACGGAATTGCGATCACCGCTGCAATCAGCAATGAAATCAGAGAAATATTTAAATGCTGAACTAGTGAATTGAGAATATCTTGGTGTTGCGTTTGAAGAATATTAACTAAATTATTCACGAGCGGCCTCCTTATTCTCGATGAAATCTAAAACGTCATCTAAGACCAGCTCATAGGTATCATCGTGGAATTCGACAATGCCCCTTTTTCCAGTCCTTAGAATCGAGAGTAATTTCGGTATCTCACAGTCAAAACTGATTTTTTCAGCATTATTATCTGTCGACACCTTGTGACCGTATCCTTGAATAATTATCTTACCTGCTGTTGCAACTTCAGTTTCTTGCTCACCCTTGAAAAATGATTCGACAAAATCATTCGCAGGTTTATTCATGATTTCTTCTTGCGTACCCACTTGTTGGATGACGCCATCTTTTAGGATGGCGATTCTTGAACCTAGTCGCAGTGCTTCACGCATATCGTGAGTCACAAATACGATTGTTAGATTGTAATCTGCATTAGCATGCAAATCCAAAACGATATCCTGCAATTGCTTTCTGGATAGTGGATCCAATGCACTAAATGCTTCATCCATCAAAATAATGTTGGGATTGGTCGCGATTGCTCTGATGATACCGACACGTTGCTGTTCACCACCGGATAACTCATCTGGCATCCGGGTCGCATATAAGTCAGGATCCAGTCCAACTTTTTCCAGTAATTCACGGGCTCTGGCTCGACGTTGTTCACGAGGAACTTTCAACTCTTCCAACTGAATCGCAATATTTTCTTGAATATTTAAGTTTGGGAACAATGCAATGTTCTGCAGAACATAGCCCATTCCTAGACGTAATTGTTGCAAGTCATAATCATTGATGTCTTTGCCATCGATCTTAATGGTCCCTGATGTGGGCTTGATCAATTGGTTGATCATCTTGACCGACGTGGTCTTCCCGCTTCCACTTGGACCGACTAAGACAAAAAGTTCACCTGCATTAATGGTTAAATTTAAGTCTTTGATGACAGTTAAATCACCATACGACTTAGTAATATCCTCAAATTCAATCATGATATTTCCCCTCAGAAAAATACTAATAATATTCCTCATCTGTATTAATATCCTAATACTAACATAGCAGAAAATTATTCCTCTCCGTGATGCTCGGATTTTGATAAAAAAAGACATGAGGGATAATCCCGTCATGTCATGGTATTTTTATCTAAATACTGGTTTGCTATTACGATATTGAATATCCTCAACGCCGTCTAGAACGTTGGCATATCTTGCGGCAGCGAAGAAATAGTCTGAAAGACGATTGATAAATTTCAAGACATAATCATTGATTGGTTCGTCTTGAATCAATGAGACAATTTGGCGCTCCGCTCTTCTAGTCACTGTTCTCGCATAGTGCAATGAAGAAGCCGTCTTTGAGCCACCAGGCAAAATAAACTTTTGGGTCTTAGGAACTTTTTCAGTGTATTCGTCGATCTTCTTTTCTAACCAATCAACGTACTTGTGGTCCTCAGTAAAAATGAATTCGTGCTTAGTATCATTTTGAGAAATAGCTAAATCCGTTCCACAGTCAAATAACAATTGTTGGATTTCTGTTAATTCGTCGTTAAAAACTTTAGTCTTATCGGATAAGTTTGCGATAACCACGCCAACTAATGAGTTGAGTTCATCAACTGAACCATAAGCTGTAACTCTTTTGTCAGACTTATACATCACATCATTACCGATAATTCTGGTCTTACCTTTGTCACCAGTTCTAGTATATATTTTCATAATTTCCCTCTCAAATTTGAATTTTTGTGGAAATATCCTTTGCAACTTTTGCAATGTTCATAATATCATACTCGTCTGGTTCTAACTCAATTTTTAAACAATCCGTTCCAATCTGGGCTCCGGTTTTTTCAAACTGCTTGGCAAACTTATCAACGGCAACATTGTAATATTCGCCATAATAAGTATCACCAGAACCTAAGACTGTGTAGTACTTACCGGTCAGATCAACATCGGCTAGGTCTTCATAAAAATCCATACCTTCTTCTGGAAGTGCTCCCTCGTCATAGGTGTAGACGCAAACAAAGCAGAGATCATAATCCTCAAAGTCATTCGGATCTGTCTGGCTCATTTCGGTTTCAACGACTTCTATACCTAATTTATCCAATTGATCAGCTAAAATATCCGCTAACATTTGATTGTTGCCAGTAATAGTTGCGTAAACGATCAAAGCTTTCGCCATGGTATCAATTCTCCCTCGTCATTTTTAAAACAGTCTGTTTCAAGACATTTCTAGGATGTGCTGGTGACCAAGCGTCAAATCCTAATTCGTTCATCGTCCGTTGCGTCGACATCCCCAACGTATAATATTTTGCGGACATAAATTGACTGGGCAACAATTCTTCAATAGCTTCAAAACGATAAAATGCCGATGGACTAGTAATCAACACCTTAGTAAAATCAGCATCGCCAATTTTTTTAATTGCACGGTCTTGGTCCTCTTTAGTCCAGACATTTTGATACGCATCAATATTAGTTACCTTAGCTCTCAGTGGTAAGTCAGGCGCTAAATTACCTTTTAAAAAGACGATATTACCTTGGTTAGCAAATTCTTCGTCTAATTTTTTCACCAAAGACTCGCGATTCTCGACCTCTGAAACGATCACATTTGTAAATTTGAAACTTCTTAATAATGCGGCAGCTTTGTGACTGATCACCGCAACTTGTTTATCAGTCGATACATCAGATTTAACTAAGGCTTGAATTGCCAGCATACTAGTTACGACTAAACAATCGCTATTAGCGATGACTTCATACTGTCGCTTGGTCCATTGATTATACTCAATTCGCTTCAATGGCAAAAAAAGCGGACTCCATTTTTGAAGGCCCGCTAACATTTCGTCGTTAAATTTGTCTTGTGGATAAGTAATTAGAATAGCCATTTGATCATCCCACATTTCTTTTAACTAGTTTAAAATTTTGTTTTGAATCGCCGGAAAATTCTGTGTAGCACCCGGCATCAAAGTGAATATCCCAAAATTCATGGGTGTCATTTAGCAGATATTGGTCAATTATTCTGAGTGCACCTAAATGAGCTACTACTAGGATATTTTGATAATTATTTTTTTGACCATCAGAAATTATTTGATTGATTGTGCGTTTGACGTGGTCTGAAAATTGATAAAAATCTTCAGCTTCTGGTGGCACATATTCAAATGGTTGATTTAACCAAAGCTGCCACTCTTTTGGATAACTAGCTTCGATCTCGTCTGCATCCAGTCCCTCCCACTTGCCGAAGCCCTTCTCATTCAATCCTGGTAGTTTGACAATCGGAGTATCAGGATTTAAACAAGGTTTCAAAGTTTGGTAAGTCCTAATTAGACCACTGCAATAGCCAACATCAAATTGCCAATTATTCTTGCGCAAGGTATTGGCTAAATGATGAGCCTGCCGAATGCCCTTGTCGTCCAAACTGACGTCTGACAAACCATAGAACTTCTTTTGTAAATTCCACTCAGTCTCTCCGTGCCTAGCAAAAACTAATCTCATAGTTTTACCACTGCAGCATATGCAATCATAAAGATCACTTGGCAGATACTGGCGTAGGCGCCTAAGGTATCTCCAGTGAATCCACCTAATTGCTTGTTGATCCAATGTTTATACACAAAGACAAACAAGGCAGCAACGATATATCCAACTAAGCCTTTCCAGCCTAAACCGAGAAAAATCACAATGATTGCCAATAATTGACTAACAGCTGCACGCCAAGGTGCAATCTGTCCCCAACTTTTGAGCAATCCCTTCTCTTTTTCAGAGTTAGAAATTCTTAGAAAAATCAGCGATATTCCGGTTTTGGTATTCATGATGGTTATGGCAGCTAAAAAGACATTGGTCATGATGCTGAGATGGCCACTGATAAAGTAGGTCAAACCAATCATTAATAAATAGTAATAGATCAGTGCTAAAGCACCCATCGTACCTGATCGGCTATCCTTCATGATCTCGTACATTTTTTCTTTGTTACGAGAACTGAACATCCCATCAGCAGTATCTGCCAGAGCATCTAAATGAAAACCACCAGTGATCATGCCATCGATGACTAACAAGAAGATCCAGCACAGCCAAGTTGGAAATACAAAACTCAGTCCCCAAAAGCAGAGTGCTTCAATTGCACCAAGGATCAAACCAAATAAAGTTAAATATTGAATTCCCTTATTAAATTTTTCTTGAGGCTCGTCGATTGGAATAGGAATCGGTACCCTGGTAAAAAATTGTCCATACAATATCAATGACGTTATCAAAATATTACCTCTACTTTATTTTTTGTGGCAGACCGCTGATCACAAACCAGACCTCATCGCTCTTACTGGCAATCAGCTTATTGACTGAACCATAGATGTCACGCAAGATCCGCGTCAATTTAGTTGCGGGAACGATTCCAAGACCCACCTCATTAGTCACGATAACTAAGGTCTTGTGGCGACGACTGTTGACCTCAATAATATTGATCCACTGTTGCAAAATATAGCTAGTCGCTTCATCGATCTGGTCTTGATTCATTTGATTGATATAGGCATCGAAGTTAAATTTATTTCCCTTAGCTTCGTTGACCCAATCAAAAAATAAATTAGTGATCATATTGGTGGCATCGTCGAGTAGAAACTGAGTAGTAGCTGATTGGTCCATAAATTTAGCGATACTGTCATAGCGTTCTTCAGTTGTCCAATGTTTAGAACGGCGTGCACGGTGTTTGTTGATCCGGTTGGACATTTCAGCATCGCTTAAATTGACCATGCCAGTAGCAATGTAACAAACTTGATCTTCACGACTGTATAAATTTTCAGCGTACTCTGATTTCCCGCTTCTGGCACCGCCGGTAACCATGATTAAATGTTCCATATTATTTCCTCAATCGAGCAATCTGTTTTAATTCTGGATGATTTTTAGAAAAGTCATCAGCGTCATTATTTGCAACTGCGACCAATAAAACTGTCGAAGGACCAGCAGTCTTATTAATTTGTGATTGGTCAATTCCATTTGCCAATTCAAGTTTCAAGTCATCGCTATTAGCTAAAACTCCTAGCTCATATCCAACTCCTTTAGATCCAACCGGAATCATGTCAACGACAGCTTTTTCACGGCGTAGATCAATTGCTTGTTTGACTTTAAAAATATTATCCAAATTAGCCAAAACTTCGTTTCCCATTAAAGGTACTCCCAGTTGAAAAACTGCTAGATCCTGAGTGTTTTCAAAAGATTTGTGAGCAGCACGACCAATCACAGTCACGCTGACAGTCGTCATCTGAATATCCAAATTGTCCTCAGTACTGCCATTGATCGATAAATCAGGATAACCCATTTCGACCAAATCTTGTTTCATCTGGTCAATGACTTTAATACCGGTCGGATCATACTCGACACTCAAAGTATTGATCACATTGATTGGCGTTGCTCCATAAGAAATTAGCTCAAGCATTGCCGTTCGTAATGTAAACGAGACTGATATCTCTGGCGAGCATTTAACAATGTCCAATTCACGGTCTCCAAATCCAGCACTGATATCGCAACTAACAACTAGATCTTCTTGTTTATTAATTGGCGTGATCGTTAAATCACGATATTGATGACTGCCTGCTTGCATAATTGCTCCTTATTTTTCAACATTTGCAAATGCATCGCTGAAGACTTCGATTGTCTTGTCGATATCTGCATCAGTATGTTTAGTTGAAATAAAACTAGTTTCATATGGTGATGGTGCTAAGTAAATACCACGTTTGATGACATATTGGAAGAAACGACTGAAGTAATCCTTGTCTGATTTTTGAACGTCGGCAAAGTTTTCTACTGGCCCTTCATTAAAGAAGTATCCCCACATAGTGCCACGGTGACGAATTGTAAATGGTACGCCATTTTTATCAGCTGCAGCTTTAAGAGCCTTGCAGAGACGATCCAACTTAGCATCCATATCAGCATATTTGTCAGCATTTAATTGCTCTAGTGTCTTGATACCAGCCATCATAGCTAATGGATTCCCTGATAAAGTACCTGCGTGATAAACCTTTCCATCTGGCGTGATGTTTCTCATGATCTCTTCGCGTCCACCAAATGTACCAACTGGAAGACCGCCACCGATAACCTTACCCAAGGTAGTCAAGTCAGGATGAATTCCGTACAAGTGCTGTGCACCATTCATGTCGCATCTAAATCCACTCATAACTTCATCAAAAATCAAGACTGAACCATGTTCTTCAGTAACCTTACGCAAAGTCTTCAAGAATGACTCTTTAGCGGGAACAAAGCCCATGTTACCTGCTACAGGTTCAACGATAACTCCGGCAATTTCATCGCCACGACGTTTGAATAAATCGATTACAGCTTCTTCATCGTTATATGGAACAGTCAATGTTTCAAGAGCCACATTTCTAGGAACGCCTGGAGAAGTATTGATATCAAAAGTAGCCAAGCCTGAACCAGCATCAACTAGCAATGAGTCTGAATGACCGTGGTAGCAGCCAATAAACTTAACGATCTTGTCACGCTTCGTGTATCCACGTGCTAATCTAACTGCACTCATCGTTGCTTCAGTACCTGAAGAAACCATTCTCATCAATTCCATTGATGGTACGAATTGTTGAACTAATTCAGCAATTCTGTTTTCAAGCAAAGTTGGAGCACCAAAACTAGTACCCTTATCGATTGTATCTTTTAAGGCTTCAATAACGACATCGTCAGCGTGACCTAAAATAAGTGGTCCCCATGACAAAACGTAATCAATGTACGAGTTTCCATCCACATCGTATAAGTTTTGATTCTTGCCTCGTTCAATAAAGATTGGTGACATGTTGACATTTTTGTATGCACGAACTGGACTGTTAACTCCACCTGGCATTAATTTGACGGCTTCTTTATAAGCTGCAATTGATTGTTCGAAACTTCTCATTATTATCCCCCAGTGATTACTTTTGATTGTCTAAATAGTTAGCAAAGTCTTTTGCAAAATAAGTGATGATCAAATCAGCACCTGCACGCTTCATGCTCGTTAGTGTTTCATAAACGACACTTTGTTCATCAATCCAACCATTTTGTGCGGCTGCCTTGATCATTGAATATTCTCCAGAAACGTTATACGCAACTAAAGGCAATTTCGTATGGTCCTTAACTTCTCGCATGACGTCTAAGAATGCCATTGAAGGCTTGACCATGACAAAGTCTGCACCCTCGTTTTCATCACTAATAGTTTCTCTCATGGCATCCAAACGATTAGCAGGATCCATTTGGTAAGTCTTACGGTCGCCAAACTTAGGTGATGAATTAGCTGCATCACGGAATGGACCATAAAAACTTGATGCGTATTTAACCGCATAGGACATGATCGGAACATTGACCAAATCATTCTTATCTAATCCTTCACGAATAGCAGCAACGTATCCATCCATGGCATTTGAAGGAGCGATAATGTCGGCTCCTGCTTTAGCTTGAGAAACGGCCGTTCTTGTAATGTATTCTAACGATTCATCGTTTTGAACATAGCCATCGCGGACGATTCCACAGTGACCAGTTGATGTGTATTCGCACATGCAGCAATCAGCAATAACGATCAAATCTGGATAATTCTTTTTGATCAAACGTGTAGCTTGTTGAACGATACCATCGTCGCTCCATGCACCGGTTCCGACTTCATCTTTATCTTCGTCTTTTGGGAGGCCAAACAAGATAATGGCTTTGATACCATCGTTGACGATTTCTTGGATCTCGTCCAAAACTGTATCCATCCCAAAGTGGAAAACGCCTGGCATTGATTTGATCTCAGTCTTTCCCATTAATCCATCCTCAATAAAAACAGGTTGGATCAAATCAGTTTTTAATACGTGAGTTTCCCTTACTAGATCACGCATAGCTGCGCTAGTTCTTAAACGACGGTGACGATCAAATTTAATCATTATTAATTACTTCCTTCAATTTCTTTTATTATTTCAGTTGCCCCATTGCTTAAAAGCTCTCGAGCAATTTCATTCCCAAAATCTGTTGCTTCATAGACTGAACGATCAGCTGAAGTCTCGTACCATTTTGAACCATCATAGGACGAGATCATTGCATGCATCGTCACAACCGAATCATCCACATGAGCATATGCTCCGACTGGAAAGTTACAGCTGCCGCCAAATGCCGCCAAAAGCTGACGTTCTAATTTGACGGAAAGTCGAGTATCTTTATCATCAATTGAATGAATAATATCGTTAATATATTGGTCATCTGCTCGCGATTCCAGTGCCAAAGCACCTTGACCGGCAGCAGGTAGAATTGTATCTTGCAAACTAAATTTATGATGATTTCCAATATCGACTTGAAGACGATCCAAGCCTGACTCAGCTACGATGACTCCAAATAAATTCAACTCATCGATTTTTTTAAGTCTCGTATCTAAATTTCCACGAATTGGCACGACTTCAATATCCGGCCTCAAATGACGCAACTGCGCCGTCCGGCGAATACTACTCGTACCAATTTTTGCACCTTGCGGAATATCCTTTGTTGAATGCATTTCTGTTGTGGTGATCAAGCAGTCAAATGGAGAGTTTCTCTTCGGTATCCCGGACAGCACTAAGCCTTCTGGCGTTTGAGGCAGAAGGTCTTTTAATGAATGAACTGCAATGTCGATTTTTCCATCCAACAACGATTGCTCGATTTCTTTAACGAACAATCCTTTCCCACCAATCATCTTAATATCAGTCGAATAGTTTTTATCGCCTTCGGTGGTGATGTAACAAAGTTCAAACTGTTTATCCGGATACTGTTCTTGAAGCATCTTAATTGCTAATTTAGTTTGGCACACTGCAAGCTTGCTTTTGCGAGTTCCAACTTTGATGGTCTTTTCCAAAATGACACCCCTTACGCATCCAATTTAAAAATTGTTTTTAAGACGTCTAAATATTGATCAGCATCGTCAGAGGTTGAAAGCTCCTTAATTTCTTTGATGGGTTCTTTCAACATCTGGTTAACAATACTCTTCATATGTTTGCGGATCACCTTTTGTTCGTGATCATCAAGATCAGGCAACTTCTTCAACAAACTGTCATAAACATTTGACTGAATATCGACTGCCTGTTCACGCAACTGTCGAATCACTGGCACAACGTTTAATTGCTTTTGCCATAAAAAGTAATCTTCGATCTCATCCGGAATATGTTTTTTCACTTCGTTGACTAAGTGCATTTTCTCGTCATGATTGTCAGTCACAATCTTAGCCAATCCATCCATATCGTAATAGTGGCAGTTGTCGAGTTGACTGAAGGTACTTAAGTTTCTCGGCACACCAAGATCAACAAAAGTAATCTCGTTGAGATCAGCTTGATTCTCTTGGACCCATTCTGTTGAAAAAATCGGTTTTTTGACGGAGACTGCTGAGATAACAGCATCAGACGTTTTTAAGATGTCTGCTAATTGGTCGATTGGTTTAACAATGATCTCAGCATCGATCTCATCAGCAACGTGTTCAGCACGTGACACGGTCCGATTGACCAGAATAATTTTTTCAAAGCCCATGGTCGATGTGTTTAATAACGCATGCTGACTCATGGTACCCGCTCCGATAACGGTTAAGGTCTTATCAGATAAGTCTTGCAAGTTCTCCTTGATTTGGTGGATGCCAGCTTGTGTTGAAGTCTCAGCGTGTTCGTTGATCTTGTATTCTGAATGGGTCCACTTAGCAAATGTAATGACTTGCTGGAATAAATGATTGAACAATACTCCCGCAGTGTCGGCTTGCCGAGCTATAAAAAAGGCGTTTTTGACTTGGCCTAAGATTTGAGCTTCACCAACATCTGGCGAATCTAATCCAGAGGCTAATTCGAACAAATGGCGCACGGCAATTTCGCCAGTTCTTAATGTTAAATAGTCTGCCAATTCGTCCATATCAAATTTAAACCAGTTTGATAAAAAACGTTTGATGTAATAACGACTAGTGTGAACTTGATCAACAACTGCATAGATCTCAGTCCGTTCGCAAGTTGAAATTATCACGTCTTCTAAAATACTTTTTTCAGCAGCCAAGGCCTTGTGGGCTTCGGCTAATTCATCTTTATCAAAATTGATTTGTTCACGTAATTCAATTGGCATAGTTCTAAAATCAAGTCCCACACAAACTATAAACATATTAATACTTCCAATACTTTCTTATTTCTCGAGCCATTCTTGTAGAGATTCACGCTTCTTTTTAGTTGCGAAAGGATCCTTACCTAAGCTAGAAATTGAGTAAACATAACCGTCGTAACGTAAAGTCGACATATTATAAAAATCAGAATGGTGCTTGTCGCTAGTATTATTAACTAGCTGATGCGAGTATGAATCTTCATAAACTAATTGATTTACTTCTTTGTCGTTGGTACAGGCTAAAACTAAATCAGCATTTGCCAATAGCGGGCGAATATACCGAGATTTGATCCATTTGATCTTAGTGAGATCAAATCTTTCATCGATCGTCGGACTAATGACGGTGATCTGGGCATGTTCTTCAAGCAGCTTCTTGTACTTGCGAAAAGCCACGTGACCACCACCGACAATCGTGACTGGACGATTGGTTAAATCAACCATGATCGGGTACATATTATTCCCCCTTGCCAGAATCTGACATGATCTTTAAAATCTGGTCAACATCAACGTTTTCAACAAATTCCTTAGCTAATTCGTCATATTGCGTTTCCTTAAAGTCTTTTAACGACCCAACAACATTAGTTAATGGTCCTAAACCTTTGCTTTGACGGATGCTATTTAAATATTTTCGAGTCCATTCAGGGTTGTCGAAAATACCGTGCAAATAAGTCCCATAAACTTTGCGATCAGAACTGATTGCTCCATCCATGTGGTCAGCTAAGTTGCCATTAGTTTCATAAATATGAGCTAGTGGTTTGACGCCTTCGTCTAAAATAGTTTTACCCATATGGATCTCGTATCCGTCGACATCGAAGTCTCCAATTTTAGCCTTCGACTGATTAGTCGTCTTAGTATCTTCGTAATAAGTCGTTACCGGCAATAGATTTAAGCCAGCTTGTTCTTCGATATCTGATTCGACTTCATTTGAATCGATCAACTTTTTACCTAAGATCTGATAGCCGCCACAGACACCAAAGACAAAGGTGCCACGACTGTGAAGAGCTTCAATCGCAGTGTCGAACTTCGTCTTCTTCAAAAAAGCGAGGTCTTCGTTAGTATTTTTACTACCGGGAATAATCACTAGATCAGGTGTACCTAATTCATTAGGATTGGTGGCATAGCGGACCGACACATCGGGGTGCATGGCCAAACTATTGAAATCAGTGAAATTAGAAATTTTTGGTAAAACTACTACAACGATGTCCAAATCTTTTGAAACGTCCATAACTTTATTCTTGCGCGTCAAGGCAACTGAATCTTCGTCATCAATTTGGACATTGCTGTATGGCATCACTCCTAAAACTGGCACGCCAGTTAGAGCTTCGATCATGTCGTTTCCACTCGTTAAAAGCGAAACATCCCCACGGAATTTATTGATAATAATTCCTTTGATCCGCTTTTGGTGACGCTTAGGCAATAATTTGATTGTTCCATAAATCGACGCAAATACTCCACCCTTATCAATATCAGCCACTAAAATAACAGGTGAATCTGCAATATCTGCCATTCCCATGTTAACTAGGTCGCGGTCATTTAAATTGATCTCGGCTGGACTTCCGGCACCTTCCAAGATCACATCGTCATATTCATCAGCCAAACTGTTATAAATTTTGGTGATGTCATCTCGAAGTTGCGGTTTAAAATCTTGATACTCAGCGGCACTCATATCCGCAATCACTTTACCATTCACGACAACTTGCGAATCGCTATCAGTTGAAGGCTTCAACAAAATTGGATTCATGCGCACGTCAGGTAAAATACCAGCAGCTTCAGCTTGAAAAACTTGAGCTCTACCCATTTCTTGACCATCAGCTGTGATGTATGAATTGAGTGCCATGTTTTGTGACTTAAATGGGACAACGCTTTCGCCCTTTTGAGCAAGAAAACGACAAAGAGCAGCAACCATCCAGCTTTTACCAGAATCCGATGCTGTTCCTTGAAACATAATTGATTTTGCAGTCATAATTATTCTCCGTATCCTGAAACATAATTCTTTAAGTTTGCGTCGGCATACAACTGTTCTTGATTTTCATAAAGTGGAAAACCAAGCTCACGATGCAGTCTAACAACAAAAGGAACTTCAAGCTTTGCTTCTTGAATCGCTTGGTCGTCTTCAAAGACTTGTTCCTTTTTCCCCTCGGTAATAATTTTACCATCACTTAAAACGTAAAAATAATCGCATATTTCATACATGAAATTCATATCGTGGCTAGAAATAATCAAGTGTTGACCACTCTGTATCAATTGTCTGATCAAGTCTTTCATCCGTTCTTTGCCATCAAAATCTAATCCCGCTGTCGGTTCATCCATCAAGATCCACTCTGGTTTCATTACTAAGACGCCAGCAATTGCCACACGTTTCTTCTGACCGCCGCTCAAATATTGCACCGGTCGATCTCGTAAATCCTCAATATCTAAACTTTTAAAGACCCAATCGAGCCGTTCTTTGATGGTTGCCTCATCCAATTTCAGATTACGCAAAACAAACGCGACATCTTCTTGGACATTCGGATAAAAAATTTGATTGTCGGAATTTTGAAAGACCATTCCTAACTTTGTCCGAAGCTCCCGAAGACTTTTATTGTTATATTTGATTGGTTTGTCATCGAAAAAAATCTGACCAGAAGTTGGTTTTTCTAACCCAACAATATTTTTGAATAAAGTCGATTTTCCAGAACCGTTAGGCCCGACCAAACCGATCGACTGACCAGACTTGCCAAAATCGATATTAATATCATGAAGCTGCATTGATTTATTATCATAACCAAAGTTCACATGTTCTAGCCTGATCATTTTGTCATCCTCAATCTAAATTAAAATCACCATCAAATAGTTTCATCTCAAGACTGTCCTGCATTTTTTCATACTTGATCATCACCTGCATAAACAACATCTTCAGCAAAATTGAGATCGACTCGAGTGAGTTTTTAAAACCTGAATAGCCAAGTCTTAATTGTTGTGCGTGATAGATCCGCATGCATTCGTCTAAAAAGATAAAGATAAAGCGGTAGATCAACATCGTCTGCTCAACAAAAATTTTTGGCAAATGGATCTGCAACAAAACTTTCATCAATTGTTGAAATGGTGTCGTCAATGCTAAAAAGTAAGTACAGACGATAGCGGTCAATGCTTGAACACCCAATACTAATCCTTGATGAAGCGTCACTTTAGAGATTCCAAAGTAAACTGAGCCAATCGGAAACGACCAGTACATGACACTTTGTTTTGACGATGCAGTTACGATGATTCCAATAATGCTCAAAATCAAAAATGGCAAGATCGGATAAAACCACTTCAAATACCGATGCACGGATACGCCAGTCACATAGATGGTGAGGCTAGAAACTACCAACATCGTTAAAAATTTTAACCAGATCAACGGCTGAAAAGCACCAACTAGACCTAGCAAAAAGAAGGTGATTTTTAGCCAGGCATTATTACGTGCCAATTTATTTTCATAAGCGTACTTATCAATCACTAACATTAGCGGTCTTCTTTTCTTCAGCAGCTTTAGCTTCTTGTTCGCGTTTTTGCTTGTTCTTACCCCGCTGGTATCCAAAAATATAAGTGATAATTCCAGTACCAAGACTTCCCTGCAAGGTAAACAATAGCGTTTCGATCTCACCAGATGGAGGCGTCCAAAGTGGATGTGCCCAAACTTTATAATGTGGATCGTTTTTAGTAATCTGAGCTGTTCCTTGATCATCGCTGCCACCGAATTCGCCATGAGAAAATGCCAATGGCACAATTACCAGCGCAGCGACTAAAATGATCAGAATGATATTTTGAGTTTTAGTTTTCATACAATAGTGAACTCTCCTCACTCCAAAGGTTGTTGCTGATGATGAGGTTATAAACAATAACTGTTAATAATCCTTCAGCAATTGCCAGTGGAACTTGTGTAACGGCATAGATTCCCATAAATTTGACCCAAGCCCCGAACACGCCGTGATTTGGATCTGGGAAGACGATTGCCAACTGACAGGCGGTCGTCACATACGTTACTAAATCTGCAAAAAAAGCACAGAGAAAAATCGAAACTTTCTTGTTAACATGCAATTTCTTGCAGATCAATAAGACTACCCAACCGATAATTGGTCCGATGATAGTCATTGAAAAAGCATTGGCTCCCAAGGTTGTTAATCCACCGTGAGCCAAGAGAAGAGCTTGGAATAATAGCACAATAACACCCATTATTACTAAAACGCCTGGTCCGAACATTACCGTTCCCAAACCTACGCCTGTAGGATGAGACGATGAGCCAGTGACTGAGGGTAATTTCAGAGATGATAAGACGAAAACATACGCACCACATAAGGCAAACATCAATTTGGTATTCTTTTGTTTGCTATCTTGTGTAATTTTTTTCAATCTATAAAGACCGTAGATAAAAAATGGAGCACTGACTGCATACCAGAAAATGCACCATTTTGGTGGCAGCATCCCCTCCATGATGTGCATGGCATATACCGTCCCAGGGGCAATTGCGAATCCAACTGCCATGAGCATCATACATTGAACTGTAAAATCTTGACTAAGTTCTTTAATACGATTGAAAATTTTTTTCATCCTGATCCCCTCAAATTGTGATTTATTGAACACTTATTCACGATAATTTATAAAAAACTAAATTACTAGAATTTTTGAGGTTTAGGACTAGAAAATGTAAACGTATGACAAAAGGTTGATAATAAATTAATATATTCGAAATATGTTACTATTTTTTGATTAGCATGGTAGAAAAGTATGGAATCTTCGATTCTGCATTCAAATCAACGACTGGAATTATTTTTTCATTTTCCATCGATGCGTTTGAAATGATGGTCGAGTTATCCAATAGATTCAGCTCTTTCAACAAGTTGAAGATGTCAGAGAACTTACTTGAGATTTTCATCAAAACTAGATTGTCATTGTCAGCAATAAACTTTTGAATTTCTTCAATCGGTTTAGTTGCTGGAACGACAGTCAGACTCTCTTCATCCAACATCAACGGCTTTTTCAAAGTTGCTGCAATTTGTGAAAATGACGATATCCCGGCAACTATTTCAACTTCGATCTGTGTTTCCACTAATTTTTGAATATAACTGAAGGTGCTATAAACCGAGGTATCTCCCAAAGTCAAAAAGCCGACATCATGACCTGACTTCACATCTTTCACAACGTCATTGGCAATTGCTTCCCAACTCTTTTGACGTTCCTCAACATTTCGAGTCATCGGAAAGTGGCGTTCTTTGATCTCAGTTTTGTCATTCAAATATGGTGTAGCAATTCTTAAAGCTGTACTCTTCATGCCATTGTGAGCAATTGGAGTATATAAAATATCTAGTTGATTGATCATCTTAGTCGCCTTGACCGTGATGAGCTCGCTGTCGCCAGGACCAACGCCAATTCCGTATAGTTTACTCATTAACAGCACTCCTTATTGCAGCTCTTAGATGTTTAACGAACTGATTTTGAATAAATTCTGATTCGCCCAGACCGACTAAGTGCGGTGTTGTTTCGAAACCAGCTTTTTGTAATTGCGAATTCCAAGAGTTCTTATCGTCAGATGCCATGTCCTTGTTAGCGTGATTGCCAGCAACTAGCATGAATGGAAAAAGATGAACCTTTTTGATACCGTCAGATTTCATGCGAGCCATTTCCATTTTTAGATCAGGCCAGCTCTCAACTGTTCCCAAATAATTGCGAGTTCCCATCAGCATGTGGTCTAAACAACCATATGCGGTAAAAGCAATATCAGTCGCTGTTCCATGTCCCATGAATAACACTGCTTCATCATCGGCTAAATCATTCATGCCGACTAAATAATTTTTAACATCGCGATAATCAACCAAACTAGTTAATAAAGGCTTACCAATCACAAACTTTTCAAAGTCTTTGGCATATGGAGATAGCAATTTAACAACCAAGTGATACTCATGACCAGGAATTATGTGAAGCGACTGCACAAACAATTGTTGGTACCCGAGTGAGCGGATCTTCTCGATTGCTTCGCTTGGTGTATCAATCTTGATGCCTTCGTTTTTCTCGATTCTTTTCAAAACAACGTTTGAAGTAAATGCTTCAAAAACGTCAGCGTCAGGAAACTTATTTGCAATAGCTTGTTCAGTCGCCTTGATAGTCTTTTTTCGTGTCTCTGGGTATGTAGTCCCAAAACTAATAACTAAAATAGCTGTTTTTGACATTAGTTGACTTCCTCCAATAATTCTTCGAGTACTTTAGAGTTCTTAGGTTTAACTAGTTTCACTTTGGTGAATCCTTTTGAAATCAAGAGTTGTTCAACTTTTTTACCCATGGCCAAAGCTGGGATATTTTGGATCTCAGGAATTTTTTCTTCTATTATACTGTCCAGTAAATCGGTCACTGATGATTTGCTAATAAATAATAGTTTGCTAAATTCAGAAAAATCGATATTTTCATTTGATGAAACTCGACGATGATAAACCGAATCAAAGTTTTTATAGCCAATAATTTCAGAAGTATTGCTTCCCAAAACCACAGTGTCATCAGTGTTGGCTACATCTTCAATCTCAACTACTTGATCAGCAATAACTCCCGACTTCTTCATTTTCTTGGCCAGATGATCACTAGTAGCCAACATCTTAATGTTAAAGATCGACCTTAAATCACGATTTTTCAAATTAAGTTCATCGATGAAAAATTCGAAACTATCCACGTCTTCAAAACAGATCTGCTGATGATTCATGATCTTGCCAATATCGAAAGCTGTTTTTTCATTCTTGCCGCGACGGTAGGTCACCACGCTAGCACCATGATCGCGTAATTCATGAACTAGTTTGTGCGAGCTGTTGTCAGCAATCAAAATCCGTTGTCCAAATAATGGCAAAATGTAGTCAATCTCTTGATGAAGCTTAACAACGTCGCCGACAGCGATAATACTTGGAGAACCAATACCGGTTTCTTCCACTTTTCGACGGACGTCTTTTAAATTACTGATCAAGTTCTTCTGTCGCCATTGCGTAGCCCACTGAATGATGGCCACAGGCGTATCGTCAGAACGACCATTATTGAGTAATTCTGAAACGATCAAATCGAGATTTTCCATTCCCATCAAAAAGATCAAGGTCCCTTCTTGATGAGCAATATTTGGCCAATCAAGCGTGCCGTTTTCTTTTTTCAAATGTGCTGAAATGACATGAAAACTAGATGCATAATCGCGATGAGTCACTGGAATCCCAGCAGCGGCCAAACCAGCTATTGCACTGGTCAAACCTGGCACGACTTCATAATTGATCCCGTTAGCAGTTAAAAATTGTGCTTCTTCTCCACCACGTCCGAGAACATAAGGGTCGCCAGCTTTTAAGCGGACGACTCTTTTTTCATCCAATGAATAATCAACTAACATTTGATTGATCTGAGATTGTTTTACTCGATGATGATGAGGCAATTTGCCAACGTTGATCAATTCCGCATCTGCCTTGGCATAAGACAAGATCGATGGGTCGATCAATCTATCAAACATTACTACGTCAGCTTCTTGGATCCGACGTTTTCCTTTAACAGTGAGTAACTCTGGGTCGCCGGGACCGGCACCGACTAGTGACACTAAGCCATTGTTCATGCTAGTTCCTCCAATTTCATATCTAGGTCAGTTAAGTTTTCAACGACGACCGGATAATCTAACTGCGGACGACGAATGATATAACAGGGAATGTCTAGTTCCTGGCAAGCCTCGATTTTTTCGTTGATACCACCTTGTTTACCACTCTCTTTAGTTACTAAAGCGGTGGCATGAGCATGTTTTAATAAGGCTATATTGAGTTCTTTTTCAAAAGGCCCACGCATCCCATCGACTCGATCGGCAGGAATGCCGATTTTGGTGAGTTTATCGATCACTCGTGTCGTCGGCAATACTCGGACATGAATCCGATCAACGCCCAAACGGTCAACATAATCGCCGACCGTATTGGAACCCGTAGTCAAATAAACATTTCCAGTCGTCTGTTCTAATGCATCGCACACCTGTTGCAAATCGTCTAGCAAGATAATATTTTTATCATCTTCATAGACATTTTGCCGTTCAAACCTGATGTATTTGAGACACATTTTTTTAGCAACGGTCATGGCATTTTGTGAAGCAACTTTGGCAAACGGATGCGTGGCATCTAAAATCAAATCAATTGAAGAATCTTGAACGAATTCTTCTAATTGTGCTTGGTCCATCGCCTTTTGTTGAACTTTATTGTGATGTTTTAAAGCTAAATCGGCCCCGTATTGAGATACGACCGAGATAATAAAATCAATGTTTTTGGACTCTAAAAAGTCAGCTATCTGCAAACTTTCAGTCGTTCCGCCCATCATTAGGATCATATTCTATAGCCTCTTCTCGTATCCTCTTGGTGTGACCATCTTGCCATTAGACTCGTAAGTATGTTGATTACCCACAATTACGATTGTCGTCATGTTGATCTCAGTTTCATCGAGGTCTTTGATAGTTGTGATCTTTTCGATTTCATTTTCACGTGCGACATCTTTACCGATACCAACCACAGTGTCTTCAGACTTATATTTAGTAATAATGTCCAAAGCCTCGCGTAATAACGTTGGACGTTCGCGACTACGAGGATTGTAAAGACAGATCACGAAGTCAGACTTAGCTGCAGCGTCGATCCGGTCTTTGATCACGTCCCAAGGTGTCATGTGATCACTCAAACTGATATGGCAAAAATCGTTCATCAAAGGAGCACCAAGTTTTGCGGCAGCTGCGATGCTAGCTGTAACACCAGGAATGATTTTTACTTCTACTTTACTGTCACGTTTATCGAGTAATTCTAGGATCAAACCGGCCATTCCGTAAATACCTGAGTCTCCACTAGAGACAATGGCAACATCTTGGCCCTTTTCTGCTTCTTCAATAGCTTTGGTACAACGTTCGATCTCTCCACGCATACCATTGCTGATAGTTGGTTTATCGCCGATCATATCCGCGATAATTGCTAGATAAGTTTTATAGCCGACAATAACCTCGGCCTTATTAATGGCATCAATAGCCTCTTGTGTCATTAGTTCTCGCGAACCTGGTCCAATCCCAATTACGTATAACATGTGTTTCCTCCATTATTTATGGCTCAATGCCATGGTGATTTCTTTTCCTTTGAACTGATCAATTGAAACGATATTGCCACTGACATAATTGGCTGAACTAGAAGCAACATTACCAACGCCGACTGTTTTTTTGACAAAATCAGACGTTGGATAGTTGATATCTACAGCAGACAATTCTTCAGCAGAATGAAACTCAGTTTCAGCATTTAGGGTCTTTGCTAAATACAAAATTGCAGCTTCATTTTTCTTAACGTCGATCGATGCAACTGATGCAATCGAATCCCATGCCAAATGATGCATGCTCATAAACAATGCAAAAGTGGTTTGCATCATCTCATAAGTAACGTTCTTACGACAGCCTACACCAAGAACATTAAGTTTGGGAATAACGTGAATGACGTTCACTTGCTTAGCAAAATCAGTTTTATCAGAGACGATAATTACTGGCGCATCAACAATTTCTGGAATTTTTGATTTAGGAATCCTTGTGAAGCCAGTGAGACAATTCACTTTATCCAAATAATATTCTTCGATATAGAGATAAACAGTTTCTTTTTCAGCTAATTTTCGGTTAATTAATTTAGTATTAGCTTTAAAATTAGGATACCAAGCGTTTAATTTCTTAGCCATGATATCCAACGAAGCAACTTTTTCCGTATCAGTTGCTGTCGTGATCACAGGTTCGGCATTCAATTTTGCAGCCAATAATTCGGTCCACTCATTGGCTCCCCCAACGTGACCAGATAATAAACTGATGACGTGATTTCCTAACTCGTCGACAACTAAAACCGCTGGATCAGTCGTTTTATCTTTAATGACTGGCGAAATTGTTCTGACTGAAATTCCAGTAGCCATGATCAAAACTAAACAATCGACTTGTTTAAAAAGTTGTTGAACGGTAAATGTAAATGTTCCTTTTTCAATTGGGACATCAACATTAGGATTTTTTACCCGTGCCGGTGCGTATAGCATCGCGTCCTCGCTGGTAAAAATTTGTTTGACCATCTCGCCTAACTCAGTGCCTTTGTTAGTGATCGAGACGATGGCAATTTTGGTTTTATTTAGTGACATCTTTCTTGCCTTTTCTAAAGCCAGTCGTGAAGGTTGGATCATAAAGATGGGAATAATTGTATTCATCGCCGAGGAATTCACCGACCATGATCAAAGCAGTTCTAGTAATATGAGCTTCTTTGACCTTGTCGCCAATATCTGCCAATGTTCCATGAACTTGCTTTTCATCAGGCCAAGTTGCCTTGTAGATCACAGCAGCTGGTGTAGATTCAGGATAGCCACCTTCGATCAATTCACGGACCACTTTTCTAACGCCTTGAACGGATAAGAAAATGATCATTGAAGTTTGATGTTTGGCAAATGACTGAATAGATTCCTTTTCTGGGACCGGTGTACGACCTGACATTCTGGTAATAACAACACTTTGTGAGATTTTTGGAACGGTATATTCAACGCCCATCTGTGAAGCTGCGCCTAAGAAAGAACTAACACCAGGTACAAAATCAAACGGAATGTCTTTTTTCTTCATCTCTTCAATTTGTTCACGGACAGAACCATAGATTGAAAAATCTCCAGTTTGTAACCGAACCACGTCTTTTCCTGCCTTGATGGAAACATCCATCCGATCGATGATCTCAGGTAGGTCCATTTCGGCTGAATTGTAGATCTCAGCGTCTTTTTTACAGTAGTCGAGTAATTGCTTGTTGACCAATGAACCAGCGTAGATAACGACGTCAGCGGTCTGTAATTTCTTGTATCCCTTTAATGTGATCAGATCTGGATCACCAGGACCTGCTCCAACAAAACTTACGATTGCCATTATTCTTGTTCTCCTTTTTGTGCACTAATAATTATTGTGGGATTTTGAGGCTTAAAATAATGCCCTTTACCTAATTGATGCCACTTAGAAACAGCAACTTGGATCACATCTAAGTCGGTAAAATCTGAATGTTCCAAATAGTCAATGGCTTCAAGAGCGTTTTCGTTCAAAATGAAATTCAACACTAACATTCCTTTGTCAGTTAAATGCTGATACGAGTAGTCAATGATCTGCGACAATTCGCCACCAGAACCGCCAACAAAGATACTGTCGAATTTTTCATCTGGGAGATCTTCTGGTGCGGTTCCTACCTGCAGATCAATATTATTAATTCCAAAATGTTTGATATTCGTCTGATTGATCTCGATCGCGTCAGGATTTTTTTCCAGGGCAACAATCTTCAATTCAGGAAATTCCAAAGCTGCTTGCATACTGACGCTGCCAGTTCCCGAACCAATATCTAAAAAGCTGTTTTTAGCCTGAAGCTGCAATTTGTCCAAACTGATCGAGCGAACCTCCGACTTGGTCATCGGAACTTTGGTTCTAATAAATAGGTCATCTTTCATCTGTTATCAACACCACATTCATTTGATATTTTCGATTCTGTATTTCTGTTTCATTTGTTTTAGTGATCAACTCATCGGGATAGCTCAGATTTTCACCGATAAAAATAAGTCGATGTTGCTGACGTTGTTTGATCTCTTGAGCAATTTCGTAAGGCCCAATTTTGCCGTCAGTCACCATGCAAATTGTTTTGTGTTGCAAAAGAAAATCAAAATCAGGAGTTCTTCCGTGACTGCTAGTCAAATAGCTATCATTCATGGGAATACCGACTCGATTGAATAAATACTGAATCGAACTGATTCCTGGGACCACCACTACTTCTTGATTGGTGATCTCCTTTTTGATCCAGTTAGCGATGCCATACAAGTAAGGATCTCCGGATGCTAACAAGACAATTTTCATGTCAGTATGTTCCAACAAGAATTCCTTGAGTTTCATTAATTTCGGCAAAACCATTTGTTTATCACTTGGTAAATCAAATAAATCCAATTGACGCTTGCTGCCAATGACTAACTCTGCTGCTTGAACCTCTTGAGCAACTTTTCCAATCATTAGGTCTTCTGCTCCCGGGCCAATACCGGTCACCGTGATCATTTCCAAATCTCCTTTAAAACAGCTAAATCTTGTGTCGATGCTAAAAATTTTTGTCCAGAAAAAATCACTGCATCGATTTCAACTTGTGGCTGGCGATGGGCTAATAATTTTTCAGAACGATACTTGATTCGATCAACGATTTGTTGATAGACCTTCTGGTATCCAGCTTTGTCAATATAATCGACCATCGAGATCGTAGTTAAACTGCTATAAACGTCATTGATCAGGGATTGCGGAGCGCCCATCAAGGCAAGATTAGCTACCATGATCTCAGCTCTGGCATCGGCATCTTTACTGTGAGTCGAAAAGACTCCACCGGCAACTTTGATAAACTTCCCAAGGTCTCCGACCATCAAGCAACGTTTAAATCCTAACCGTTGGACTTCATGTAAAACATAACCGACGAAATTGCTCATTTGAACTTGTTTGTCTAGTGGTAGTTTCAAAACATTCTTGGTGAAATCTTCACCGTAATTTCCCGGTGTCAAAATGATGTCTTCATCGCCACGTTCTCGATGAATATTCATCTCAATGGAGATTGAATGTTTCCAGCTTTCTTCAGACATCGGCGTCACAATGCCACTAGTTCCTAAGATCGAAACTCCACCAACAATACCTAATTTTGGATTGTAAGTAAGCTTGGCTATATCAACACCTTCTGGAGCGGAAATGATAATATCGGCACCACGGTCCTCGCCTAAAATATCGCGAACAGATTGTTTGATCATCTTACGAGGCACTGGATTGATAGCGGCCATCCCTGGAGGATTGGCCAGACCCTTTTGAGTCACACGACCGATACCTTTTCCACCATCTAAGGTGATCTCATTGTCATCTCGTAAATTAATAGTTGAGTAGACGATCATCCCATGAGTCGCGTCTTGGTCATCGCCTCCGTCTTTTTTGATGCCGACTGTGGCCTTCTCGGCGTCATATTCAACGCTTTCTAAGTGAAACTCCGCTGGTTGTCCATTAGCAGCATTGACAGTGATTTCCTCCATCGGCTCTTGCGACAACAAAATTTTTAAAGCGGCGACTGAGGCTGCTGTTGCAGTAGTACCAGTCGTAAATCCCTTTCGAAGTCGTTTTCCGTTGTAATAAACGTAATCCTGTTCATTTTTTTCAACCATCAGATCAGTCTCCTTCGATTAAATCTAGGTTGTACAAAATTGCATTGACTAACGCGGCAGCTAAATTGCTACCACCTTTACGATCAATATTTACGATTGATGGAATGTCACTTTCATCAAGTGCAACTTTACTTTCTTTAGCTTCAACAAAACCGACTGGAACTCCAATAACGACCGAGGCATCAAGCTTACCAGCTTGCTGCATGTCGATGATCTTATAGAGTGCAGTTGGCGCGTTACCAACCACAAACATTTTTTCAGTTGGGTCTTGAGCAGCTAATTCAATAGCTGCCATTGAACGTGTGATTCCTCGTTCTTTTGCCAACTTGAAGGTCTCAGGTTCAGCAATCAAGCAGTGATGCTTAACACCCAATTCATCCAATTTGCGTTTGTTGATCCCTGACATTGCCATAGTTGTGTCGGTATAAATTACTCCTTGGTGAGTCAAAACGTGTTTAACTTTTTTGATAGCATCGCCAGTAAAACTAATAGTGTCCAAGTAATCAAAGTCAGCGGTTGTATGAATTGCCCGCTTGATGATTGCTGCTTCAATTTCTGAATTGAATTGATAATCCGGACGAGTTTGATCAATTTCATCTTGGATCATTTCAAAACTCTTATCGGTGATTTGGTTGGGAATCTTGATGTATTTTCTATCTTTCAAAGTTTTTCTCCTAAACAAAAATTAGTCTGATTGCACAAAAAACAACCAAAGTTATACAAGCGGTCACATATAAAATTTGAATCGTTTTAGAAATATCTTTTACAGTAGCTGTCTTACCTGAATCATTTCCAATGAATGGTTTTTTGACAACATCGCCAAAGTAAACGTGTGGTCCACCAAGTTGCAAATCTAATGCGCCAGCCACTACTGATTCAGGATAAGCGCTGTTAGGACTGCGATGCTTGTTGTGATCACGTTTACCTACTTGCCAAGCTTCTTTAAAGTTCAGACGCATCACCAAAGTAGCAAAAGTCATTAACACCCAAGTCAAACGTGCAGGAATAAAGTTAAAGACGTCGTCAATTTTGGCTGACGCCTCACCAATATTTTTGAAACGGGTGTTTTTGTAACCGACCATTGAATCTAACGTATTAACAGCTTTATAGATCATCGCTAACACTGGTCCGCCAATGAGTAAGTACATTAACGGTGCAATCACGCCATCGCTAGTATTTTCAGCAATCGTCTCAATGGTAGCTTTAGAAATTTCTTCTTCATTCAAGTCATCTGTTGTCCGTCCAACGATCATTGAGAGTTGATAACGGGCAGTTTTGATATCGTCTTTTTTCAACGATTTAATAATTTTTCGAGCTTCAAACGCTAATCCTTTAACGGAAATTGTCGTATAGGCTAAGTAAGTTCCAATAATCATGTATGCCCAGTAGTTAAAATGAGCTAGATACATGATCAAGCCAGTCAAAATCCCGGTCGTACCAACAACTATGATCCACATCCAAATTCCTAAATGAATTTGTTTTTTGGGTGAATAATCACCAGCTTCTATTTTCTTATCGATCACATCGATCAACTTACCCATTAACTTAACTGGGTGTGGCCAACTGTATGGATCACCTAAGATAAGATCTAAAATAAATCCAAAAATAGTCATCAAAATAATATTCATTTAAATGACTCCTAACGATTTCAAAATAGCTTTGGCAGCTTCAGTAGATTGATACAGGTGTACATGAAGATAACTAGCAAAAGTGTTTTTCGATTGATAGCCACCCGTCCAAGTGCTAGCGAGTTCTTCATCACGATATTTTTTCATAGTTAAAATTGTTTTTAAATTTGAATTTTCACTTGGTTCAAAAGTTGAATGATGGAATTCGTGCCCATAAATAATGGCTGACTCTTTTCCAATAAAGCAATCTTGGTTAGGTTCTGCTTGGCAGTAACCAAATTTGCGGAGGCGTTTAGTCATCTTGCTAGATCCATCGAAAATGTTGGCCATTTGATGGATCGAACCATCTTCATTGATCAAATCTTTGCCTAAATACATTAGTCCACCGCATTCTGCAAAAATTGGTTTGCCGGCATCGGAAAACTCTTTGATCTCATTTTTCATCGAAATATTATTGGCCAGTTCAGCTGATTTTTCCTCAGGATAGCCACCACCGAGCCAAATTGAATCAACTTTTGGTAAATGAGGATCATTCACTGGGCTGAATGGAACTAATTTCACACCTAAATCCTTGAGCAATTCTAAATTATCGCGATAGTAAAAATTAAAGGCATCATCTTTGGCAATGCCAATTGAGATTGGGTTAGTTGGCAGTTTAGACATTTCCTTAGCAAAAGTTCCCTGATAGGTTAACGGTTGAGAACTGGCTAATTCCAGGATCTTATCCAGGTCGATATTTTCTGAGATCAATTTTGACAATCCCGCGATTTTCGAATCGACTGCAGAGACTTCTGCATCAGGCACTAGTCCTAATTGTCGTGACGGCAATTCTAAATCTTTGTTGAATTTCAAATACCCTAGTACAGGAACATTGGGAACATATCTTTGGATTGCTTGTTTGATCAAGTTGTAATGATTGTCGCTCATGACGTTGTTGATAATGACTCCAGCAATGTTGACAGCTGGATCAAAATCGACAAATCCTTTCACTACAGCGGCAGTTGAAGTCGAAATGGATTTACCACTGACGATCAAAATCACTGGCAGGTTTAATTTTTTAGCCATTGATGCGGTTGAGTGAGCATCCTTGTCGCTACCTAAGCCATCGTATAATCCCATAACGCCTTCAACGATTCCCAGGTCGATATCCTCGGTGTCCTTTTCAAACAAATACTTCAAGGTGTCATCGTCTGGAATCAAATAGTCGTCAACATTGCGTGAGGCATGTCCGGACACGCGACTGTGAAATTTCGTATCGACATAATCAGGTCCCACTTTGTATGGCTGAACTGAATAGCCACGTTGAACCAAAGCTGAAATAACACCTAAAGTGACACTAGTTTTACCCACGCCACTAGTAGCCCCAGCTAATAAAAATTTTTTCATGACTACCTCCTGCAAAGCTTATTTAATTGCTCAACTAGCAGTTGATTTTCAGCATGTGATTTTACCGCTATTCGATAATAGCCTTGAGTTAAACCAACATAGTTGTCACAGTTGCGGATCAAAATCCCTGCGTCCAGTAGCTCTTGATAAAGGTCAAACGTATCGCAATGCAATAAGTAGTAATTCACCGCTGACGGATACATTTTCAGATTAGGAATGTGAGATAACTCTGCTTCTAAAAAGTTTTTTTCATTTTGTAGCCAATCAGCAGTTTTTTTAGCATAGTCTTGATCATTGAACACTTCAGGACCTAACTCAGCAGCAAAGGTGTTGACCGACCAAGGCTCGCAGTAATCGATCAAGGTATTTAAAAATTGTTTATTTGGCAACAATGCCATCCCTAAACGCAGTCCTGGAATCGCATAATACTTAGTCAACGATTTGATGATCACGACTGAATCGTCCTCATTAATTTCACCAGCAAATGTATAGTCTTGCTTGTTGGCGATAAAATCGTTAAAAGCTTCATCGATGATCAGCCAAATACCATTATCGTTGCAATAACTAGTTAACTGACGTAACTGGAACTTATTAACTAACGTACCGGTTGGGTTGTTAGGATTGCACAAGCAAATAGTGTCAATGCTATGATCATTTTTTAAAAAGTTGATCAATTCGTTGACGTCTAAGTTGAAGTCATTTTCTTCTTTGAGAAAATAATGCGTGATCTCTGCACCACTCTTAGTAAAAGCATGTTCGTATTCACCAAAGGTCGGTGCTAACAACAAGGCATTTTTCGAGTTCAAGATCTCAATGATGTTAAAAATCAAATCGACTGATCCATTACCGACCCAGATTTTATTCATATCGTATTGGTATAATTGCGCTAAATTTTGACGTAAATTTTGATAGTTAACGTCCGGATAATAAATTAAATTTGATAACGATTTTTGAATACTGGAAAGTAATTTTTCAGGAACCCCAAGCGGATTGATATTGGCACTAAAGTCAGTGATCGGAACGTCGGACTTCAATTCACGACCGTAGCCACCATGCTTTACTTGCGACATTATTTTTTATCCTCGCTTCTAAAGATATCGATGATTCTTGGAAAACGAGATTTTAATAAAATGTATACTATTTCGGCTAAGATAATGTTCACAACTGAGGCAATTGTTAGTGGCACAAAGTAGACATAAACTGCTTGTTTCAAAATTGGATAAAGCAATACTAATTCCAATGGCACGTTCAAAGCGTATCCAACAACGTCAGACAAAATAATGTATTGCCACTTCATACTGCGGTCGCCTTTTCTGATCCAGCCATAGACAAACATTGTGACCATCATGCAAAATCCAATGATCAAATGTACTGGTAAAGTCAACGGGAACCCTGAAAGCATTGCGGATACCAAATGTCCGAACAATCCTAGAAAAGCTCCAGCAATTGGTCCTAAAGCAATCGCACCAAAGAATGCTGGAAAGGCATCTAAGGCGACTGAACCCATAATTTTAATATTGGCTCCGATAATACATAAAGCTAAAATAATTGCGGTAAAAGTTAATTTTTTGATGCGTGCGTTATTCATAATTTCTCCCTCTTGAAACTATCTAAAAATAATTTTGCTGTTGCGGTACTCCACTTCATCGACGCCTTCTAAAATATTGGCGTATTGCGATAAGGTGAAAAAGTAATCTGAAAGACGATTAATGAACTTTAAAACTTCCTCGTTAATAGGCTCATCTTTCATCAAGTCGACAATTGCACGCTCTGCCCTACGCGTGACCGTGCGATCAACATGTAAGTTAGAAGCAGTTTTGCATCCTCCTGGCAAAATGAACTTCTGAACTTTCGGCAATTCTTTTGTATATTCATCAATTCGTGATTCTAACCACTCAGTTGCGTGATTCTCGGCTGTGAAAACAAACGGCCGCTTAGTTTGTGTTGGCGATTTGGCCAAGTCGGAACCGCAGTCGAATAATAATTGTTGAACTTCAAAAAGTTCTTTTTCAAAAATTTTAGTTTTCTCAGATAAATCAGAAATTGTCAAACCTACAAAAGAATTCAATTCATCAATCATTCCGTATGATTCAACTCTTTTGTCAGACTTATATAAGACGTCGTGACCAATGATGCGGGTTTTACCCTTATCACCAGTGCGGGTGTATATTTTCATAAAAATACTCCATTAATAAGCTTGAATTTTTCTAATATCTCGATAAGTTTGAGGGTTGGCCACCATGATGTGGTTGACCTTTTTCAAATTGATCGGATTACCGTTGACGTTGCTGATTCGATAGCCTAAGGCTTGAACCAACACATTGCCGGCTGCAATGTCCCAAGGGTTAAGCGTTGCTAGATACGCAATATGCTTGCCAGTAATGACTTCAACGAATTCCAAACCAGCACTACCCATAACTCTGATACCAGCGCTACTTCTTGCGATCCTAATCTCTTCAAAGGCATTCTTCAAAAATTGTCTCCAAGAAACGCCAACTAATCCTTCTTTGAGCGGTTGCTCAACTGCCGGATGCAATTTAGTATCGTTGCAATATACGCCGGTCTCAATGCCGCCCCAGTAAAACTCATTATTCATGACATCCATGATCCCGGCACACAATGGCTTTCCATCGTAATATGCGCCGATCATGATGGCAAAGCAGTCATGCTTTTTGACTAAGTTAAGCGTTCCATCGATAGGATCAACGAAAAATACCAATCCTTGCTCGATTTTGGAATAATCTTTAACTTTCTTTTCTTCGCCAATGATGACTGCATCTGGATACTTCTCTGTAATACTTGCATCAAGCATCTGTTCTACCTTGTCATCGATACTCGTAACGAGATCATATTCGCCCGACTTGGTCCGAATATCGTTGATTGAATTCAAATGCTCATGAACGTATTTGTTGGCCGAAAGAATCCAGGATGTCAAATTGTTTAACACTTCTGTTTCGGTCGGTTTCATTTTTTAACCACATCCTCTTTCAAATAATCGATCAATTTATCTATCTCATTGTCTGGAGAAGGATCTTCAACATTTGAAATGTAATAGATTTTGGTTGCTCCAGCTAAGACTAATTGATCTTTTGCAAATTCAAGGTCACCTTCATCTTTAGCACGGTCGATTTTTGTAACTACGCCAATAGCGGGTTTTAAGAACATCCGTGCAAATCCTGGTGAAAAAATTTGTCGATGATCAACGACGCTCTGCATCATGACTACTACGTCAGATGAGTTTGCCGTAACATTTAAAGCCGAATACATCCGGCGATGTTCAGTAAACTCGCCTGGCGAATCGATCAAGTTATCAAAATATTCGATTGACTGCGTTTTGTCATAATTACGTTTTTCATTCATCATGACTTGCTTAAACGTAGTTTTTCCACAACCGACTGCTCCAACTAAAAATGCTTTTTTCATAATCATCACTCCGTTACTCTGTTTGACTGTTAAATAAATCATATTTCGTTTTATATCTTTGGAAGATCTTGATCCAAGCTTTACCTAATAGCAGCAACAAAACTGCTGTAAATATCGCATGAGTCAGATCAAATGGCACACTGGCAATAATTGCCGTCAATGTACTCTTAGGTGTGATCGGTTTGACAAAACCGAGAATGAAATAAATATCCATGATCCACCCGTATAAAAATCCTGAAACAAAGCCCCAAATAGCTAATGCCCAAACTGGGATTTTTTTGTTTGCCATCAATCCAGAAATTATTCCCACGATTCCTAGAGCAAACATTTGCCATGGCGTCCATGCACCTTGTCCAAAATACATGTTGGATGCTAAAGCAATAATCGTACCCATCAAAAATCCGGTCTCAGGGCCACTGACTAAGGCACCCATGATCAAGATGAACAATTCTGGCTTTAGTGATGAAAATGCTGCTAGAAAAATCCGTCCTGCTACCGCTAAAGCACAAATTATCGCGATAAAGACAACCTCTCGAGAATTCTTTCCCGAACGTTCAAATCGCCAGAAATAAACTCCCATCGTGACAAACAAAAAGATAAACGACAGCAACAAATAATTTTTACTGCCAAGTGCATCTAACAACACTAAGATCACCACTGAGGCAATCAACAATAACCATAATCTACGATTCATTTTGAACAATGTCCTCCCATATCAAGGCTTTGGGGAAATAATCCCGAGCTGCCTTATTAATTTCAGTCGTGTAAAAATATTTATCTGGGAAGAAAGCTATTGGTGGTTCAAATTTCCCTAATCTCCCGTCAAACATTAATGAGACATAGTCAAAATATCTGGCCGAAAATAAAATATCATGCGAATTGGCTAAAATCGTACCGCCACCGTCAAGATATTCACGCAGCATCTGAGCAACGCGTTGTTTAATGTTAGGATCCAATCCCTTAGTTGGCTCATCTAAAAACAACAACTCAGGATTTTTGATCAAGCCAATTACCAGAGCCAAATATTCCTGCTGTCCTCCACTAATGTCGTAAGGACTAGTATCTTTTAAGGAAGTCAGCTGATACTTCTCTAAATATTCATTGACTAACTCATCTGTGACTTTAGCGTGGTTTTGACTCAACTGATATTGGATCTCTTCTTTGACCGTATCAGTCACGAACAACAAGGCTGGATTCTGTGGCAAGACGAATACCTTAGCATAAAAGTCTTGCCCTAAACGCTTAGTATTTTGGCCATCGAGCTTGATCGAACCAGACAACTGTTCTAACTGTTTAGTGATCACCTTGAGCAGTGTTGTTTTACCGACACCGTTAGGTCCTAAGATCGCATAGGCTTTGCCTTTTTGAAGTTTAAAAGTAATGTCATCCAAAATATTTGATTGGTTAAACTCAAACCGAAATGTTAATCGTTTCAATTCCAGGATATTGTCAGACTCATTTACTTTATGAGTAACGTGATCTCGGTAAGTTAAATACTGCGACTGCTGAGAAATGATGTTATTCATTCTGCGGTTGGTCAGTGGCAGTTTTACGGTTGGAAACACCTCGTCCAGTTGATCTTCCAAGAATAGACGGTCTACTTGTGGCAAATAATTGCGATAATCGTCTTTTGTAAAAAGCTTTCGTAGCCCTTGATCAGTTGTCTCGTCCATCATGATGTGACCAGATTCGATCAAAACAATACGATTCACGTAAAATACTGCCTGTTCTAAGGCGTGTTCAACCAAAATGATGGTGATTCCCAAGTCGCTATTGATCTTTTCAACCATCCGGAAAAACTTCTCAGATGTAATTGGATCCAATTGCGATGTGGGTTCATCTAACAATAAGATCTCAGGATTCAAAATCAATGCAGCAGCTAGATTAATGATTTGCTTTTGACCACCAGATAACTCCTCTTCTTTGAGATCCATTAAATCGACAATATCGAAATAACTTGCGATCTCTGCAATTTTGGAATGGATCTGGTCAGGTCCCATGCCTTGATTCTCAAGTACAAAATGAAATTCATCTCGAGGGGTCTCAGTAACCATTTGATTGTCAACGAACTGGGATATATAAGCGACACGACTAAAATCTTGATCATCGTCGCCATTAAACAACGTCATCTGACCATTAGTCGACTTTCCCAAAGCAAGTTCGGGCTTTAACTGTCGCAACAAAGTGCTCTTCCCGCTACCGGTTTTCCCGATAATAAGCGTGAAGTCTCCTTTATTGATCGACAAGTTGACTTGGTCTAACGATATTTTTGAACTGTTGGAGTACTTGAAGCTGTAGTTCTCGAAATGAACGATTTCCACCATAAGTAATGAAATTCTCCTATCAATAATGGGTAGACGATTGCTAAGAAGTTCAGCAAGATGATCAAGGCAATCCAAATATCAAATTTGAAATTGACTTGACCAGACCCGAAGTTTACCTGACCAAAACCATTAGTGATCATTACAATGTTAAATGCAATTGAAACTAGCATCACAACTCGCAAAATGTAGTCGCTTAACTTGTTGGTCTCATGCACAAAACTTTGCCTTCTTTGATTGTACCCTTTACTGATGAGCGAGTCAGACATGTTCATGAAGTTAGAAATCGACTTATTTAGGACAATTTCGTTTAAATTCATCGTCTGTTTGATCCGCTTAGAAAAACCGTAAACCCTTACAGGAGCACTATTTCTGAACTTATAAAGTTGTCGAACGTCTCGAAAAATATCGATGATTTTGGGAATAAATTTGACAGTTAGGATAAAAATAATGGCTATACTTTTGAAAACATTGGACAAGATTTCGAAAATTAATTTGGTGTGAGTTAAAGCGTCATATAAGTAAAATGACCACAAAATATTCATAAATGAAATGCCTAAAATAAAACCATTCGTAATTGACTGAGTTGAAACTGTCAAAAACGGAATTTTGAATAAAATATTCGACCCGTTTTGATTAACGAATAAATTAAATAAGACAGTTAGTAAGAAAATTGTCAGAGAAGCCAGTAAAAAACTCTTGAACTTTTCTCTGCGAACTAACCAACTCATGATCAAAAGAATGACCAATAAGCTACTAGTAATAAATGGGTTATTGAAGATCAATGAGATAAAGATGACATTGACCAAATATAGCAAGATAGTTAAATTGTTGACGCTCATCGTAAAATTTTTAATTAGTTTATTCATCGAATTTTCTCCATAAAAAATAAAAGGACACACTAAATAGTGTGACCATTTTATTTTTATGATTTTGTTATTTCAGGGATATCAAACCCTAGTTTCTGATGCAAGGCATCAATGCCCTTTCTTAAAGCGGACTCAACTGAACTGACATCCCCCATTAAAACAACCGAACCACTAAAACGGTCGATAAAAGCAATCTTAACATCGCCTGATTTGCTGGCTATATCAGAGATGATAGCTGCTGCCTCAGGAGGCGTTATGGTAATTATACCAATAGAAATATTAGTTTCATCGATTCCAATACTTCTTAAGATTTTAGTATCAGGCATGGCAATTACGTGTGCTAAGGTAATTTGCTTACCTGGTACTGATTCTTGTATGACTCGTCTTAATCCATTGTGTTCTGCCATTTTAATTCATCCTAGTTAAACTAATTTAAATACATCGCGAGCGATAACGATCTCTTCGTCAGTTGGGATAACAGCAATGTTGATCTTACTGTCATCGGAACTGATGACTAGTTCGTTACTCTTGTTACGTTCATCGTCAACTTCTGCCCCAATGAAGTGGAAGTTTTCCATTACAGCCTTTCTCATTCGAGCATCATGCTCACCAATACCAGCTGTAAAGACGATCGTATCAACTCCATCAAGATCAGCAATATATGAACCGATGTAAGATTGAATACGGTGAACGAAAGCTTTTAACGCTAAGACAGCACGCTCGTTGCCATCATCAGCAGCCTTTTCAACATCACGGAGATCGCTAGAAACTCCTGAAATACCAAGTAGACCAGATTTTTTGTTGAGAACGTCTTTCATTTGTTCGGCATCTAGATGTTCATTTTCCTGAAGGAATGGAAAAATCTGCGGATCTAGATCTCCTGAACGTGTTCCCATGACCAATCCTGCCAATGGTGTAAAGCCCATTGAATTATCGATCGTTTTGCCATCTTTAATAGCTGAGATGCTGGCACCATTGCCAAGATGACAGCTAATAATTTTTTTATCTGCATGAGGGAATAAGTCTTCGACTTGTTCCTTGATGTATTGATGACTAGGTCCATGGAATCCAAAACGCTTTACGCCGTATTTTTTGTAATATTCATAAGGCAAAGCATAAACTGCATTTTCTGGAGGGATAGTAGCGTTAAAGGCTGTATCAAAAACTGCTACCTGCGGAGTATCTGGTAAAACATGATCAAAGGCCTTGATACCCAATAAGTTTACTGGGTTGTGCAATGGCGATAGTGCTGACAATTTATCAATTGTGTTTTCCACATCGTCGTCGACGATCACTGCCTTTTCATATTTTTCCCCACCGTTTGAGATGCGGTGTCCAACACCTTTGATCTCGTTCAAACTAGCGACGATCTTATTATCGACTAAACTGTCGATAACTAATTGAACTGCTTTGTTATGATCGGGAACACTTAAAGTTTGCTTTTTATCTTGACCATCAAAAGATTCTTCAAAGACTGCATCGTCAAAACCGATACGATCAACGACACCTTTTGCAATCAAGTTTTCCTCGGGCATTTCGAACAACTTAAACTTTAGAGAAGAACTCCCGGAATTTATTGCCAAAATTTTTGATACCATAATATCCCATCCACTTCTAAAAATTTAACTAACCAATAACTTTTTCATAAACTGCACGTAGATCATCATCGCTAGGAACTACAGGGTTACCTGGGAAGGTACCGTCTTTCTTAGCATATTCGATGACACGGTCAGCTTCTTTAACTGCTTTATTGTGATCAACGCCAAAAGCACGTAGTGATTTTGGACAATTCATTTGTGACATCATTTGATGAATTGTGTTTTCGATCTTTCTAACAGCAACTTTATCTCCGGCACCATTGCCAACTAATCCACACTTACGTGCAGCGGCTGCATACTTATGCAAAGCCTCTTCACTATGTGCAGCATTGTATTCAACGACATATGGGAGTGTCATTGCACAAGCTAACCCATGTGGCACGTGGAAGATTGCACCCAATTGATGAGCAATTGAGTGACAGAAGCCAAGACCAGCAGCATTAAATGCCATACCAGCGGCAGTTGATGCTTCATGAACTGTCTTTCTCAACTCATAGTTCTTAGGTTGTTTCATAACAACTTCAACTAAATCGTCAAAAATGACGCTCATAGCTTTTTCAGAGAAAGCTTCTGTAAACAAGTTACTATCTTTAGCAACTAATGATTCAAGCGAATGTGTCAAAACATCCAAACCTGAATATGCTGATACTGATGCAGGTGCACTCATAACTAGTTCTGGGTACAACAATGAGATATCAGGTGTTAAGTAATCTTCCATGATTGGGAACTTAACATTGTTCTTCTCATCAGTAATAACAGCTGTGTTTGTAACTTCTGAACCAGTACCACTAGTTGTAGGGATACCGATAAAGCAGCCGATCTTTTGATCAACGACTTTTTCACCGAAGAAACGAATTGCCTTAGCTGTATCGATGGCTGAACCACCACCGACAGCGATCATGATCGTAGGTTTAACTTTTTCAAAAACGCCAACGCCCTCAATAATATTTGTTAATGGAGGATTAGGCTTAACGTCTGAAAAGACCTCAACATGATTGTTAGCATGAAAATGACTACGGATCTTGTTTAATTCTTCGCTACCATCAAGAAATGGATCACAAACCAAAAGGATCGTTTGATCTTTAATGGCATCGAGTGTATCGAGACTATCTTTGCCAGAGATTACATGTGGCTTTAAACTGAAATCTACTACCATTATTTACACTCCCTTTTTAGTTGTTCCAAGTCTTCAATGAGAATCCTTGTGGTGAGTTTAATCTACGACGACGTGTGAATGACTTAGCAGTCGTTGTACCTTCACCAGTTGGTGTAGCGATTGTAAGTGCTGATGCACCTGTAAATCCAACACCAGTACCTGAATATGTAGGACCATTAACAACAAAGATTGAAGTGTTCATACGGTGAGCAGCTTTGTTGATTTGAACCAAGTTGTTTGAGTGGATTGAAGCTGTATGGTGGTTTCCACCTTCAACGTAAACGGCTGTCTTCAAAACAGAGTCAAAGTCAGGTTCGCAAACTACTGGAATGATAGGCATTAACATTTCTGTCAATGTAAATGGATGATCTTTGTCAGCTTCCAAGATGATGATCTTAGGCTTGCCTGTGTATGAAATATGAGCTTCGTCAAGAATGAATGTAGCATCTTTACCAACGAACTTACGGTTAGGTGTACCGTTCTTGTTGATTGTCATATCGATCATACGGTCGATGTCAGCTTTGTTAGATACCATGAAGGCACCTTCTGCTTCCATCTTTTGGATCAATTCATCTTTAACAGGTTTTTCAACGACAACTTCTTTTTCAGCTGTACATAAAATATCATTATCAAATGAAGCTGAATCAACAATGTTGTGAGCAGCTAAATCAATGTCAGCTGTTGCATCAACGATTGCTGGAGGGTTACCAGCACCAGCACCGATTGCTTTCTTACCACTTGTCATGGCTTGATGAACAACGGCTGGACCACCAGTAACTGATAAGGCAGCGATGTCAGGATGTTTCATCATTGTTTGAACAGCTTCGATTGAAGGTTCTTTGATACCTGTAACTAAGTTCTTAAGACCAGTTGCTTGATATACAAATTCGTTCAATTTTTCGATTGTCCAACGAGTGATGTTCTTTGCCCCTGGGTGAGCACCGAAGTATACAGTGTTACCACCAGCAAGCATCATGATACCGTTAGCAATAACAGTTTCTGAAGGGTTAGTTGATGGTCCAACAGCACCAATAACACCATAAGGTGCATATTCGTACATGATCAAACCACCATCGCCTGTTTCAGCTTCTGGTTGAAGAATTTCAGGACCAGGTGTGTTATACAAAGCATTGTTTAACTTAGCAATCTTTGCTTCGACAGTACCCATACCTGTTTCTTCTTTAATTTGTTTAGCCATCCATTCGATGTATGGCTTGAAACCTGTTTTAATAGCATCGATAACTTTGTTTCTTGTTTCGATTGATGCATCGATATATGAATCTTCTGCAACTTTTGCAGCTGCAATAGCATCGTCAACATTATCAAAAATACCATTTTCGCCTGAATCAGCAGATCCATTGCTTGAACTACCGTTTGTAGCATTTTGTAATTCTTCGCTTAGGATGCTTCTAATTTTATCTTCTAAATTATCCATTATTTAAGTCCTTCCAAAATATAGTTGACGATTGTTAGACTGACAGCTTGGTCTTCCTCAACAGCACCGCCACTTACTCCTACTGAGCCAATGATTTGGTTATTAACGATAATTGGATTACCACCAGCAAATGATGCTAATTTTCCATCCAACATGCCACCCATTTGATACAAAGGTGCACCTGGTTGAATTTGATCGCTAATATCTTTAGTAGGCATCTTCATGGCTACAGCTGACCATGCCTTTTTAGGAGCTAGTTCCAAGCTGACCATGTTTGCGTTTGGCATATGATACATCAAAATTGGTTGTGCATATGCATCAGTAATGCACATCGTTACGCCAACGTTCATATCATTTGCTTTTTTCTCACCGGCATCTAGAGCCTTCTGAAGATTGTGTCTGTCAAAGGCTGAAGTGCCATCAGTGTTTTTAATTGAGCTTTGCATTTTTACAAAAATATTTTCTGGTGTCATCGTTAATTCACTTCTTTCTTATATGTTTCAAGAATTTTATCAACTAAGCCTTCTAACTGATCGACATAATCTTCGTCTCTGGCCAAGATGTATAGAAAATCTGATAAACGGTTCACGTATTTCAAAACATCGGGACGGATCGTAGTCTCATCGTTTAGATGATCGACCAGCCTCTCAGCTCTACGACATACAGAACGGCATAAATGCAAATGCGCACCGGCTACACTTCGTCCAGGCAAAATGAACTCGTGTAGAACTGGTAATTTTGCAGTGTATTCATCAATAACATTTTCAAGTAGTTTTGTATCGTCGGCGCCGATACTTTTACTATTTTTGTAAAAGTTAGCGGCATCTTCGTTGGCCAATTCACCCGCAACGATAAAAAGATTGTTTTGAATCGTATCAAGAAGTTCTATGTTTTTTGGATCTTTACAAAACTTTTGTGCAACACTGATCTGACTATTTAACTCGTCAATGGAACCGTATGTTTCAACTCGTAATGAGTACTTCTTAACTCGAGTTCCGTCATACAGAGAAGTCTTACCTTTGTCGCCCTTTTTTGTATAAATTCCCATAATCTGTTCCTCTACTTATCAAACCTATCGATTATTCCTACAATTGCAGAATCACTGGCCTCATTTCTAACTGGACCATTTTTTGTATCAGAGATTCGAGCAGCTGCACCTCTTACTAATAGAACAGCCTCACCAATACCTGCGCCGACAGTGTCGATTGACACCTCTTCGCAACGTACCGGATTTTTTGCACTATCGATTGGTTGGACGATCATTAACTTTTTACCGACCAATGAATGGGCCTTTTGAGTAGATACAACACTACCAACCACAATTCCCATGTACATTTTCTTCAATCCTTTCAACTGTTTCTATTTTTCTAGAATATAATTCTTCTTTGGCGTAATCCGTGATCAATTGATGGTGACTCTTCAACAGATAGCTGCCATTATCTAAAAACATAACGTCGTTTCTAGTAATAGCTGATCTTTGAATTGCATTAATTGACTTATCATCTTTGCTGATAAAAGCAAACGGTGTTCGGACAACCAAATTCCAAGGCAACAACTGTAAATCTGAAAATCCGAGTTTCATTTCAAATTCAACATCATAACTTAAACCTTTTTGAATCCAATCGACCCAAGGATTTTTCAAATTAAAATCATTCAAATCACGAACTAATGACAAGTCCAGTGACGACACGATGGCTTTTTTATTTGCCAAAAAAACTTCAGCATTGGGTACTTGGCCCGTACTTTCAACCTTAAAAGTGTTATGTGATCTAGTTTCGATGACTTTCATCACGGTATCGATCAATTTATCTTGATCATTATTCATCTAGGTCACCACCATTTCTAAAAGGTCTATTTGTTGTCATCATCTTGGATGATGTAAGCTTTTGTATCACTTTGAACGTTAGCTGCATTAGCTTCGTCAGTATCAATATGCATTTCAGTAACGAAGTCTTTTCTAGGTCTAGCAACAACATCTTCAAAAATTGTCTTACGATCTTTTGAACGTACTTCAACTTTGACGATATCACCGTATTTGAGACCATACTTGTCAGCATCTGCTAAGCTCATGTGGATGTGACGCTTTGCAGCGATAACACCTTGAACTTGAATCTCAGCATTTGGTGATTTAACAGTAATTGATGGAGCACCATCAAGATTACCTGACAAGCGAATAGGAGCATCAATGTTTAATTGACGAGCTTCTGTTCTTGAAATTTCAACTTGTGAATGACTTCTTGCTGGTCCAAGAAGTCTGACATGGTTAACTTGGAAACCGTTAGGTCCAATAAGATCAACGGTTTGCTTTGCAGCAAAGTCAGCAGGTTGTTTCAATTGACGATACAATTCAAACTTTTGACCTGGGAACAATGTGGCAAAGTCTTCTTCTGAAAGGTGGATATGGTGATTTGAAACACCAATTGGAATTCCACCATCATCTTTGTTTAATTCTTCGCTAATGATTCTACGAATCGTTTCGCGTAGTTGTTCGTCATTCATACGTGTTCCTCCACTCTAGTAATTACAGATTATTTGTTGTTTGGTAAGATTTTTTCAACATCTGCGTGTGGACGAGGGATTACGTAGCTTGATACAACTTCTCCAACTTCTTCAGCTGATGAAGTACCTGCATCAACGGCAGCTTTAACAGCACCAACATCACCACGAACGATAACTGTTACTAATCCTGAACCAATTTTTTCGTATCCTTCAAGAGATACGTTAGCAGCCTTAACCATAGCATCGGCAGCTTCAATAGCACCTACTAAACCTTTTGTTTCGATCATTCCTAAAGCGTTATTCATAATTGTTTCCTCCGAGTTTATTTTTTCTTATTGTTGTTCGAATTGTTTGTTCTTGTGTTTCTAGTGCTTCTTGTACGTCTTGTTGTAGTTGACTTCGAGTTGGAACTTGTCTCGTCTTTTGTCTCTGCTTTTTCAGTCTTGTCTGATTCAGCTTTTTCATCATCAGATTCTGTTTCTGGAGCAATTGGTGCGCCGCTCTTTGCATAACTGAATTCAGCTAAATCATTAGCTGGTCTAGCAATAACTCTAGACGATACAAAGTTTCCAACTTGTTGGGCCTTGTCTTCACCAGCTTGTACACTGGCGTTAACAGCGCCAACGTCACCTGTAACATAAACAGTCATCCAGCCGTCGCCTCTGGCACGTTCAACTTTTTCAATTTGAACGTCAGCAGTTTTGACCATTGCATCAGCAACATATACGGCTGTTGAATAACCAACAACTTCGACTAATCCAAGGGATTCACTCATTTTTATTCACCCTTTTCTTTTATGTCTTTAAATGGAACGCCTTTTACTAAACGTGCAGCATTAGTTCCCAAATGATTGATATCTTCTTGATCTGAAATATTTACTTTAAAAAGTGGTTCCATCTCTGGAAGATTTTTTTGATGTAAATATGCGAAGTTATCATCGTAAGCTAAACCAACACCTAATTGTGAAGCTAATGCAGCTTGGTATGCCTTTTGAACCGTTGACATGCTTGATAGATTCTCGATGTCGTCATCGTTGATCTCGCGAAAAGGAATTCCTTCCTCCTCGATTCCATACAGGGCTGTTTGAAATAATCTTGAATTGTCAGCTTTTGCAATAAATATTTCAGGCTTTTTTACATCCATTATTTATTCCTCAAACTTTCTGCATACGATAATATCAAGCCAGTTGCAACGGCATTACGTGGGCCTTCGATTGCTCGAATGTTTCCACGTCCAGCAACCAAGTTGTAATGCGATAATTCATCAGTAACTAATTGTGGAATTTCAAAGTCTAGTGCAGACCCTCCGACAATAACTACGAATGGAATATCACGAATATTTCCAGTTGGAGAAACATGCTTCAATGCACGAATGGCATTTTCAACAAAGACACGTTTCTTAGCTGTTTGTCTGATAGTTTTAATTTTTTCAATACTTAGATCACCAGGCACTGGGACAAAACCGTCAGGCTTAACAACAACTGTCTTAGCAAATAAATTACCAGGCAATGCTTTGTCAAAGAACTGAACGCTTCCGTCTTCGTGGCGAATGAAGAACAAACTTTCTACTTTTGCTAGCGGATATTTTTTAATATCTTCAGCTAAGTAAATATCGTCTAATCCTAGTTCAGAATTGATGATCATTGAAACCATATCACCGGCACCTGCCAAGTGAATCGCAACAGATTCGCCATCAGGATTGATGATCGATGCATCAGTCGAACCAGCACCCAAGTCCAAAATGGCCATTGGAGCTGATGTTCCTGGCGTAGTTAAGGCACCAAGAATAGCTGATTGAGCTTCAGCACCACCAATTTCAACGTGGACACCAAAGGCTTTTTCCATTTCATCTGCGATCATTGACATCTGCAAATGATCTGACTTAACCATTGATGCGATTCCAACAGCTTGTTCCATTGAGAACTCGCCTGCCAGACCACCTTTAACGTTGATTGGAACTGAGGTGTTAACTGCAAGTAGATCTTGAATAGCAATGTCATCCATTTGCTTATCAGTCAACTTAGCCATCGTTTCACGAACACGCTCAAGCATGCCACCGATGTTAGTTCCGGCTTCACCTGTAACATCATCGATTTGATCAAATGATGAAACAGCCTCCATGATCTTGTTTGCACCACCTGATAGACCAACTGTCTTAGGAGCTGGCTTACCATGGATTGTGATCGAACCTGCAGGAATGACTCTTTCTTTAACGTCACCCTTTGGAGTCTTGATAACAACCGCGGATCTGTTACCGATCAAAGCACGTGAAACTGGAACAATATTTTTAGTTTCTTCAGAAGATAGATTGAAGACTGTTGCAATACCGTAAGGGTTAGATAATTGTGAAATAACCTTACCTTTATCAGCAACTTCAACGGCCGACAACATATTTACCGGTATCTTATCGATGAAGGCAACTTCATCAACGATTGGGATAGTCTTATCTAATCGATTATCAACTAAAACCCCATCGTCTGATTGCAAGATAGCAGCTGTAATGTGGTAGCCATGTTGCCAATATGTATTGATCAACTTAGCTACGTCCCCAAAGTCTAATTCCTTAGGAACGATCACCACGTAGTCGCGACCATCTTGTCCTTTTTCTGCTAAATCACGAATATCAATTGTATAACCGATACCAACTCCAACACCGCCTGGCGTCTTGGGGTTGTGGCCAATCATAGTTGACTCGGTGATAACAGTTTCAGTAATTGTCTCCATAGCAACATCCCCGATAACAGGAGTTGCTTCGTTGATTCTGATCAAATCAACTTGGTCAATGGTAATATCGCTTTTTGTCAGCAATCCATTGATCGAATTTCTAATTCCCATCATGTTTTGCTTGGTACCTTTGATACCAGTAGTTTCAGCAATGTTGGAATTTATGAAATTAATAGACCCATCATTTGCAATTTCAGCTAACACAACTTCAGTAGATGAATTACCTATATCAACGCCAATTACTCTTTGCAAATTAATCACTAACTAGCGTTAAACTAGTTATCTCCTTTGAGTTTCTTACGTTTTTTGTATTCTGTTGCAGCTTCACGAACGAAGTTAGCACAAATCTTTGCACCATACTTGTTTTCGAGTTCGTCTGCCATGTCTAACAATTCTTGCTCTGATGAACGGTAAGGTCTAAGTGAACTGTACATTTCAAGAACACGTTCGTCAGGAATTTTTGTTAATTCAGCAGCACGATCAAAGTTGCTTTGAATTGATGGTCTACCAGCACTCGCAGCAATTTGACCTTGAGCTTTTAATGTAGCTGGTGAAATACGTAAGTCTTCTGGTTTAACTTGACCGTTGATTGCGGCTTCCAAAGTAACTTCCTTAACGTTTTTGCCAGTTGGGGCATTAACTAGATCAGGATGTTTTTGGAAGAATGGGTAATCAGCAGCAGTCATTGTTTTGCCAGCAGTTGCAGTTGTTGATTGTGAACTTGCGGTTGTATTTGATGAGCTGTTAGCTTGTTCTTCTTGAACGTTGTTAACAATTTTGCTAATTAAATCGTTTATTTCTGTCATTTATACCACCTGCTAGATTAGTCGAAGTTAACTTCGATTTCGTCTGGTCCCTTTCCAGGTACAACATATTTTGTTTCCTTAATGTGCATCAAAGCTGATTTAGCTTGATACTTAACACGAGCCATCTGATCATTAACAGTTGGAACAGGTGTAGGTGATTCACCTTTGGCATATCTGGCTGCGTTAGCACCGATAGCACGATAAGTATCTAAATCAATAACTGGTGCTTGAGGGAACAATTCAAGGTTTGATAATGGTTCCAAATCCTTTTGATGAATAATAGTTGTTCCTTTAGATTGAATAGCGATTGCAACGCCTGAGCCTGAGTATTGGTCACCTTCAGCACCGGCGAATGAAACATCGGCTGTACGGTAAACTTTGATAACTCTAGCTTTGAGTCCTTGCTCTTCAATTCCGGCTGTAACTTGACGAAGAATATCTTTATGTTTGATACCTTTCAAGTTTTCAGTCATATGTTCCGCAAATCCAGGAAGAACAGCAACGACAACTTCGTCAGTTGAAGTACCTTTCTTAGCTGGACCAACATGTTTGAACCAGTCTAGTTGAAGTGGTGCATCTGTACCTGGTGCAGGTTTTGTTGCTGTAGCAGTTGCAGAATTAGTAGCACTACTTGAATTACCACCTTGGAAGTCAACTTTCTTGTCAGTTGATTTTGTTTCGGCAATAACTTGACGGATTATGTCTCTTAATAATTTTTCATTAATTTCTTCACTCATAAATTTGGACCTCCCTTCATACTATCTTTTTATACATCTGATGGGTTGATTGCCATTGGAATATCAATGATCTTGCTCCATAGCTCGTCATCGATATGATATCCAGTGCCAGGACCGTTGTAATCATTTGTATTATTTACGGCTGAAATAACGTTCCAGTCTTTATCAAAGATAGCTGAAGTTTGTAGGAAGTCACCGGCAATTCTTTGTTGTAGAAGGTTCAATACGGCTTGGGCAACATCTGTGAAGCCACCTGCATAAAGACCTTTGATGATGTCGATACCTGTAACTCCTCTATCCATGATGTCTTGAGCAGCTTTCATATCTTCAACCATGTTACGTTCTGGCATATCTTTTGAAGTAAATGCATAAGTAGCAGCTTCAACTTCTTCGTCAGTGATCTCAGGAAGATCTAGTGACTTGAAGACAGCTTGCAAGGCTTTAGCAGCTTTGTTTCTACCCTTGATGATGTCTGCTTCCTTAACAGGGACCAAACCACCATTGACCTTCAAATCACGTTGCATAGCATAGTAGTCGTCATAATCAGTTGCATCCATGTTTGAACCAGCAAAGGTATTGTCATAGTTAGGAACTGACGAATAACCTGATGAAATGTAATCAGTTCCGGCAAGGAATTGACCCAATAATCTTTCAGTTCTACGAATGTCTGAATGTGAGAATGCTTGGTCATTACCAGAAGCACATTCAATATCCATTGCCATACATAGAAGGTTTTCACCTAGAACTTCACGAATACCTGAAGGAACAGCTCCGGGGATACCGATACATGAAACAGCACCATTTTGAAGACCTTGTACACCACAACCTTTTGTGATGAAAATACAACGTGCTTCAAGATAAAGCATTGATTTCTTTTCGGCATATCCCATCATAACTTCTGAACCTGAACCAGATGTGAAACGCATCTTTAGTCCACGGGATGCATAACATGATGCTAAGAATCCTTTGGACCAAGGTGTATCATCACCATCGGTAAATACTTGTTCAGTACCATAAACGGAAATTGTTTCGGCATAAGCAGTAAAACCACGCATACCTAAACTCAATTCCTCAGCTTCCTCAACTGAACATTGTGTAAGAACACCAGGACGTCCAGTTTGAGCACCGACCATGATTGAAATGGCATTTAATGGTGCGTAACGAGCAACGGCTGTTGTTGTTTCTTGTTCAGGAAAACCTCTCAAGGCTGCATCAGCAGCATCAGCAGCAATCAAAACAGGATTATCACGAATGTTTGTAACGTGTCCTTGTGTTGCTGGTGTCTTACGTGGACGCATCTTTTGAGTAGCCATCATCATTTCAACGAAATTAAGTTGTTCGATTACTTCGGCAGCCTTTGCAGGTGTAAATCCGGTAGTAATTGGGATGATCTTGTCACGAGTAACATTAGGATCGCACAACATGTTGGCGATCTTTTGTGAATCCATGGCAAGTACTTTTTCAGTTGTGTCTTTGTTGATTGAATGTTTAGCAATGAAGCTATCGATCAAATCGAAATCTTCTTTTTTCTTACCATCCAATTCAACAATTTCACCATTTTCAATTTTTACACTAGGTTTGGGATCGTAAGGTCCGTCCATTGCAACGAAACCTTCTTCAGGCCATTCATCAACGAAACCGTCTTCATGAACTGGTCTTTTTTCCAACTCCTCAAATCTCTTTTGTCTCTTCAAATTATCCACCTCACGTCTGGATATATTTTTTCGTTATTTAGATATATGAAGGATAATCATTTGTTGGTGTACCACCTAATTGGCTCAATAACTTGATACCAACTTCACGGGCAGAAAGAACTGCTTGTCTAACAGCTCCTGACTCACCAGAAATGTGTAGAATACCTTCGTTTGAAAAACTTGTTCCATGTGCAGGTGATGCAAATGAAAGTGCTTCAACATTAGCAGCTTTCATAGCAACATCGGCCATGACAACACCGATACCAGCTGGGGCACCAGCAATCAATCCGTAAGCCTTACCTTCGGGAGCTCCGAAAGCTAAGTTACATGCTTGACTTGCACGAGCTGTGTATTGTAATTCCAAGTGTCCTGCAGGAGTGTTATAAACATCCCCGAAGTGCTTTGGAACGTTCTTTAATGCGATATGTACGGCTTGACGAACGTCAGAAACGTCATCGCCACCGACAATGATCAAAGAACCATGTCCAGCTCCTCCTTTAGTATCACGAGGCATTTGAATACTAATAGCTTGTGTATTAGTACCCTTAACTGCTTCGTCCATTGACATAATTTGTGGTCCGCCACCGGTTCTTGCGGATAGAATACCGATTGATCTATATGGATGGTCAACATGAAGATTCTTCAATAATTCAGGATCAACATTTGCAATGGCCATTCCGATCGTATCTCCAATCGGTGCTGTTCCAATAAATTCTGTTACTCCATTAATAGATGAACTCAAGCGACTCACACCTACTTTCCGTTTGTTATCAACAACATTGTTTCTTAGGACCTGAGCTAGAACTTTTTCAACTAATTCATTTTCATCAGGCGTCTGCATTGATTAGTCTCCTATTTCTTTGCAGTTTCTAATGCGATTAGCTTATCAACATCTTCGTGTGGACGAGGAATTACGTAGTTAGATGTAACTTCGCCAATGTTTTCAGCGGCTGAAACACCTGCATCAACAGATGCGTTAACTGCACCAACATCACCACGAACCATGATTGTAACTAGTCCATGTCCAACTTTTTGTTCGCCAACTAGGGTTACGTTAGCTGCTTTGAGCATTGCATCAGCAGCTTCAATAGCTGGGACCAATCCTCTCGTTTCTACCAAACCTAAGGCTTCGAGTGCCATAATTAGTACCTCCATTAATTAAAAATTGAATACTCTTGTAGTATAAGATAAATTTTATGAAAAAGTTGTTACTTTTTTAACAAGGGCATGATATTGGAACTCCATTGATTTTTAATTTCACAATAATAATCCTGATGGAATACGGTTCCATTGCATTGTTATCACATATTTCACAATAGTGGGTGATGTAATATTCGACTAGATAATGAAAACCCTTGCAAAAAAAATTGATATTTTTGCAATTTCTTGTTGTTTTAACGCTTTCACGCTTGATATATCAACATTTACGGTGGTAGAGTAAAGAAAACTTTTTCAAGATATTGACCATCATGTACAATAATGTGACACTAAATATAATATGTGAAGTGACAAACAAAATAGGAGTGATCATCGTGAGTTTCAAGATCGTAGCCTTCTGTGGCAGTAGTAAGCCGGGTTCTTATAATCAATATTTGATAAATTTTCTTCGTAAAAAGTATATTAATGAAATGAATTTGCAAATTTTAGATATTGACGACCTACCATTTTTAAAATTTATGAAATATGAAGATTTTCCTTCCAAAGTGAAGTATATGTGCCAAAGCATTCAATCAGCAGATGGATTGGTAATCGCTACTCCGGAGATCAATCACGGGATGACGGCAAATGTTAAAAACGCCATCGATTGGTGTTCGATGGTCCCTCACCTGCTTTGGCATAAGCCGGTCATGCTAATGGGAGCTTCAACTGGTCCACTTGGAACTGTTCGTGCCCAAATGCAATTACGTCAAGTTTTAGAATCTCCCATGATCAATTCTCGAGTAACTCGTTCGATTGAATGTTTAGTAACTAACGCTCAAGATTTGTTCGATGAGAATGGAAATTTAACTTCACAAAAATCGATTGATGTTATGGATCAACAGTTCAACGAATTTAAACAATTAATCAATGAAAGAAATCAGGAACTTGCACATGAATGATGAAAAATTCCCTGAAAGAATAATCCAGGAATACGTTCCTGGTAAACAGATCACCTTGGCACACATTATGGCTAATCCTAATCCAGACTTATATGAAAAATTAGGTGCTTTGAACACGACTGATCCAATCGGAATCATTACGCTAACACCCGCTGAATCAACGATCATTGCAGGTGACATTGCGATTAAATCCGGCGATGTTAAAGTTGCCTTTTTAGACCGTTTTAGTGGCTCATTATTTTTAGTTGGCAGAATTGACGACCTTGAAACTTCTTTGCAGGCCGTTCTCGATTATTTTGAAAAGAGACTGAAATTTAGTGTTACAATGATTACCAGAAGTTAACAAAATTTGGGGGAAAATCATGAAAAAACTAGCTTCGTTTCTATTCGCATTTTTACTATTGATCGGACTTGCAGCTCCTGCTACAACAGCTCAAGCAAAGAGCAATAATAACAACATCAAAGTTACTTATACTTTGAAGAATAATAAGAAACAAATTGGCAAAAAGACTATCACTCTTAAGAAAAACGATTCTGTTATGAAGGGTCTTAAAAAGGGCTGGAAAGTATCAGAAAGCAAGGGTTATATCACTTCTATCGATGGTCACAAGCAAAACGACAAGAAGCAAATCTACTGGACATACACTGTTAACAAGAAACAAGTTAACGTTGGTGCCAACAAGAAGAAGCTTCACAATAAGGACCATGTTGAATTTAAGTTATCAAAATATGAATCAGGTAAATAAGTATTAAAAAAGTCGGGACAAGAAATTAATTTTTCTTGTTCCGACTTTTTTTGGTTGTTGGTTTGCTTAAACTTATTTCTGTGTGGTATGAGGGCCGACTTCGGGGTGGTTCCGCTCCTCGGCGCTGGAACGCTGTGGGTACACTTGAAACTTATTGCAAAGACCGCAACAATTTCCAAGCTGCACCTTTGCCTAAGCACTGCTTCGCATTGCTAACGCAAATCTCACGGCTTAGGCCGAACGCTCCACCACCCCGAAGTCTAAACATCGTTAATTCAAAATCTCTATGTATTTTTTGAAATAAGGTATGCATCGTTTGTAGTCGTAAACTTTAATTGGGTCTAAATTTTCTTTGTTGATTATTTCTCAGTGATGCTTCGCATCACTTGCGATTACATATTTTATTCACTTCTTGGTTATATGTCGGTTGCCTTGTTGTGATTTTTGACCATGTTTTAATACTCTTCTCTTGCCTTCAAGTCCACTCGAACGTCTATAATGATCACTTGCAAAATCAAAGTTATAAGGAGAATGATGTTTATGAGTACTGTTTTAATTCTCGGAGCCAGCTCTCCCACTGCTCAGGCATTCATCAAGATGATGAATACTGAATATTCTGATGTTCACCTACGATTATTCGTTCGCAATATTAACAAATTGCCAATGGAACAACGGCATAAATTTGATATTATCATTGGCGATGGCTCTAACTATGAGGATTACGTTCGGGCGTTAGTCGATGTAGATTACATTTACAATTCTATCGGCGGTTTAGGTACTGGAGAATATACTCCAATTTTGATCAAAGCTATCAAAGATACTAAAACAAATATCAAACATGTCGTTGATATTTCTGCTGGTGGGATCTATGGTGAATACCTATCTGGTGACAACCAATATCTGTCCGCGGTTAGAACAATGTATCCGGAATATACCCAAAACCAACTTAATAAGCTTTCTTGGTACAAAAAATCTGGTTTAGATTTCACCATATTTAGACCTGGATTGATTAAAAATGGACCTGAAACTTCGGTAGTCACGCATGACACTGATTATCGAAAAATTGGCGAGAATCAATTTAATATTAACCGTGCTACTCTTGCTAGAGCAGCAATTAACGCATTGTTTAATAACAAATATGATTGTGAAAGTTTATCAGTATCTAACGGAAAATCTGCGTAAAAAAAAGGTACGAACCTGCTTGGGTTCGTACCTTTTTGCGTTTTCCTAATTATTTTGGCAAGACGTTGATTACATATAGTAACAGTAAGAATACGAAGAATAAGATGTACATTACTGGGTTGATTTCTTTACGTCTACCTGCTGCGATCATTGTCATTGGATATGCGATAAATCCAAAGGCAATTCCGTATGAAATGTTATACGTTAATGGCATTCCAACGATTGTTAAGAAAGCTGGCATAGCAATTTCGAATTTTTCCCAATCGATGTATTTCATTGATTGAGCCATTAAAATACCAACGATGATTAGAACTGGTGCGGTAACGTTTGATGTTACGACTGAAAGCAGTGGTGAGAAAAACATTGCTAGTGCAAACATTACACCGACTGTTAATGATGTCAGACCGGTTCTACCACCAATGGCAATACCTGCTGATGATTCGACATAAGCTGCAGTTGGTGTTGTACCCATAACAGCTCCACCTAACATTGAAACTGAGTCGGCCATCAATGCACGACCAATTCTTGGCATTTTATTATTCTTCATGAATCCGGCTTGTTCAGCTAAACCAATCAAAGTACCGGCTGTATCGAAGAATGCAACTAATAAGAAGATCAAAACAACGGCCCAAAGCTGTGGTTGTTTAATATCGCCAAGATGTTGAATAGCAACACCAAATGTTGGTTTCAAACTTGGAATCGTTGAAATAACGTGACTTGGAAGTGGAATCAACTTAGTAGCTAATCCTAAAACAGTCGTTAAAATCATACCAATGAAGATTGAACCTGGAACCTTTTTGGCCATCAAAATCCCGGTAACAACTAAACCGAAAATAGTTAGCCAAGTTGTTGGAACAGTGAATGAACCCATAGTTACAAGTGTTGACTTACTTGCAGTGATCAAGCCACCGCCTTGCAATCCAACGAATGCAATGAAGATACCAATACCAGCAGCAACTGCCAGTTTAAGGTCATGTGGGATCGAATCGATAACGATCTCACGAATTTTTAAGACAGAGATGATCAAGAAAATAATACTTGATACGAAAACACCTGCCATCGCTGTCTGCCAAGGAATACCCATGGCTAAAACAACTGAGTAAGTAAAGAACGCATTGTCCCCAAGACCTGGAGCAATTGCGATTGGATAATTAGCTAATAAAGCCATTAAAACTGAACCTAATATTGCTGACAATGCAGTAGCAGTAAAAACTGCCCCCTTGTCCATTCCTGCAGTGCCTAAAACTTGTGGGTTAACGAACAAAATATATGCCATTGAGACAAATGTCGTTAAACCAGCTAGAATTTCACGTTTGACGGTTGTTCCATTTTCATTTAAATGAAACAGACGTTCAACAAAACTCTGATTGTTGTTTCCGTTTGAAAGATCCAATTTATTACGCCCCTTAAAATATTACTTATTGAATAACCACAGTATGACAAATAATAATAGTTTTTGCAAGAAAAACCGAAACATTGCGTATTAATATTTGGATATTGTTCGTGATTATTTATATTTTTGTTACTCAAGTACTTGTCTTTTCAGAATAAAGCGTATAGGATATTGGATAAATAAATCAGACACAACAATTGGAGTGTGAATCAATGTTACCTAAAAGAGTCAGTCGTGAATTCATAAATGGTTTACCAAAATCCGAACTTCATGTTCATTTGGAGGGAACCTTGGAGCCAGAGTTAAAACTTAAATTGGCTCAAAAAAATCATATCGATATTGGACAAGAAACCGTTGAAGATGTTGAAAAAACTTACCACTATTCGAATCTAGCGTCATTTCTAGCTGTCTACTATCCAGGTATGGACGTCCTACAAACGGAAGAAGATTTTTATGAATTAGCAATGGCTTACCTTCAAAAAGCAGCCTCTCAAGGAGTTTTGCATACTGAAATGTTCTTCGATCCACAAGCTCACATCGTCCGTGGCGTTCCATTGCAATTTGTCATCGACGGCTTTTATCAAGCCTGTGTCGATGCACGTGCATTTGGAATTGATGCTCATTTGATCATGTGTTTCTTGCGTGATATGTCAGCTAGGTCTGCAATGGACTTGTTGCATGCTGTTCAACCATACCGCAATAAGATTCTTGGTATTGGCTTAGATTCTGATGAGCATCACAATCCACCACTAAAATTCATGCAACCCTTCAGTATGGCGGTTGAACAAGGTTATCACATCACGATGCATGCAGATGTCGATCAAATTGATTCAATTGACCATATCAAACAAGCTCTAGAAATTATCAACGTTGAACGATTGGACCACGGAACTAACATCGTCGAAAATAAAGATTTAGTCGACTGGGTCAATCAATTGCATTTAGGCTTGACCTCATGTCCACTATCGAATGAACTGATCACCGATAATGATTTGAAAGGTGACGAAATCCTCGATCTCTTAGATGAAGGCGTTAAAGTCTCAATCAATTCAGATGATCCTGCTTACTTTGGTGGATACATTGCCGATAACTATGCAGCATTGGCAAATGAATATAAGGTCACTCCACAACAGTTAGTTACTTTAGCTAAGAACTCGTTTGAAACTGCTTGGATCAGTGATAAGCAAAAGCAATTCTACTTAGAAGATATTGATAATTATGTAGAAGAATTTGAAAATTAAGCATAAAAAAAAGTTGAGATGAAATCATCTCAACTTTTTTATTTGTATTAAGCAGCTTGTTTAGTTGCGGCACTGATTTTAATAGTTCCATCAACTAAGTCTGCTTGTAGATTTTTAACGTCCAAGTTATCAAGATAAAATTCTGCAACTTTATCTCTGATTTGTTGTTCGATCACACGACGTAATGGTCTTGCACCCATTGCTTCATCGTATCCTTGATCGATCAACCATGATTTAGCTTCTTTACTAATTGATAATGTGAGACCTTTTTTAGCTAAGTTAGCTTCTACATCGTCGAGTAATAGGTCAACGATTTGGTTAAGATCTTTCTTGGTAAGATGTGTAAATTCAACGATTCCATTGAATCTGTTCAAAAATTCGGGACGGAAGTATGGAGCTAGTTTGTCCATTAATTTTTCGTCTTTCTTAGTATCGTTACCAAATCCAGCATTTGAAGTTGCAATAATGATTGTATTCTTGAAGTCGACGACATTACCTTGTCCGTCAGTCAAACGACCATCATCCATTACTTGTAGTAGTAATGTTAGAACTTGTGGGTTAGCTTTTTCAATTTCATCAAGTAGAACAATTGAATAAGGATTACGTCTTACTTTTTCAGTCAAAGTGTTGCCGTTATCTTCATATCCAACGTAACCGGCTGATGTACCGATCAATTTAGATACCGCAGTTAGGTCTGAATATTCAGACATATCCAAACGAATGATGGCATGTTCGTTGCCAAACATATCGCCTGCCAAACGTTTTACTAATTCAGTTTTACCAACGCCAGTTGGTCCAACGAATAAGAAGCTACCGATTGGACGGTCGCCATCGTCGAATCCGGCACGATTACGACGAATTGCTCTAACGACCATATCAACAGCCTTATCTTGGCCAATGACCTTGCTCTTTAAACGTTTACTCATTCCCTTTAATCTTTCGATATCACTAGTTCCCATTTGAGAAACCGGAACACCAGTCAATCTTTGAACTGATTCAGCTATATCGTTGACTGTAGCGACTGTTTCTTCTGGTTCAACGTCGCCATTAGCTAATTTCTTGTCGATATCTTCAATCTTTTGTTTTAACGAAGCAGCTTTTTCAAAATCTTCTTGCTGGGCTGCTTTTTCCTTATCAGCTTCTGCAGCCTTACGGTCTTTTTCCAAAGTTACTTTGTCAGTGACTGGATGCTTTGCTGCCAAGTGAGCAGCTGTCATATCCATTAAGTCGATTGCCTTATCTGGCAATGATCTTTGTGGCAAGTATTGAACTGAGTAATCAACGGCGGCCTTTAAAACATCATCTGGTAATTTTACATGATGATGGTTTTCGTAGGCACTACGTAATCCCTTCAAAATTTGGTATGAAGCTTCTTTGCTAGGTTCGTTGATTGTTACATCATTGAATCTTCTAGCCAATGCTCCATCTTTCATGATGGTATTACGATATTCGTCTTGTGTTGTAGCACCGATGATCGATAGTTCACCACGGCTTAAAGCTGGTTTGATAATGTCAGCCAAGCCCTTGCTGCCATCTTCGCCACCTGATGCTCCAGCACCAATAATTTGATGAATTTCATCAAAGAATAATACGACGTTGCCTGCTTCCTCAACTTCTTTGATCAAGTTTTGAACATTTTCTTCAAATGAACCACGGTATTGCGTACCTGCTTCAAGTGAAGATAAATCAACAGAAATGATCTGCTTGTCTTTAATGGCTTCTGGTACGTCACCCTTAACGATAGCTTGTGCTAGTCCTTCTACAACAGCAGTCTTACCAACACCGGCATCACCAACTAAAATGGGATTATTCTTAGTACGTCTGCTTAAGATCTCAGCAGTTTCTTGGATCTCTTTTTCACGTCCAATTACTGGATCAAGTTTTCCATCTTTAGCTTCTTGTGTAAGATTACGTCCTAATTTACCTAATATGCCTTGTTGACTATTTGCTGGTTCTTGATTATTTACTGGAATTTGCGTTCCTTGTTTTGCTTCTTGATATTTTGCTAATTCTTCAGGTGTTAATTCATGTCCATTTACATAGTATTTGGTGCCTGAATTACCCTGTCCGTTTGTGCTTAAAAATCTATTAAAAATGTCGTCCATGTTGTTATTTGAAAATGGGTCTTCATCCCAAAATGATCTAGCCATATAATATGACCTCCCTATTTAAGATAATGCATTTCCAATTCACGCAGAACTCTCCACATCTCCAAGTCCTGTGCCTTGGCAATTGCATGTATATCTCTAATGTTTAATGATGTCGCGGAAGATTGTTTTTTGTTAAAAGATTTATGCAAAGTGGTATATCCATACCCGCTCTTTTTGGCAATTACATAAATCGATAAATTATTGTCTTTTAAATACGATTTGATATCTATATACATGATGCTTATCCTCCACAAATAATAGTATAGCACATTTGTGATATATTACAAGTGTGGTATACCACAAATGTGAAATAATTTTAATTTTTTTCATTTAGATTATTTTTGTTAAAATAAGTATAGTTCGTTTAGACTAGGAAGACTATGGTGAACAAATGAATGATCTACTAACTACCGCTGAGAAATTGCTCCAGATTTATTCCCAATTCGAATTACTGAATTTTCGGGCTCATAAGGCAATTCCACTCACCTTCAACAAAAAAGACAGTAAGAAGCTATTACCACAAAATAAACGATTATATTTTAGCTACCGTTACTTAAACCGTGAAAAGACTCGACTGACTAACCTTATTTTAAATAAGACGATCGATGTCCGCGACGAGATCTTCACTACTAATAAAGAACTCCACCCAGAACTGATCGATAAAGCTTTGAAATTAAAAAACATTGACGATACTCATAACGAGAATGCATCGTCAACGCCACGTAGGAATCGTAAGATCAATAAGCTCAAAAATTTGATCACGTTGATCGACGATGAAAACATCACGCTTAGCAAGGGATATCTAACTCAATTGATCATCTTGATCCACGATAACAAACCTGAGCTTTCCTACAAACGATCCAATCCTTATCAACCACAGGAACTCCTTAACAGTTTGGATTTTCGGACTGAATTGCTCCAGTTCGATTATGATCGTTACTTATATGAAGACTTTGAAACAGAAAGCTATTTAAAATACCTGATTTACACTCAAATCCATCGGATTCCAAAATACGTTAAATCATTCGATGCACGTGAAATCGTCCCTGAAGCGGAAAAATGTGGCTTTTCTGGGATTGCCTACGAAATCGAAATTGACGGGATTCATGAATGCTACGTAACTTTTAAAGGTACGGAAGCAGATATGGATTACACTGAGCGTTCCCGTCGTAAGCGCATGGAAAAATATATACTTGAAGGATATAAGGATTGGGATTACAACGTTAATGCCATTCTTATTGGTAACAACATCGATCTTGATCAAATGGATGCGGCAAAACAATTCATCCACTTCATCAAAGACCAAATTGGCGACGACTGCAAACTATTCGGTTTAGGACATTCATTAGGTGGACACTTCGTCCAGACTCTACAACTCGTCTACAATACCTTTGATGCCGGATATACCATGAATTCTGCTCCCGTGCAGTTGAAACAAGTTAAGATGTTAAAGCCTGACCTGCTTTCAGAATCCAACTGGGATAAGTTATTTAAAATAACCGAGGATAAAACTATCACTCCTGAACTAAATAAGGAGATTAAGAAGCTTTTACCACGTGACTATCCAGAGATAATCAACGAATATTTTGCCAGGGACCTTACGCAAATATTTTTGGAACTTCCTTATACTATTTGGGTCGGCCAGAAGTGGGACTACGATTTTACCGAATGGGACTATCCATTCAAGATTCATCCCAGACAATACCTCTCCCTATCAGAAATTAATTCCTATCAGAAATTTTTTGAAGAGTTATTTGCCTATACCAAGGATTCAAAAACCGGTGCTAAAATTATGCGTCAAGGTATGAATTTTGCGATTGATCGCGTCCGACAACTTAGAGACGACATTAACAAGCCTGAGACTTATCAATTTTTCTATGACTATTCTAATTACCTTTACTCATCTGGTATTTTCTTAGACAAGCCCAAAGTCGTCACCGAATATTTGAGTAATCCCAATGACGGTTCTGTCTGGAAGAGTTCACGCCGAGAATGGCCATTCCTAAGAAGTTTGAATCGGGACATGCTCGATTTATCGATCTACTTCCATATTATTTATGGTTCAAAGCATTTTATGACTAAAAAGCCTAACAGCATTATCAAATAAAACGAATGCCAGAAATTTTCGGCATTCGTTTTTTGCATTATTTAATCAAAATATTATGATATTTTAAGTTTAAATACATATCATGCGATATAATTATTTACGTATATTCATACTAATAACAATACTGGAAGGACAGATTCAATGGATTCTGATAAAGATTTTGGATATGTATATGTTTGTGAGAACAAAAGTTTTCCTGGAAAATACAAGATCGGTCAAACTCGTAATTTAAAAAATCGCATGCACCAATTCAACAACACAGGATTCCCAGACGGCAATCCGACTTTATTAGATTTTGCTGTATATTTAAAAAATTATAAACGTGCTGAACGACTGCTCCACAAGGCGTTATCGGAAAAACGGGAAAGCACCGACAAAGAATTTTTTCTATGCACCTTCAATCAAGTTAAGTATATTTTTGAATTATTGAAGTTTAATGATGAAGATGCTCGATTGGTCCATCCTGAAGAAATCAACTCATTCATTACCGGCAAAGAGATCAAACACATCAAGAGAAAAATCGGCACACGCCCAAACAGAACCTTCAAATATCTGAATATTCAGCCTGGGACTAAGTTGTCATATAAAGAGGACCCTAAGATGCAAGTAACAGTACTCGATGGCAAAAATCAAGTTTTATGTTGTTGTGGCAAACAGCATAGCTTATCAAGAGCAGCAATTTGTTGCTATGACAATTTCCACGACTTGCCAGAAGAAAAACGCGGTCGTGATCGAAACGGATTCGCATTTTTTACTTATCAAGGTATTTTGCTCAGTAAGCGCAAACCAATGGTACACGCAGAATTAGATTAAAATAGTCTCCCAAACGGAGGCTATTTTAATTTGGTCATCAAAAAAGAGAGAATGCAATTGCATTCTCCCTTTTTGAAACGAGTTGCGAACATCCTGATTGTCTAAATCGCAATCTACCCTATTCTGGGCAATGCTCAAAATACACCCAGCATTTTCACTCTCTTATTTTATAGACGTTTGTTTAATTCTTTTCCTAGTTCTTCAAATCCTGGTTTGCCAAGTAATCCGAACATGTTCTTCTTGTATGCTTCAACACCTGGTTGGTTGAATGGGTTGATTCCGTTCAAGTAACCTGAAATTGCAACTGCTGCTTCGAAGAAGTAGATCAAGTATCCTAATGTAAATGCGTCTTGTTCTGGAATGTGAACACTCATAACAGGAACGCCACCATCAGTATGTGCTAATACAACACCTTCGTATGCACGCTTGTTAGCAAAGTCCATTGTCTTGCCTTCAAGATACTTCAAACCATCAAGGTCTTTTTCTTCTGAAGGAATTTCAAGGTCATGTCTTGGCTTGTCGATCATAACTACAGTTTCCATCAAGTTACGACGACCTTCTTGAATGTATTGACCTAATGAGTGAAGGTCAGTTGAGAAGTTAGCTGATGAAGGATAGATACCCTTTTGGTCTTTACCTTCTGATTCACCCATTAATTGCTTCCACCATTCACCTAAGTATTGAAGGTTTGGTTCGTAGTTTTCAAGCAATTCTGTGGTATAACCTTTACGGTACAAGATATTTCTAAGTGCTGCATATTTGTATGCATCGTTCTTTTCGATATCTGAGTCTGAATAGTCAGTACGAGCTGCTGCTGCACCTTCCATTAACTTGTCGATGTCGATACCAGCAACGGCGATTGGCAATAGACCAACAGCTGAAAGTACTGAGTAACGTCCACCTAAGTCATCAGGAACAACGAATTCTTCGTAGCCTTCTGCATCAGATTCGCTCTTCAAGGCACCCTTAGCACGGTCAGTTGTTGCAAAGATACGTTCTTTTGCTCCTTCTTTACCATACTTTTCAACCAATTTAGCCTTCAAAATTCTGAAAGCAATTGATGGTTCTGTAGTTGTACCTGATTTTGAAATAACATTGATACTGAAATCACGATCTCCAATTACATCGATCAAGTCTGATAAGTAGTTTGGAGAAATTGAATTACCAGCAAAGTAAACTTCTGGAACATCGCGATTATTTTTAACGTTGTAGAATGATGAACTCAAGAAATCAATTGCCATACGTGCACCGAGGTATGAACCACCGATACCGATACCAACAAATACTTCTGAGTTTGATTGAATCTTCTTAGCCGCTTTCTTGATACGAGCAAATTCATCTTTGTCGTAGTTTACAGGTAAGTCGAGGAAGCCACGGAAATCGTTACCAGCACCAGTACCTTCACGTAATTCTGTGTCAGCAGCAGTAACCATTGCTTGCATTTCACCAAGTTCGTTATCATGAACAAACTTGCCTAATTTTGAATCATCAAATTTAATATGTGTCATTTCTTCTCTTCTCCTCCAAGTCTCTAAAAACTAGATTAATCATTTTTCATCATAATTTCAATTCTTTTATACGTTTTTTCACAATATGACAAATAAAATATAACAGAAATCCGATTGCAGTTCCAATTGTATTACTTATCACGTCATCGATATCGGTCACTCCAGTCCGTAATACAAACTGAAAAGCCTCAATTGATACGGAGATAGTGGCACCAATCAGGACTACCCGCCAGAAACCACGATTTTTTTTGCCTAAAGCCGGGATAAAAATACCCATTGGGATAAACCAAACAATGTTGCCGAATAAATTATAGAAGAAATCTAGCGGCGATTGCCCATTTAACAATTTAAAGGTTTCTATAAACGGCACTAGATTGATTTCTGACAACGATCGATGCCAATAAAATTTGAATTGCCACAAAAAGTAACCATCCCTAAAGACTGTTAAGGAGTATAGTAGAAAAACGTAGAATGCAAATGCGGAAAGCCAAAATTCATGGCTAAACGTTGACTTTTTATGTTTAAGTCTCAACCACAGCATTCTTAAAAAAATAAAGAATAAAGTATAAAGAATCGCTTTGTCTACCCCATAGAGAGATAAACGAATCAGCGGAAAATGATTTATTCTTGTTGAGTAGAGATTAGATATATAATTATATAGCGGTCCTAGAAATATCATTTTTATCATTCTCTCGCATTTTTTACTTAATACGTATTATACTTACATATTAAGTAATTTTAATATTTTCAATTAAATATATAAGGTAATTTTAAACTATAAAGGAATTTTTCCATGGTTAAATTAAAAAAATTTTTAAGTACCCGTTTGGGTTTTATGGCGATGCTGATTTTTTTCTTGTGGATCAAAACTGTCATCGCCTATTATAAGGATTTTTCATTAGGAATTGCTGATCCGATCCAGCACATTATTTTGATCATTAATCCCATTGCCACATCAACGATCTTGCTTGGTTTAGCACTGTACATTTATCGGGCAAAAATATCTTATATCGTCATGGGTATCGTCTATTTTCTAGAATCTGCTCTATTATATGGAAACATCTTGTACTATCGCCAATTCACAGACTTTTTATCCTTCAACACCATTACAGGTGCTGGCAAAGTTTCGAAAGGATTAGGCGCTAGTGCGGCAAATATGGCTAGTCCTCACGATATCATTTACTGGCTCGACTTCATTATAATTCTAGTATTATTGTTAACTCATTTTATAAAGATCGATAAACGTCCATTCAGAAAATTAAATGCCTTTGCAATTTCAATGTTAGGCGTTATGTTCTTCTCATTCAACCTCATGTTGTCTGAATGCAATCGCCCACAATTATTAGGTCGGACCTTCGATCGTGCTTATATTGTTAAGTATTTAGGATTCAATTCATACTTAGGATATGACTCGATCAAAACTGCTCAAAATTCGCAGGTCAGATCTACGGCGGTTGGAACAGATATGGACCACGTTCTCCAATATACCAACAGTCACTATGCTCAACCTAACCCAGTTTATTTTGGCAAGGCTAAGGGTAAAAATATTATCATCATCCACCTTGAGAGTTTCCAACAATTTTTGATTGGGATGAAGGTCAATGGACAAGAAGTTACGCCATTTTTAAACAGTCTTTACAATGATAAAAATACGATGTCTTTTGATAATTTCTATCATGAAGTTGGACAAGGCAAAACTAGTGATGCCGAGACAATGCTTGAATCAGGATTGTTTGGACTCCCTGAAGGTTCCTTCTTTACTAGTTTAGGAACTGACAATACCTTCCAAGCCGCACCAGCTATCCTTGGGCAAAAAGAAGGATACACTAGTGCCGTCTTCCATGGAAATATTGGTAGTTTTTGGAGTCGTAACGACGTCTACAAAAATATGGGCTACGATTACTTCTTTGATGAATCATACTTTAATCAACAGACAGAAAACTCCAGTATGGAATATGGTTTAAAAGATAAATTAGTTCTCTCAGAAAGCGTCAAATATCTCGAACAGTTGCAACAACCGTTTTATGCAAAATTCATTACTGTAACTAATCATTATCCGTTCCAACTACCTGAAGAGGATTTGAGCAACGATGGTTTCACCAAGCCTGACACCGACAATGAGGCGGTCAACGGCTATTTCCAGACTGCACACTACTTAGATAGCTCGCTGCAAGAATTTTTCCAATATCTTAAAGACAGTGGCATTTACGATAATTCAATGATCGTTTTATACGGTGACCATTACGGAATTTCTAATTCTCAAAACCCAGCTCTGGCAACGTTGATCAATCCTGACGAAGCAGCAACTTGGAACAATTTTGACAATACGCAACTGCAACGGGTTCCTTTCATGATCCACATGAAAGGTCTCAAAGGTGGCGTAAATCATACCTATGGCGGTGAAATCGACATACTGCCAACTATCTTGCATCTAGCTGGGATCAATACTAAACAATACATTCAAGTCGGTACTGACCTGCTTTCGAAAAATCACAGTCAAATCGTTGCCTTTAGAAATAAGAACTTTGTCACGCCAAACTACACTGTCTTAAAAAATTCTGATGGTGGCTACAATGTCTACCGCAACAAGACTGGTGAACAAGTCGACTTAGACAAAGATCCTGAGCTAAAAGCAAAAGTCGACAAATGGCAACAAGCCGTCAATGAAAAACTCCAAATATCCGATACAGTTAACAACAAAAACTTGTTGAGATTTTACACACCAAATGGTTTTAAACCTGTTGATCCTAAGGATTACGACTATAAGGACCAAATTCAACGCTTGTTGGATACACGTTCTGCATTAGGTCTCAAGTCAACCAGTATCTATTCTAAAAATGATAATCAATCGACAACCGGATTGTATCGAACCGACGCACCCGAATTAGGTGGCGACCGTTCATCAATCGACAGTTGGGATTACGTTAAAAACAATCCGAAAAAATAGCGAGCGTGACAAAACATGGTCAGAGCTTGAGCATTAACGTAAAAAAGGGACTAATTCGTGTTTTGAATTAGTTCCTTTTTGTAGTTACGTGTAGAGTTCTATGTTTTGTCACGCGTTTATGCTGCATTTTTGTCAAAAACAGCTGTTATGCCACAGCCACTTTTTATTGTTCATCTAAATATCGTTCTCGCAAATATAATAAATAAGTATAGTAGCTACCAACTAGTATTACTAAAATGGCTGCAACGATTATGGTCGTTGTGAACATGATTTTTTGTAATAATGCCGAGGCAATTGCCCCTAATGCGAAACTCAAAACTAATTCAAAATACACAACCGCTGTTTCTAACTCTTTCTTGTCTCGAGTCAATCCGTAGGAAGTTATTGCACTAGTCGCTTTTTTCAAATTACCGGTCGAGAACACGTTGTTATATCCGTGCCCTGCGATATAACTAAATGCCGTCGTCTGCATGGCCATGACAAAAGCAAGTGGCGGCGTAATCGCATAATTGGGAATCGATTTTGGCATCATCGATACCGCTAAACAGACAATTAATTCAGCCACTAATGTCAACGAACGCCAATAATGAGAACGTGGCTTAATGTGATATTCAAACACCCTGACCGTCACAACTCCCAGCATAAATGCAATCACAGTTGCTAGTTTGGTCATTGCTCCTGGAAGATTTTGCTGAGCAATATTGACGCTTAGAAAAATTAGATTTCCTGTCTGCCCGGCAGCTAAGACGCCACCACGTTGCACAAACGTATAGGCATCAATAAATCCTCCGATAAAAGTCAGTGCTAAGCCGATCTCTCGAAGTTGAAAAATATGCCAACTTTTATATCGCACTGGATCATCCCTCTTCTTGAATAATTAACAATCATAGAAAAAATTATACTCGCAAAAATAAAAAACATTCTGAAAAATTTCAGAATGTTTTGTTTATTTAGAATTATTTTTCTTGTGAGCATATCCTTCATCGTAAAAGTAAACGACAAACGTACTACCAACATTTAATTTACTTGCCACTTCAATCTTTCCACCGTGGTTTTCAACTAATTGATGAACGATTGATAATCCTAATCCAGATTCTCCATACTTACGGTTCTTTCTAGATGGATCCGCCTTATAATAACGGTCCCAAATATTCTTAACTTGATCAGCAGACATACCAACACCAGTATCCTGGATCTTAAAGACTGATGCATGATTGTCTTCATCGCGATAGCCACGAACGACAATATCGCCATCGTTAGTGAATTGGATCGAGTTTTGAATAATATTGAACATGACTTGCGTGAATCGATCATAGTCAGCATAAGTATTTAAGACTTTTTCAGGAGTCTCTAACTTCAGATTATCATTAGACTCGGCTGCCTTCTTTTGCAACTGCGACACGATGTCACGCAGTGGCGTATTGGCATCAAAGACACGTTCTGCCAAGGTGATCTGATTAGTTCTGATCTTCTCGTAATCCAGGTTCTCATTGACTAATCGAATCAAACGGTTAGTTTCATTACGCATCAATTCAATACTTTGTCCCTTAGATTCTTCAGGAATGGCATCATAAGCCAGACCTTCTAGGAGGCCATTAATTGTCGTTAACGGCGTTCTCATCTCATGAGATGCATCAGCCATGAATTCCTTACGACGTTGCTCTTGACGCTTGATTTCTTTATCTGAAGCCTCTAGAGACTTAACCATGGTATTGAAATCGTCCGCTAAGTCATCCAGTTCATCACGATTCTTACTTTCAATGTGAACTGAGAAGTCATTATTGGCAACTCGTCTGGTTGCGCTACGGAGGCGATTGATCCGGTTAACTTGATATCTAGAAAGCAAGAAACTCAAGATGATTGCTGCTAATAGGGAAATCAACAACGCAATATACAGTCGGTTGTTGATCTCGCCAATATTAGTCTGCAGCTGACTGACATCTGAACCAGCCCACACTGCAGCGACCAGTTTGCCATCCTTGAACCAAGGCGTCAAAACATAGACGTAATTCATATTAGCCTTGGTATTCAAGTCGGGATTGCTCTGTTCGTTGCTACGTTGCGAGGTACTGCGGACAGTCTTTCCCTGCTCCAACTTTTTCCAATATTTTGCTTTGAGTTGATGGGTCACGCCATTAGTTTGATCAGGATAAACTTGTTGGTTTTGATAGTTAAAAATTGCAAAACGAACGTTACGGTCAGCCAAAACTTGTTCGACCATATGAATATTGTTCCCGGTAATGTTGTGGATCTTACCAGTGTTCTGATCGGTCGTTAGAGCTATTTTCTCTAGATTTCCCGCATACCCTTCAAGGTCGCGGTAAGTCCGATTGTACTCCCAAGTGGTTGATGTACTAGTAACCGTATAAAGAATGATCCCTAAAGTAGTCAAAATAACTACCAAAAAACTTAGCATGTTCTGATAGATTAATTTCATTCTTATTTAGCCTTTACCTCAGAGTCGTCGAATTTGTAGCCCACGCCCCAAACTGTTTCAATAACTTGAGGTCCGACCTTTTCGATTTTTTGACGAAGCTTCTTGATATGTGCATCAACAGTTCTTTCTTCACCGAAGTAATCATAGTCCCAGACTTGTTCTAGCAATTGTTCACGTGAAAATACACGCTTTGGTTTGCTGGCTAAGGTCTTCAACAAATCGAATTCCTTTGGTGTTAAATCAGGAATCTCCTTGCCACCTAAATAGGCCTCACGAGTTTCAGCATTGAGTTGGAAAAATCCGGTATCAATATCGAATTTCTCAGTATTATCTTCTTCAGAATTCTCATTGGTAGCACCATTTTTGGATGCTTCTTCAGCAATGTTCTCGCTCCGACGATGAATCGCTTTGATTCTAGCAATTAAAGTAATCGGACTGAATGGTTTTGTAACGTAATCATCAGCGCCAAACTCTAGTCCGAGGACTTGGTCGCTTTCGCTATCACGAGCCGTCAGCATAATTATTGGAACTGTTTTAGACACAGCTCGAATTTCTTTGGCTACTTCCATTCCGTCTTTTCCTGGTAAGTTAAGATCAAGCGTGATCATATCCCAATCGTCAGCAGCTGATTTAAATATTTCAACCGCTTCGTTACCATCGTATGCAAATGTGGCATCCCAATTTTCTTTTTGAAAAAACATGCTCATCATTTCGGAAACTGATTTATTATCTTCTATCATTAATATTTTCATTGACATAATCTCCATTCAACAATTAGGAATTACCCTATCCCGTTTGGATAAAAGTTGTTAAGATGTAATAAGTACAAAATTTAAATAAGTTGGTGAATACTTTGACATTGCACAAAAATTACTTAGGAACCGTGTTCTTCGATTTGGATGGCACATTGATGAATGCGAAATCTGAAATCGACGATTCCGTTGCCGATGCCGTTCATGAACTCCACGACAACGGCTATCTTCCAGTTATTAGTACTGGTCGTGCAACAAATGAACTTCAACACGTTCTTGGACCCACAGGTATTGACTCATATATTACTTTAAATGGTGCATATATCAAATCTGAGGGTAAAGTTATCTATGAAAGCACACTAGATAACGAAACGATTGAAGCTTTGATCGATACGGCTGAAAAATTTGGCGATACCGTTGCCATGCACACAGCGGACGTTACCAAATTATATAAATATAAGCCTATCATCTCAGAATTTTATGGATCGGTCCACATTGAACAACCGGAGGTAGATCCAGAATTCTATAAACATCATAACATTCCAATGGTAATTATGGTTTCATATGAAGGCCCAGAACGTTACCAAAAATTATTCCCAGAATTGAACTTTTTCAAAACTGGGAAATATTCTATCGATACAGTCCAAAAAGACGTTTCAAAAATGCATGGGATCAAGCATTTATTATCCGGTTTGGATATGGAAGACAAACCTGTCTATGCATTCGGAGATGGCGCAAACGATGTACCAATGATCAAGTTTGCTGATCATTCAGTTGCCATGGGAAATGGTATCGATGAGGTCAAACAATTGGCCGATTTTATTACCACTGACAATACAGACAATGGTATCGTAAACGGCTTAAAACATTTTGATTTGATTTAAAAAATAAAGTTCAAGACAAAGTCTTGAGCTTTTTTTATTGGGTAAATTATTTGGGAATGCTCGGAAGCTCCCGTTGTTCTCCACTCTAAAACGAGTTCCGTGTACCAGACTTTTCCGCTTGCTACGGATATGACTGATTGCACAATTCGCAATAAGTCATATCCTAGGCAATGCTCGAAGTCTAACCGGTACACTCCACTCTCTATTCTGAAACGAGTTCCAAACAACAGCTTCTTCCGCTTGCTACGGGTTTGACTGATTGCCTAAATCGCAATCCGTCCAACCCTAGGCAATGCTCGGTAGCTCCCGTTGTTCTCCACTCTCTATTTAAGCACTACGACCTTACCCATCATATGTCCGGCTTCTACTAGATTCGTGGCTTCCTTAATGTTTTGGATATTGAATCCCTTGAACTCTTTTGTCAATGTTGACTTGATTGTTCCGTCATCCAAGCCCTTTGCTAACTTAGCCAAGTATTCACCTTGCGATGTCATGTCTGGCATGTTGTATTTAGCCTTGGTAAACATCCATTCCCACTTGAAATCGACTGATTTTTGTTTGAGATCAACTACCTTTGATTCATTCAAATTAGTAATTGTAGCAAAAATCCCGAATGGCTTGATAAGTTCAACGATTTCTGACCAATGTGGATCATTGTCGCTAAGTCCCACAATGTAATCGACAGTTTCAAATCCTAGATCTTGTACTTGTTTGATCAAATCTTGATGATGATCAACTGTGTAGTCGGCGCCAAGATCTTTGACCCATTTAATTTTTTCTGAACCGGAGGCAGTTGAAATCACCGTTAAGCCAGCCAGATGTGCTAATTGTGTCATGATTGACCCAACACCACCAGCGCCATTGATAATCAAAACAGTCTTATCGTGGTTGTCGGCTTCTGGATCAACGTTCAACTTTTCATATAACAATTCACTAGCTGTCAAAGTAACCAGTGGCATAGCCACACTGTGAGCTAGATCAGTTTTTTCAGGAGCAAGTGCGGCAATTCTCTCATCAACTAATTCATATTCTTGATAACTACCATCGCGGGTATAATCCCCGGCGTAAAAAACAATATCGCCCTTAGAAAACTTCGTGACCTTTGAGCCAACATCAGTAACTTTCCCATAGCCGTCATATCCTAAAATTTTAGGACCATTGATACTATCGGTTAACTTCTTACGAGTTGCAATATCAACAGGATTGACTGAGATGCCTTGAACCTCAACTAAAATGTCATGTGGTTCACAGACAGGCATAGCCTCATCAAATTCAGCCAAGCTGTTGATACTATTATCAGTAACGCCAAATGTTTGCATAGTAGCGCCTCCTTAGATAACTCCATTTTACAACAAAAAGATTGAGATGTTGTTACACATATAAAGCTATTCTTTTTAGATATAATTTTTTTGCTGGAGGTATGAGACCCGACTCCGGACGAAAATCGATTGCCTTTCGTCTGGCATCATTGGTTCGTTCGTTGGCGTAGCCAACATTTTAAACAGTAGCACACGCGCCAAAGGCGACTACGTTCCATTATTTATTTCACTACTGAGACCGAGAACTTCACCACCCCGAAATCAAAATAGAGTTAGTTCAAAATCTCCTTTACCACATTAAAAAAATGAACGTTAGCTGTGTTTGCAATTACTGTGAACTTGTCTTGTTCACTTCGTTTTATCGTCTAACTCTAAATTAGAGCTCTATTCAATTGAAATATGGTGACGTCGCGTTTTCTCCTCCATAGTTCAAAAACCGATGAAAAAATTTCAGTTGATAGACTTACTTTGAGTTTATACAGGTATAGTTTGCATTCCTTATTTCAACTATATTTAGAGTGTTTGATGTAACACTATTTAGACGGAGGACGGAAATCGATGCCCCGGCCCAATGGTGGCGTTTATGTTAGTCGACGATGACGGCGACTTACATAAAAAGGCAGCTTTGAGATTTTTTCGGGCTTTGAAAAAAGCTCAAAGTATCTTCACCATGTTCCGGCCGATAAGGGCAATTGATTTCCGGCCGGAGTCGGCTCACATACCGCACATAAGTCAGTTTTATAAAATCAAAAAAGCCTGACTCTTCAGTCAGACTCTTCCAATAAAACTATCCAATAATTTCAACTGTTGCTGATGTTATACCGTATGATGGTACGGCACTGTTTGGCATTGCCACGTCAATTTGTTGTGGGTTTGAATAGGCAAATGTACCTGTATCATTAACAGTTCTATACCACACGTCCCCTTGTGCAGTAGTAATTTTTACACGTGTTCCTCGAGGAAGCACGCTAAGGTTAGCGGCAATACCGTCATAACCCATATTTGAACCTAATACAGCTGGATCATAGAAACTTACTTTAAATGTTCCAACCGATTGAGTAGTTGTAGCTGGTTGTGCTGTTTGTTGTACTTGTGCAGTTTGTTCTGCAGGTTGTTCGACAGTTTGAGCAACTGGTTGTGGGGTTGCTTCTTGAACTGGTTGAACTTCTGGTTCTGGTTGAGTAGCGGCGACATCTTTCATCTTGAAATCTTTCTCACTACCCTTGATGCCAGGCATGAATTCTTTCTTACCTGGTAACGAAACTTTTTTATTTAATTTGATTTCGTCTTTATCAGTATTTAAATGGTTCCCCTTAATAGCATCTGAAATACTTACAGTGCTTTCTACGTGATCTCCTTTGTCAGCGTCTGCATATACATTAGCTGTATATCCAGTCAAACTAACGAACATTAATCCTGTAAAAAATAAGGTTTCTAATTTAAATTGCTTAATCAAATAATCCCTCCGATGTGTTTGAACAACAGAGAGAACTATACAAGATTTATATTTCAAATATATTACACGAATAATAAAAAACATTGCAAGACAATTAGTTTTGTAACAATGGTGTAATGTTATTCGTTTTGTAGGATTATATTTCATATATCATGACTTTTAGAAAATAAATCCGACAATCGTTGCATTTATTTGTTCAAAGTAATTTCTCAAATATGGCATAATTCGGTCACATTTTAACGATTAAATTTATAATAAATAGTTTTGAGTAATTCAAGTCTAAGAATAAATTTATTTTGAGATTTACGAGAACAATCTTTTGTCAAAAAAATTTATTTATGATAATTTGAATTTAACCTAATTAATTAATGGAGGAATGTACATGTCTAAAAAAATCGCGGTTTTAGTTGGTAGTTTACGTAAAGGATCATTTTCAAAGCAAATTGCTAAGAACTTGATGAAAGAATTCCCTGAAGGATACGATTCAGAGATCATCGAGATTGGCAACTTGCCACTTTACAACGAGGATATTGATACAGAAGATAGCGTACCTGCTGAATACACTACTTTCAGAAATAAAATGAAGGAATTTGATGCAGTCTTGTTTGTAACTCCTGAATACAATCGTTCAGTTCCTGCAAACTTGAAGAACGCTATTGATGTTGGTTCACGTCCTTACGGCCAAAGCATCTGGGATAGAAAGCCTGCCGCTGTTGTTAGTGTATCTCCTGGTGCTATCAGTGGATTTGGTGCTAATCACCACTTACGTCAATCATTAGTATTCTTAAATATGCCAGTTGTTCAACAACCAGAAGCATATATTGGAAACGTTACTAACTTGCTTGATGATAATGGCAACGTTGACGATCGAACTCTTGGCTTCCTCAAGAGCATTGACGATGCCTTAGTTGACTTGATCAACCGTTTTGATGACTAATACACATAAATACATTTCCATACAAAAAGCGTAGCCGATGGCTACGCTTTTTTCGTCTTACTTAGTAGTAAAATACTCATTTAATTTCATTTGTTGACTGTATGGCTGGGAGGCTTCACCGATCATTTGTGAAAAACGGTCTGTCTTCATAATAACCTTTAAAATATGAATAGCTGATTTTTGAAGATCTCCAATATACAAATTATTATTGTCCTTCCAATTACCTGAAATAATCACTGTTTGTTCATCCACTATTTGGGCGACGCCAGAATAGATCATTTCAATAATTTTTTCAGGCAACTCTTTGGTCTGACTCAAATCGATTTTTACGAAGCCTTCGCCTTCTGGATCGGGTTCAAAATCATTCCATAATTCTTTAGTTGTAACGGACATAGTTGGAATATCAAATGACGTGCGTTGTTTAATAATGCCATCATCATCAAATTCTGGTGCCAAATCACCAATCCCAGCAAGCAATTTATCTTGGTTAGCTCCCGGCATGATCAGGTCATTGCCGGCCTTCATACTTCCAACTGGATCTGCTAAACTGTACCAATCTGTCATCACCAAACCTTGAAATTTCCATTCATCTCGAAGAATGTTAGTTAGCGAATCAAAATTTTCACCGGCAAATGTACCGTTGATTTTATTGTAAGAACTCATGACTGCCATGGGTTGAGAACACTTAATAGCAATTTCAAAATTCTTTAGATAAATTTCGCGTAACGCCTGTTCTCCGATAATACTGTCGCCAGTATTTCGTTTGGTTTCTTGATTGTTGCCTAAGAAATGTTTGATAGTTGCACCAATTCCAGGATTCTCTTGGACACCTTGGACTTCTGCAGCAGCAATTGAACCAGACAAGACGGGATCTTCAGCAAAATATTCGAAGTTTCTGCCACCTAATGGATTACGATGAATATTCATCCCTGGTGCAAGCCACATTGTAACGCCAAATTCTTTCATTTCAACGCCAATAGCTTGACCAACTTGTTTGATCAGATCAAGATTCCAAGTTTGTGCAAGCATTGTTCCGATCGGCCAAGCCGTTGCATACTGATGATGTTTAATATGGTTATTGTCGACATATTCTTTAGTCAGGCGTAAGCCGGCTGGACCATCAGCATTAACTGTAGCAGGAATTCCGAATTCAAGATTATCAACAGTTTGTCCTGCAGCACCAGGAACTATATCGGCTCCATTTCCTACTACGCTTCCTGATTGATCAGGTTGCACGGTTCCTTCAACTAAATCGATCAATTGTCGATCCGACATAGAAGCCACTAATTGTTCCAAGGTAGTTTTGTGATCGTAGACATCGATCAACTTATGACTTGAAGCAGGTACCACTCGCTGAATATGTTCAATCGAACCTTGTCCAGGTAACATTCGTTCGTCACTAATATATGTAGTTACTGAATTTTTCGAATGATATTGAACTGGTTTTGACTCAGCAAAATTGACTGCTTTTAATAGGAAGAAAGGCACATTATCAGTCCGTTTTGATCCAACATTATTGCTACGTAAAATCGTTGGATCAACTTCTGGAACTAGCTTGTGTGCTAGTTGTTGTACGACAACTTGTTCGTCCAATTTAAATTCAGCAATTACCTGTGTATTTCTGGAACTAGTTCCTAATCTAACAACGTAGACCCCAGGCACTAAGACAAAGGCAGCTAAATTTTCATCAAAACTTGCCAATCTGGTAATTGGAACTGAAATATGCAGTGATTGTTCCTGATCAGGATACAAATTATCAGTTTTAGCAAAACCTTGCAGACTTTGATATGGCGTAGGAATATCTGATTGCGGATTTGATACGTATAATTGCACAACTTCTGCTCCATGAAATTGATCTCCGATGTTTTGCACACTGAAATCAACATCAATACTTTGCTCATTAACTTTGACTTTTTTCGTTTGTAAGTAAAATTTGGTATAACTTAATCCGAAACCAAATTCATATCTCGGTTCAATATTGAAACTATCGAAATAACGATATCCAACATAAATACCTTCTTGGTAATTTGGATTTTTTTGACCAAAACTATTTGAAGAATAATAGTCGTTAAAATCCTGAGCCCAAGTGTCGGTCAATTTGCCCATTGGAGTCTTGTTGCCAGTCAAAATATCGGCAATCGCAAATCCAGCCTGCATCCCTGGTTGTGAGACCAACAATACGCTGTCTAGAAGTGGACATTTGTCGACAAACGACGCATCAATGACGCCCCCAACATTCAACAGCACGACTGAATCTTGATAAAATTGACTCATTGCTTGGATGTTTGATAGCTCATTTTCAGTAAGTTGATAATCGCCTGGTTCATTTTTACGATCTTGACCTTCGCCAGAACTCCTTGAAATCACGTAAATTCCAGTTTGGGCTGGAGTAAAATCGCTAATTTCAGGATCATCCATTGAAAAAGCTGGTGCTAATACTGCCAACGGATCATCTTTATATTTTTGATAATAATCATTTTTATTCTTTTGATAAGCCCTCTTGAAACGGTTCAGCCAACCCTTTGAAGTAATTTTGAATCCTCGTTGTTCTAATCCGGATTCAATATTTATCACGTGTCTTTGATTCACATCGCCAGATCCGGTGCCGCCCTTATAAATCTCAAAAGCACCACTTCCATATAAAGCAATCGTCTTGTTTTTAATAGGAAGAACTTGGTTCTTATTTTGAAGAAGGACCATACCTTCTTCAGCAACTTGCTGGGATAATTTTGCGTTTTTGACCTCGCGTTGCGACATTTTACTTTCCATCTAATATCTCTCCTTTGGTGGAAACTATCTACCAACAATTTTACACTTTTGACGGCAAAAAAAAGAAACAATAGCAATATTAATTTGCTATTATTCCTTATTTGATATGAATTATTACTCCAAGAAACTTGGGTCACGATATGCTGGGTTAGGATATTTGTAGAATCCTTCTCCGGTTGCAACACCCATTTTACCTTTGTCGATGTAATCATGTTTGATCATATCAGCCAATTGCTTGTAGTCTGGATCCGTTTCAGCTTGCATTGCAGTGATATCGTAAGCTGTCTTTAATCCGACGATGTCTAAAATACCAAATGGTCCAAATGGTGCTTTAGTTGCCAACATCCAAGTTTTATCGACCGTTTCAATATCAGCAACACCCTTAGCTAATAGCATTTGTGCGGCATTTAGTAATGGAACTAATAATGTATTTAAAACATAGCCCGGTTGTTCTTTCTTCAACTTGATTGGGATCATTCCAATACCCTTGGCAAATTCCACTACCTCATCATATACTTCTGGGTCAGTCCATTTTGTGCCCATAACTTCAGCCGTGTTGTTCTTCCAAATTTCATTAGCAAAGTGCAATGCCAAGAATTTTTCGGGACGGCCTGTTAATTCAGCAAATTGACTAGGAAGCAAAGTCGAAGTATTTGTAGCAAAAATTGTTTTTTCATCTGCCACTGATGCTAGTTGTTTGTAGTAGCTTTCCTTAATATCCATTCTTTCTGGGATGGCCTCAATGACTAAGTCTGCTCCCTTCACAGCTGCACCCAGGTCGGTATTGTAATTTAAACTAGCCGGAACAGATTCAGCATTTTTACGAGAGGTCGAAAGATCAGCAATCAGCGTATCCTTCAAATGTGGTAGGATCGTACTCTCATAAACTCCTGGTCTTAAAAAAACGTCTAGATGTTCAGCTTGGCCTTGCACTTCCTTCTTGTAAGTGTCGACTAAACCGATCATCCGATCTTTGGCTTTAGCTATCACCTCGTCATTAATATCATAGATGGTAACGTTGTAGCCTCGAAATGCGGTTTGAAATGCGATCTGGCTACCCAATACACCAGATCCTGCGATAGTAACATTCTTTATGGTCATAATACATCCTCCAATCCTATGATAAATTCACAAACTTTTGTAATCGCTTACAGTATACCGGATATACAATTTTTTTAGAAAGAAAAAGCCTTCCAGTAAGATGGAAGACTGATTTTGTCCTAATAATTTTTGCGACGCGTAAAGGCAAAGTAGCCAATGGCCAAAAATGCGGCCACATATACCAACGTCATCCACAACATAGTGTTGGTCTGTAAATGAGTCACATGATGTAATTCAGGCATCATTATTTGTGTTTTCAAATTCATCATGTTTAATGGGCTCCACTTGATCCAATCCCAGCGCTCTATTGCCATGGTCTCGAACATCCCCATTGCTGAAGTTGCAATGTAAAACACGACGCCAAAAGTTACCGAAACGGCCGAATTTTTGAATAAAGTCGACATCATTACTACTAAACTCAAAACTAACCAAGTTGTGATAAACGCCCCGACGATTGTTAACCAGAGCTCATTTACAACTGAGTGATTGTCAATCATGCTATTAAACTTGATGCTTGGGAAAAAGATTACCTTCAAAAGGATTGCAAAAATAGTTGAGATCACAAAATAGAAAACGTTCAAGATCAATAAGGTGATCCATTTACTCAACAATACTTGCCCACGCGAGTATTGACGATACAGCAAATTCTTGATCGTGCCATATTCGAACTCCTGTGTGATCAGGGTACTTCCGGCAAAAATCATTAAATAAACGATCCAAGTCGTTGCACTGAACAATTGTGTAAAAATTGCTGTGCCGTTGATGGGAGTATTCGATTCTTTGACCAATTGCTTGGTCATAATTGCAGCAATCAGCATAAATGCCATCACGACAACTGGCAAGATAAACGTTGTTTTTCGTTTGCCTAATTTATAAAATTCTTGTCTGATCAATGTTAGCAAATTTAATCCCCCCTATTGATTATCGTCCTGTAAGATTTGTAATAATGAATCTTCCAAAATGATGTTTTGACGTTCAACGTTATAAACATCAATTCCAGTTTCGATCAATAATCGTAAGGCTTTGGCAAGCGTGACATTTTCAGTCTTGTTGATGATCAAACTCTGATCATCGGCTAAGTCATAATTACTATTCTCTAAAATATCGCGTGCATTCAGATCGTCCGAAGTTTCTAAAACGTATGCTTGACGGTCAGAATGCAGTATTTGGTCAATCGGTGCATCGGCAACCACGGAACCTTTATCGATGACAACTACATCGTCGACGATCTTTTCTAATTCGCTTAGAATGTGGCTAGAAATAAGGATTGTCATTCCTGATTTAGCTTTATCCACTAGCAACTTTCGTAAACTCTTATTGGCCTGTGGATCCAATCCATTCATCGGCTCATCTAAGATCAACAACTTCGGTTGATTTACTAGTGCTAAGGCAATCCCTAGTTTTTGTTTCATTCCCAAAGAATATGACTTAGCCTTTTTGATAATGTATTGCTCCATCCCTAAATCCTGAACAGTTTGTGAAATATTATCTTCGGCACGTCCCCCAACAGCAAATAATTTCAAATGTTCATATCCAGTCATATATGGATAAATTCCGGGATATTCGATCAATGCTCCAGCTTGAGACAGTTTCGGATGATTCGATACAGTGATCAATTCCGAATCGAGTTTGATCTCGCCAGACTCACTGCTAGTTAATCCAAGTATGGATTTCATAATGGTCGACTTCCCGGCCCCGTTGGGTCCAACCAATCCGACAATATGTCCCTGTTTGATTTTAAACCCAACATCTTTTAAAGCAGACTTGCTACCAAAATGCTTATTTAAACCCTCGATCTCTAGAATATTATCCATGCTTACCCCACTTATTATTAGACTGTAACTAAAATTTTAACAATAAGAATGGCAGCAAAAAAGCCGTATAGACCATTTAAAAATATTTATACGGCTGACTATTTTCTAGAGTTTTTAAACAACGTTTTGTTCAGGATTCGACTGATCAAGAATACTATTAAAACAACAATTATTGCGATAATGATTTCACTGAACCAGAAATTTGCATTAAAACTATTAACAAAAATTTTTAACAGGGGATCATTTATCGCTAGAAACAAGATAATTGTTATAATTATATAAATGGTAGATTTATTCATTTATGTCCTCCTAATGCTTCTAATTATAACAACAATCCATGAGGTGAAGAAATGTTAAAGTCAAAACACATCGCAGTTTACGTCAGCGGAGGCATTGCTGCTTATAAATCACTCGAAGTAGTTCGAGCTTTGATCAAGCAACATGCTGAAGTCCAAGTAGTTATGACCAAATCGGCTCAAGAATTCGTGACGCCCCTGACCTTTGCAACGCTGAGTACCCGTCCAGTATTAACGGACAACTTCACACCGCAATCCAGTAGCGATGACTTTATCCCTCATATCAAAATTGCACGATGGACTGATTTAGCAGTGGTCGTCCCCGCAACCGCTGACATCATTGCCAAAATGGCAAACGGAATTTCTGATGATTTAGCAACTACGTCATTGATGGCAACCGATGCCCCAAAAATCGTTTTTCCAGCTATGAATACCAGTATGTGGAATTATCCACCTGTTCAAAAAAATTTGAAAACGCTCGAAGAAATTGGTATCCAAGTCGTTCAACCTGACAGTGGCTTTTTAGCAGAGGGAGAATCTGGTAAAGGTAGGTTGGTCCAGTTGCCAGTTATCATGGATGCAATCGAAAGTAAATTATCATCCGACCAGTCGCTCCTCGGGAAGAAAGTTATCGTGACTGCCGGTGGCACCAAAGAGCCTCTCGACCCCGTCCGTTTCTTGGGCAATAATTCGTCTGGAAAAATGGGCATTGCTATGGCAGAATCTGCTGCTAGATCAGGCGCAGACGTTACCTTGATAACCACGGTCAATTACAGTTCAAGCTACCGCAATTTGGCGGTCGTTAAAGTCGATTCAGCCTTGAATATGTTAGAACAAATTCAAAATCGTTTTGAAAAAATCGACGTCTTGGTCATGGCTGCTGCAATTGCCGACTTTCGTCCACTCCACGTTGCCACGCAAAAAATTAAAAAGACTGCTGACAACGATAACTACACAATTGAGTTAACGAAGAATCCGGACATATTAAAAACTGTAGCAAAAAATAAAATCAATCAATTTGTCGTCGGTTTTGCGGCGGAAACTGAAAATTTGATTCCAAATGCCGAGAAGAAATTAAAATCCAAGAATGCTGATGTGATTTTAGCCAATGACGTTTCGAATCTCGATGCTGGTTTTAACGTCGATACTAATCGGATCACTTTGATTAGCCACAATGCACATCCTGACAACTGGCCACTCATGACCAAACAGGCAGTAGCTGACAAATTTTGGAAATATTACCTGAAGCAAGGCAATTAAAATGCTCGACTATCATCACGGTAGTCGAGCATTTTTATTTTGGTTGTTCATTTTTTGAGTAATAAATTGGTTTTGCTGCGTTGAATTCAGTCTTCTTCATCCAATCCAGAATTTGACTTCCCAAGTATCGAGCCATTGAATCAGAGACCATAATTTGTTTTTTGGAAATATGATTGACGTGAATTCCTGATGTGATCGTGCAACTACCTGGCAACTCTGGTTGGATCATTTTAGCAATCCTTTCGCCAAGAACTCCATCTTTATGAAATCTACCGTCATGACTAGGATATTTGATCGTTTGAATATCTGAATCAGCCGTCAAGGTCGTAACTGCACCGATGTGAGGAGTATCACCACCCGTTAGCACGACCAGGATATCATTTCCAATAACTTGCACATCGGCGGTCATCGAGTAATTTTCTTTTTCCACTGAAAATTTCATTAAATTCCCTCCCAACGACTGCCATCATCAGTATGGATACCCAATGAATCCATGATTTTCATGGTCTGATGATCAACGAGATCTTGAATCGTTTGTGGATGATTGTAAAAAGCCGGAATTGGTGGAATCATCTGGACGCCCATTCTTGACAGTTTGGTCATATTTTCCAAATGGATAGTGTTCAAAGGCGTTTCCCGTGGCACCATGATGAGTTTTCGCTGTTCTTTTAGTGTGACGTCAGCAGCACGTGAAATCAAATTGTCGCCGATACCGACTGAAATACTGGCAATTGTTTTCATCGAAGCTGGAACAATGACCATTGCATCAGTCAAAAATGATCCACTAGCAATTGCTGCTCCTAAGTCGCTATCATTATAAGTATAGTCCAACATATCGTTGATATCTTTGAGACTGTAATCTGTTTCTAATTGAAGATTCTTCTTTGCCCAAGCACTCAGAATTCCATGAGTTTCAATGTTAGGTATCTTCTGAAGTTTCTTGATCAGATCAATTGCATAAATCGTCCCTGAAGCACCTGTAACACCAATCACAATTTTCTTCTTTTGCTCAGACATAGTAGTTCTCCTTTATTTCAAATATTTTTTCCAGTCAGGAACTTTCTTGAATTGGGCTCTGACGAATTGGTCTTTCATATCAAATGGAACTGTTCCGTCAAAAATAGTCTTGGAACTCATCCCTCTAAAACGAATCGATTTCGGATCGTATTCTGGACGTTCTGAAGGGTCTAGCGGATGATTTCTCATACCAGACAAGACCATGATATCTTTATCGCCTTGGAATCGAGTGTTCAAAGTCCAGATCACGTCGTTCATGTCAAAAATATCAACATCGTCATCAACTAAGATTACCGTCTTCAATTCTTTAAAAGCCGATAACGCGAGAATGGCAGCTTGTCTTTGGATACCTTCATCTGCCTCATTATCTTTGTGGATCTGCATAATAGTCATCAACTTGCCACCGCCAGCTGGTGGATTGTAGACATTGACCACTTTTCCCGGGATTGCCTTATCAACTAGTTCTAAGATACTAGCTTCTGTAGGAATTCCAGACATTGAAACATGTTCTTCACTAGGACCGATCGTCGTTTGCATGATTGGATTGTCTTTTCGATGAGTAATAGCTTTAACTTTGACCACATTCACGGCTGGATTGGCATCCCCATCATATCCAGGAAATTCTGGCATAGCTTTACCAGTGTGAGTATTGATATCTTCTTGCATCGTTTGGTTAGGCATAATTTCAGCCTCGATCACGTACTCTGAGCGAGCAATTGCCATTTCGTTAACTGCAACGCCATCAACTAATTGAACAGGTTGATTCCGCAATGCACCTGCGATCCAGAGTTCGTTATAACCTAATGGCGTTGTTGGTGGTTCAAAGGTTGCACCAATCAATACAGCAGGATCCAAGCCAATATTGATGGTAATTGGCATTGGTTTGTTCAACTTTTCAAATTGTTTTTGGAAATGGCCGATATGTCTGCCACCTGGCATGATGTACATACCGATCGTATCCTTGTCTTCCAAAACCATGCGATGAATCGTAACGTCACTCATGGTCTTATCTGGATCAGAGCCAAACACTAAGCCGGTTGTAATATAAGGACCGGCATCGTATTCAGTATTAGTGGGTGCCGCAATAATTTTTCTGATGTCAAAATCTTTATCAGTGGATAAATGAATTTCTTCTTGAGCTGGCGCTTTATCTTTTGTGACCTTAACGGGTTTGACTGGATGGTCAACAGAATCTCTCAACAAACGCCCCAACGTTTTATAATCGTGGTGCAAAATTTTTCCAACACGTTTGCGGCTGGCCATTGCCCCAATAAAAACGCGAGTGTTAGGAAATCCTTTGACGTTATTGAACACCATTGCTGGACCTTCTTGAGTTGGCCGTTCAACTGTACCCCCTGCACCGATGTAGCGATAAACTCCTGACAATTCAGCGTTAGGATCAACCTCAACGTCAGTTTCGTGGTATTGTCCAGGTTCCTCTTTTAGTTCAGAAATTACTTTTCTTAAATCATATGGTTGTTCTGTCATAAAATTTCCTCCCAATCAATTTTCAAATTCATTATAGGGGTGAATCATCCCATCCTTCAATTCAAAAAAGCAGTAGAGGTATTCCTAATTGGAATATTCTCCACTGCTTTTTGCGTCATTAATAAATTTCCAAAATACATCGCTTGCTCGACCACTATGATCTCGTTTACGAATAAAACTTAATTGGTTGGTATTTGAATTTTTGAATGGAATTTGAACGACCTGATCAGACTGAATTCCCGTGGCAGTTTTGGTTGGCATTACTGAAACTCCCATGCCCTTTTCGATCATGCCAACGATTAGGTCGGCACGAACACCCTTATAGGCAATCTTTGGAACGAAGCCTGCGTCTTTGCACATGGCAATCACTGGTTTATACAGTTGCGTAGTTTCTCCCAACAGTAAAAAGTTATCTTGCTTTAACTGTTCTAAAGAAATCATCTTTGAATCTGCTAGTTGATGATCATTTGGCAGTACCGCGACAAAATCATCTTTTTCCATAACAAGCCGCTCTAAATCAGTATCTGGAAATTCGAAAGTTCTGGCAAAGATCACATCGCAGTCGTTTTTTCTCAATGAATCAAATAACAGATTGCTCTCTTCTTCCTGCAAAGAAACGTGAACCTCAGGATGTTGCTTCAAAAATTGACTGAGGACGACAAAGCTTTGATAATTTGGCATCGTGGGAATTGTTAACAATCTCAAGGTCATCCGCTGTTGGTCGTGGTAATCGCCCAATTTGATATTCAGCGATTCATAATCATTCATGATTTTTCTGGCATATGGACGAACTAGTTCACCCTCATTGGACAAAACAATTTTTCGATGAGCACGAATAAACAAGGTGACCCCTAGCTCCTTTTCAAGAGATAAGATCTGCTTTGAAATATTTCCTTGCGTTGTATACATTCGGGCCGCCGTTTCGGAATAATTTAAGGTTTTTGCCAAATCTAGAAAAACTTTTAACTTTCTGATCTCCATGTCTGCCACATCCATTCCATTTTAGAATACTGTAACACAATATCGACAAACTTATGGAAAACAAAAAGCCGAGATTTCTCTCGACTTCAGGCAATATTATAAATTTTGACCTTTCTCCCAAGTGGTAATTGAAAGATTTAGTCCATGTTTAACTAGTGCATCAAATAATTGATGGGTTCTCTTTGAGATCTCACCAGCAGTTTTGGCATTGTTTTCAGTCAAATATTCTGGAATATCCTTAGCTGAAGCTAAGCCTTCATCAGTTTCATCAACTCGTTGTCTGGCATAAGATTGACAGCCATCAAGATAAGCATGGACCTCATCTGAGAATTCATGATAATGTGGTTCGATCAAGACTGACAAAGTCTTTTCTAACCAATAAACATTATCGACTGAAACTGCATGAGTCGTATTCTTATAGTCTTCTGGAGTATCAGTAATATTCGTAAAGAATGGAACATATGGACTGTAGGCAAAGAATCCCATTGCAATCCATTGAACACCCGCTAGATTGTCATCGACGCCATTTCTGATCTGTAAGATCGATGAGCATTGATTTCGGTCCATAGCGATTGGACGGAAGCGACGCTGTTCTTCTGGAGTCCCTGATGCAAACGTCCCAAATGGATCAAATTTCGTACCATTATAATGCGATTGCAAAAATTTTTGCACGTCTTCAATTGCTAATTTCTTGTCAGGAATTCGATACATTGGCATGTCTTGACTAGTTGGATCTTGAACAACACCAGGATTGAATAATTTTTGACCATACCAAGTTCTTGGCGTGTTGTAATAGGCATCATCTTCGCCATGAGTACCAAAGATGTCACGGAAATTGAAGTTTCCAGGCTGTGGATTCAAATTATGCTTTTCAACAAATTCAACCAAATCAGTAGCAACTAAGAAATTTTCTGTATCAGCTGGATCGATTTCTTGAACGACTGTTTGATTAGGAACGATAGCATAGGCATCTTCGGGTAATCTCATGGCTGCCCAGTGATGACCACCAGCTGTTTCTAATAGCCAAACATCGTTTTTATCATTAAAGGCGATACTGTTACATTCGCCTGTTCCATATTTTTCTAAGAGTGCACCTAAACGTTGTACACCCTCCTTAGCAGTTTTTACATAAGGTAAAACTAGCGTGACCATGGCTTCTTCATCCACTCCATCATGGACTAATGGGTCATAACCTAAGACACGTTTGTTAGTTGCTGTTGTTTCAGTGGCACTCATACCAACGTTGTATTCGTTAATGCCAGATTCTTCCCACATACCATCGCTTTGATCAGCCTGTGGTGTTGCAGTGTATCGATAAGCATGATCAGGTAGTGGAACATTTACGCCAGTTGAAACTGAAGTGAAACTAGCATTTTCTTGGTCTTTTGCTTCATGAACAATAAATTTCAATGGGTTGATAGGGCCATAGCCGTCCTCATTACGAGCAACTATAGTAGAACCATCCATACTAGCAGCTTTGCCGACTAGGATTTCAGTACAATCAGAAGTTCTTTTTTTCATCCTGTTTTCCTCCCTATTTTCATTTAAAGTATATAATTATGAAAACGTTTAATCTAGACCAATTTAAGAATTAATTAAAATATTCACAAAAAAAGACCATTCCCTCAGGAATGACCTTAGTCAGCTTTTTCCATCAATAGCCAGAAAATTAAGTACACGATAATTCCTGGGAACCATGGCATGAGTGTTAATAGCACGTATATCACACGACCGAGGTTAGTGTTCCAACCGTATTTTTCACAGATTCCGCCAATCACCCCAGCAAATACTATATCAGTTCTCGATCTTTTAATTGGAATATGCATTTATTTTTCCTCCGTTTCGGGGTTTTCCATTAATAGCCATAATAGTAGATAAGCAATAACGCCTAAGCCAGTAGTAAATAAAACTACACTTATTACAAAAAATAGAACTCGAGCTACTGCAACGTTCCAGTCGTAATGTTCATCCAAACCGCCGATAACACCAGCTAGAATTTTGTTATTTTTGGATCTCTTAATTGGAATATGCATTCGTACATCCCCCTCTTGTTTTCGATATATCTATCATATGACGTCTGACCTATTTCAGACATCGGAATCACTTACACTTAACTTACAATTTTGTCACTTGAGAACAACCTTTAAAATACCGGAGATCAAATCATTGAGCAGTTGTTGATAATTGTCGGTCTTGATCTCGTTTTGATGAAAGTCTAAAACCGTCAACGAATTAAAAAGGCTGATGATCCGTTCCTTCGTCATGCCATCTTTGATCAGATCTTTCGCAATCCATTTATCGATCAGAGTCATCAAGGTTGAGTAAACTAAACTGTCCTCGACCGTACTGCTGTTTTGTTGGGCAATCAGCGTGTTCAACTTTGGATTAGAGAACCACTCTTGTAGGATCCGATTATGACTGGACAATTTAAAAATTTGTTGAATAATTGTTTGGATCAATGTGACAGGGTCACCATCTAGGTCGACCTTGGATAAAATTTGTTTTTTGATATTTTCATTTTCGCTGGTATAAATTTGAATGAAGATATCTTCTTTCGACTTAAAATACAAGTAAAATGAACCGACCGCAACACCAGCAATTGCAGCAATATCAGCAACACTGGTATTTTTAAAACCGCGTTCTAAAAATAACACATGTGCCGCATCAAAAATCCGATCTTGTTTATCATCCATAGTTTCACCCACAATCTATCAATTATATCTATGAATGAATTATATTTCCGTTCATTCACAAAGTCAACTAATCGAGACCGTAAAAAAAGACCTGGGATTTCCCAGGCCTAATATTGTTATTTAGATTAATCAAATACTTTCGTCACGTGAGCATTACCCTGCAACATAATCCATTGATGTAAACCGATTCTTAGATAAAATTTAGCGTCAGGGTCATATGATGCATTACTACCTATGGTATATTGCTGATCTGTTAACCATTCCGAGTTTGCAGGGACAGTTTTTGCTGTTTTATGTCCATAATCATCATAAACTGTAGCAGGTGCATTATTTATTTTAATTGCTTTAATATCACAGGTCCAGAACCCATCAGTTGCTTGGTTTTTTGTTGGAACGATTACATTACGACTATATCTAATCCACTCATTAGTCGAAACACGGAAATAGTCAGCATTTGGAGCGTCATCTTCTGGCACAGATACATTGCAATTTGAATACCATGCAGTATTTGCAGCCAGTGAACGAGTTCCCTCCTGCGTAAATTTTGTCATATCTGCATTAGCTTTATAAAGTTTTGTGTCTTTATTTACCAGAACCGGACCATCAATGGTGGTGATATAATTCTGAACTGGAGTTAATTCTGATTGTCCTTGTGGTGCTTGATCTGCTTGCACGGTCTCCCCTGGTTGGCCGGCAATAAATAGTGGAACTAGTAATAATCCGCTGAATAACAAAGATTTTAATTTCATTTGTTTCTCCCTCATTAGTTTACTTGTAGTTCACTTTAACTATAACTCTAAGTAAACTAATGAAAAAGCAATAACACTTATTTATGATACTAAATTTTCTAATACGTTTAATACGCCCTCTTCGTTGTTAGTATCGGTCTCATTTTTTGCAGCAGCTTTGACCTTGTCCTTAGCATTTTTCATTGCATAGCCATGTGGAGTTAGTTCTAGCATGCTAATGTCGTTCTCGTCATCGCCAAAAGTCATGATCTCATCATTAGCGATATTGTATCGATCTTGCAACTGACGCAGTCCAGCTGCCTTATTGACAGTTTGTTCACTGATCAATTGTGTATTGAATCCAGTTGTTTGACTAGATAGACCAGCTGGTAACAAACTTTGTAAGATACCGATTTTTTCATCAAAGTTTACTTGGTCACCAAACGTGACACCAATACTTGTAATCTGATCCTTTAATCTGGTTGGTGTCACGGTTGATAAGCTAGGAACCTTTTTCAAATGGTTGTAGTAATAGTATGTTAAATCATATGCGGCTTTAGATATCCCCAGATCGACATAGGCTGACTTCACCCCGACAACTAGATGTTCAGCAATATCAGTCTCATCGAATTGTTCTTTGATAGCACCTAAAGTTTTGGTAACTGCTTCTTCCGGCATTGCTTGGATCAAGACCGGATCACCTTGACTGTAGACTACGGCCCCGTTTTGAGAAACAAAGTCCATTTGGTCTTGAAAATCAGCAAATTTATCTTGTAATCGTTGATATTGGGAACCACTGGCAGAAACTACATGAATATTTTTGGCACGTAATTTGCCAAGTATTTCAGCAAAACGTTGGTGGTTATAAGTATTCTGGTCATTTAAAAACGTCCCGTCCATGTCCAAAGCCACTAATTTGATTGTCATACGTAGTTCCTCCGATTTGAAAGTTATTGCTAACATTTTATCATTACTCGATAGATTACAAAAACCCTCAAACTTCATTAGTTTGAGGGTTTAGTCTTATTGTAAAATTTTGTAATTCCAGGCTGGCACTTGGAAGTTACCATATAATTTCTTTGTCAACTTAGCAATGTCGTCTGATTGATAAGCTTTAACGATCTTCTTGTAAGTTGGATTATTCTTATCTTTTTCATTGGCAGAAATAACGTTAACATAAGGTTTTGATTTAGCGGTTACCTTTTCAGTGTAAATGGCTGTTTTAGGATCAAGTTTGGCGTCACTAGCAACACCTGAATTAACTACCGCAGCTGCTTCATCATTCAATGAACGAGCAGTTTGAGCTGCATCTAATTGCGAAATCTTCAAATGTTTAGGATTTGTCTTGATATCCTTAACTGTTGGCAAAGCGGCTTTTTTCAAAGTAATCAAATTAGCACTCACCAATAGGTCCAAGGCACGTCCCTCGTTAGTCGGATCGTTAGGAATGGCTATTTTATCGCCATCCTTTAATTCTGATAAACTCTTGAGTTTCTTTGAATACAAAGCCATTGGCGCGATATCGGTTTGGCCGATTGAAACGATGTGTGTGTGATGAGTCTTGTTCCAGTTGTCCATGAAGTAAACAGTTTGAAAGGCATTCAAATCAGTCTCGCCTTGGTCCAACGCAGTGTTAGGTTGATTATAATCTGAAAATTCAACTAGTTTAATCTTGATACCATCTTTTTTAACTTTTTTAGCAACGGCATTCCAAACTCGATTATCTGAACCGGTAATTCCGATTTTGACAGTCTTCTCATTGGATGAATTTCCACATCCTGCCAACACGACGATTGAAATTGCTGCTAAAAATAAGACTACAATATTTTTAATTTTCCCATTCATTATTCTTTTCCCCCAAATAAAATAGGCCACTTCGTTAGAAGTGACCATTTGTAGCCAGTACAACAGGGAAATAAGACTCCCCCATTGCAGGCACAGACAATTACTTCCCTATTTATAATGCTTAAGTTAATGCTCTAATTTTCTGACTGCGAAATCTCCGATTCCTTGAATTACAAAAACCAAGACTAAGATAAGCAGCATAGATACGATTGTTACATCATTTTCAAAACGTTGGTAACCCACGGAAATGGCCATGTTACCTAGACCACCACCACCAACGGCACCAGCCATGGCTGTTAAACCAATCAAACTGATAGTTGTTAATGTTCCTGAACGAATCAATTCAGGCAAACCTTCTTTTAAATAAACTCTAAAAATAATTTTCATTGGTGAAAGACCCATTGCTTCTGCTGCTTCAACCACACCAGGATCAACTTCGACCAATGCCAATTGTACTTGTCTGGCAAAGAATGGTGCAGTACCAATGATCAATGGAACTAAGGCACCTTCAGGTCCGATAGTCTGTCCAACAATCAATTTGGTAAATGGTCCAATTACGGCTAGCAAAATGATAAATGGAATTGATCTAAATAGATTGACCAACCAATCCAAGATTCTGTAAAAAGCTTTGTTTGGAGTAATTCCATCATCAGCTGTGATAACTAATAAAATACCTAAAATAATACCGATAACTCCCGCAAAAATTGCACTGACGAAAGTCATGTAAAGTGTTTGCCAAATGGCAGTTACAAATCCGTTATCCCCAGACCAGTTAGCGACTACGTTAGGGAAAACTTTGTTAATAAAGTCAGACATAAACTATTCACTCTCGCTTTCTGAAAGGTCGATCTCTTTAACATTGATCTTCAAATCATTCAAATATTTGATTGCTTCAGCAACCTTGTCGTCATCCCCGCTTAGGGCTAACAACATGATACCGATGGTCGTACCTGAAAGACGTTCCATGTTACTGAACATGATACTTGCCGAAACGTTGAAACGCTTGTATAAACCGACAACGATTGGCTCGTTAGTAACATCACCCGTAAATTTAAGTTCGATCAAACGACCTTGGAAGTCCTTGGCCAAACCACCAGCCTCAATTTCTTCAAGAGCTGATTTGATTTGTGTAGACGTATCAACGAAGTCTTTAGTAAGTTTTTGCTTAGGTTGACCAAAGATCGTCAACAAGCTACCTTCTTCGATCAATTGACCATTTTCCATGACCGCAACACGATTACATACTTGTTTGATAGCGTCCATTTCGTGAGTAATGATCACCACTGTGATACCGAGTTGCTTATTCAAACGACCTAATAGATCCAAAATTTCAGTGGTCGTCTTTGGATCCAAGGCACTAGTAGCTTCATCAGAGATCAAGATCTCAGGATCATTTGCTAAGGCACGAGCGATACCAACACGTTGCTTTTGTCCACCAGATAGTTGTGAAGGATAGTTATTAGCACGGTCTGATAGACCAACTAGATCAAGCAAATGTTCGACCTTGTCTTTACGTTCCTTTTTAGAAAGTTTTGAATCACGCAATGGAAAATCGATATTGCCATAAACTGTTAATGAGTTCATCAAGTTAAAATGCTGGAAGATCATTCCAATATTTTTACGAGCAGAACGTAATTCCTTAGAATTTAAAGCTAACATGTCCTGTCCATTTACGGTTACTTCACCGGCTGTTGGACGTTGCAATAAGTTGATCACACGGACCAAAGTACTTTTACCAGCACCAGAGTATCCGATGATACCGAAAACGTCGCCTTTGTTTACTTCTAACGAGATATCTTTTACCGCTTCAATAGTTTTGTTTTCGTTGTGAAACGTTACATCAATATCTTTTAATTTAATAATTGGATTTGAATCTGCCATTAAATTACTCCTTCACTATTTTTCCTAAAAATTCATCAAAGAAATCTATAAAATCTAAATAATCTTGAATCCGGATGTTCTCATTTGGTGCATGATTGCCAGCCTTCGAATAGCTAACTCCGCAAGCCACGATCGGAGCTTTAGCATATTTGTTGACCAAGTACATTGGACCTGTACCCGGGCTTGAAGGCAAAGCTTCAATTTTATCTTCACCACCATAAAATTCTTTGGCGGTGTCGATCAAGGTATTGACGATTGGGCTGTTCAAGTCCCAACGATAAGCCTTTTCGCCTAATAGATATGAAACCTTAATATCTGAAAAACCTTGATCTTCTAAATACTTAGTTAATTTGTCAAAAAGAACATGTGGATCTTGATCAGGAACTAATCGAAATTCTAACTTAGCTTTCGCTGTCTTTGGCGTAACGGTCTTAACGCCCTCGCCTTCCCAGCCACTGCTGAGCCCTTCAACGTTGATGGTAGGACTAAACGTTAAGTTGTAGTTGACTGACTTGTTATCTAATAATGGAACCGTTAAGCCCCACTTTGCTTTCAAATCTGGCGTGATAGCTTTATCAACCAAATCTTTTTCACGTTGAGTAGGTTCTTTAACGTCATCGTAAAATCCTGGGATCAAGATTTTTCCATTGGGATCTCTCAAAGCATTCAATGCTTGAGCCAATCTCCAAGTTGCGGAATCGACTACAGCTGCAAATGATGAATGTAAATCGATGTCGGCTGAATTTGCTTCAAGTTCAAAACATAAGACACCTTTAGTTCCACCATTGAAACTAAATTGCTCATGTTCATTTTTAAAACCTGATTCCCAGATAACTAAATCAGCTGCTAATTCATCGTGATAAATTTTAAGATAATCCTCAAGATGTTGGCTAGCAACTTCTTCAGCACCTTCAACTAGGAACTTGACGTTGCAAGGAAGGTCGCCATGTTCCTGACGATAAATGTTTAACGCGGTGATTCGACTAATCAAATCTCCCTTACAATCAGAAGCTCCACGTCCAATGAATTTATCATCGGTAACTTGCAATTCGAATGGATCAGAATTCCAAAGTTCCAAAGGTTCCTCAGGCTGAACATCGTAATGATCGTAAATCAGAATAGTCGTATCGCTAGGCTTTTTGGGATGGGCTTCAGCAAATACGCAAGGAACATCGAAATCGTTCCAAACAGTTGCTTCAGCGCCAAAGTCGGTCAAAAGATTTTTTAAAAATTCGGCTGTTTCTGGTTGAGCTTGTTTCTTTGCTGAAACTGATGGTAGTGCTACGTAATCTTTAAATTGTTGAATTGATTCTTGAATCAATGGGTCTGAAATCTTTGACATCCAAATCCCTCCTGACTATTTATTGAAGTTATAATTCCAAGCTGGATATGTTGAACCTTTGTAAACTTCTTTGATCTTCTTAGCGATAAATTCAGTTTGGTAAGCTTTGACAACTTTCTTGTAAGTTGCGTTATTCTTCTTATCTTTAGTAGTAGCAATGATATTAACGTATGGTTTTGATTCTTTGTTGATTACTTCTTTATAAATTGCTGATTCTGGTTTTAAGTTAGCATCTTGAGCAACATCATTGTTGACAACAGCTGCTGCCACGTCAGTCAATGAATGAGCAGTTTGAGCTGCATCTAGCGGTGTGATCTTCAAATGTTTCTTGTTCTCAGTAATATCTTTAACAGTATGCAATGAAGCATTATTCAACTTGATCAAGCCAGCTTGTCTCAACACTCTCAAACCACGATCTTCGTTGGTAGCGTCACTAGGAATTGACACTTTGTCGCCACTCTTTAATTCGTTCAAACTCTTGATCTTGTCTGAATAAATTCTTTGTGGGGCAATATAAGTATCGCCGATTGAAACGACGTTTCCTTTATTAGCCTTGTTCCAATCATTCATAAAGTGATAATTTTGGAAAGCATTGATGTCAAGTTCGCCTTGAGTCAAAGCTTTGTTTGGCGTGTTGTAATCGTTAAATTCAACTAGTTTTAAATCGACTCCTTGTTTCTTCAACTTAGTAGCTAGTGGTTTCCAAATTCGATCATCTGATCCATAAATACCAACTTTGACTGTTTTTTCAGATGAATTGTTGCCACAACCTGCTAAAACAAAAAATGATAATGCTGCACATAACACTAAAAATATTTTTGAAAACTTATTAATCCTCTTCATTTGATCCACCCCTGAATTATTTAAGCTTAAGATTCCAAGCAGTCACTGCATTGCCTCCGTAAACCTTCTTGATTTCTTTGGCAGTCTCTTTTGATTGATATGCTTTAACTACTTTCTTGTAATTCTTGTTATTCTTCTCTTTATTATCAGCCACGATAATATTGATCCATGGTTTTGACTTCTTAGTGATTGGTTCACGATAAACTGCTGTCTTCGGATTGAACTTCGCGTCAGCAGCGACATTACCGTTAACAACTGCAGCGGTAACATCATCCAATGAACGAGCTGTTTGAGCCGCATCTAAAGTAATAAATTTCAAATGCAATTTGTTTGAAGTAACATCCTTAACTGAAGGAAGTTTCTTATTCTTCAACGTGATCAAACCAGCTGATTGTAAAAGCTGCAATGCACGTGCTTCATTTGACGTGTCATTAGGAATTGTGATCTTAGCGCCCTTCTTGATCTGGCTGATCTTGGTGACCTTGTGGGAATACATTGCCAATGGTTCGATGATCGAGTAGCCAATCGGAACTAGATTCGTGTGATGCGCTTTGTTCCATGCATCAAGGAAATATGTATGCTGATAAGCATTCATTTCTAGCCCACCCTGTGCTAAAGCCATATTGGGTTGATTGTAGTCGTTGAATTCGACAATTTTAAGATTAATGCCTTCTTTTTTCACTTTCTTCTTAACGACTTCCCAAATTGGTGCATCGGAAGCATTGATACCGACTCGAACGGTATTTCCATTATGGCTATTGCCACAACCAGTCAATACGACGACTCCTATAACTGCGATAAATAAAACTAATAGTGCTTTCCAACCTTTAAAAATCTTGTTCATTACGTTCTCCTGCAAATTACTCTTTCCTACTATATATACTCACGGTTCAAAATGTTGCTCATTGATCTGGTAAATTGATTGATAATCAAATTCCCCCTTAGAACATTCATTTCTCAAAGTTAGAAAAAAATTAAAATAGTTTGGAAATAAAAAAGTCGCTCCCAATTGAAACTCGACTGAATTTCATTTTAGAAGCGACTTCTCGCGATACCATTCTAATTTAAGACGAGCTTACACCCGTCTCCTCAACAACATACAAGTAAAACTTATATGCGTGTATTGTAATGGATACCACCCATTGCATCTTTATCCTTACGGACTCAGCGCACCAATCACAGGTCATTTTCAAAAGGATCATCCGTTGTCTCTCAGCAAGCGACAACTTTCTGTAGTTCCGAATCCTAATTACTTCCCCTGATCTCATTGTTTAAATTAATAATTTTCTAACTAATCGTTGAATTCATAATACGATTAGGCAATAAAATTGTCAAACTTAAATAATAATTTGCAGAAAAAATATATTTATTATAATTTCAAATTCCAGGCTGGTAAAGTCGTTCCCTTGTATTGTTTCTTGATGTTCTTAGCATTAGCTTCTGATTGGTATGCTTTCACAACTTTCTTGTAAGTGGCGTTATCTTTGTTCTTTTTCTCAGTTGCGATAACATTCAACCATTCTTTGGACTTCTTAGTAATCTTTTCTTTATAGATAACTTCATTATTTGGTAAGTTAGCACTAGCTGCAATTGTGTTGTTAACGACCGCCGCAGTCGCATCGTTTAATGAATGTGCAGTTTGAGCTGCATCCAGTGGCGTGATAGTTATCTTCTTATTATATTTAGTAATATCTTTGACTGTTGGCAAGGCAGCTTTTTTCAGTTTGATCAAACCAGCTGTTTCCAATAGTTGTAAAGCGCGACCTTCATTAGTTGCATCGTTTGGAATCGTGACCTTGTCGCCATCCTTTAAATCGTTTATTGATTTAATTTTTGGTGAATAAACTCGAAGCGGTGCAATAACAGTTGTCCCAATTGAAACTAAATCGGTGTGATGAGTCTTGTTCCAATTATTTAAAAAGTAAATGTGCTGGAATGCATTGATATCGAGTTCTCCTTGCGATAGAGCTTGATTAGGTTGGTTAAAATCGTTGAATTCAACTAACTTCAAGTTGATGCCTTCTTTGGCTAACTTCTTCTTAATTGGTTTCCAAATTGGATCATCAGAAGTCATGATACCAACCTTAACTGTTTTTTCATTTGAATTGTTTCCACAACCGACTAAAGCGAAAAGTGAAAATGCTGCAACTACTACTAATAAAACTCGACGTAACTTTTTCATGATGGATCCTCCCTATAATAAAAGATAAAACTAAAAACAAAACGCAACGGATTATCCTGGTCCGTGGCCGTCCCATAAGTTGGCGTATGCACTTCGGTTACTCCAAATCAAGGATTGCCGCGGCCTTCGGCCGTCCCATAAGTTGGCGTACGCACTTCGTGCTACTTAAAAACCAAGGATTGCCGCGGCCTGTGGCCGTCCCATAAGTTGGCGTACGCACTTTCGTGCTACGCCAACTAAAAAAGCCGCTCCTAAGCAAATATATATTTGCTTTAGAAGCGGCTTATCCGCGGTACCATTCTAATTTAGGATAAATTTACACTTATCCCCTCAACAACGTACAAAATTATACGCGTGTACTGTAATGGGTACCGACCATTGCCACTTTATCCTCTGGATTCAGTGCACCAATCACAGGTCATTTTCGCTCAAGACGTCTACCCTCTCTCAGCTAATGAAGGCTTTCTGTATGTCGGTCGTTGGGTTACTTCCCCTGATCAATTTGTTTGGTTAATTAGTTTTATCTGTTAAGTTGTGACCAATATTAAACAATATCTGATGACTTGTCAACAACTTTATTAAAATTATTTTCATTTAATAAGGATTTTTTCTAATTTAAGAAGATTTATGAATTAAAAGATCATTTTCATTTGTTTTTTTGAAAAAAATGGTATTCTATATTCGTAATATGAATTGTGACAAACGAAATTCTAGGAGGTAACTTGATGAGTAAGAAATTCATCAAATTTTTTCTCGGTTCTTTGCACTCTGTCCAAAATTCATTATCACCGGTCTACATCTCACATGAGATCAGACTGATTCGTAACTCCAATAAGGCTTTTACAAAGGAGCCTCCCTAAAGAATTTCAATAATAATGATCATAAATAAAGCTCTCAACTAATTTTTTGGGATAGTTGAGAGCTTTTTTAATTCAATTATAGTAATCCGCCACCATCGACTGCATATGTTTGACCAGTAATGAAATCGGCTTTTGGTCCAGCTAAGAATGAAACCATATTTGCAATATCATTAGGTTCAACCGTACGACCTAGTGGAATTGTACCAACATAGTCCTTCTTATTTTGGCCGATTGGTTTGCCATTGATCTCGGACATCTTTTTATCAATTTCATCCCACATACCTGTAGTACCAACAACTCCGGGTGCGTAGGCATTGACGTTGATATGTGAATGAGCATATTCGTTTGCTGCATCTTGGGTGATACTAATTACTGCAGCTTTTGTTGAGGAGTATGTTGCCCAAACTGGGAATGCGTGCATTCCGGCAATTGAAGAAGCATTGATAATACGTCCGGGAACATTCAATTCTTCAAATTTTGCTGCAGCAGCTTGTATGCCATAAATAACGCCAAAAACATTGATCTTGTAACTAAATTCCAGGTCTGCTGGCTTGATATCTGCGAATTTATCAACCTTTGCAACACCCGCATTATTGACCATTACATCAAAACCACCTAATTTATCAGCAGCTTCATCTACAGCTTTTTTAACTGCAGCTTGATCTGTGACGTCAACCGGTACGAAAATAGCTTTTTGTCCAATTTTTTCAATTTCAGAAATAACATCTTGGGCTTTACTTTCTTGTCCAGGTAGATCTGCAACAGCAATATCAAATCCGTCTTGAGCTAAATGTCTTGAAACTTCAGCACCGATACCTTGTGCAGCACCTGTGATCATAGCAACTTTTGTCATAAAAATGACCTCCCATTATTTATCTTTTGAATAACAGTTACTAATATATTCTTAATGTAAGCGTTTTACAAGCTAATCAAAACAATATTATTGCCATTTTCATTAGTTACTGTTAAAGTCTTGTGCAAAGAGGTGTTGATTATGAAGTACAGACAATGGCACGAAGTTATGAAGAATGATAAATATAAATCGTTCCAGCAAGAAACCAGTCGAAACAATCCCGATGGTATCAGAGCTGTGAATAACCTTACTCGTCAATATCAAGAAAAATATATCAATGATCATCCCTTCACTAACAAAATTTATAATGGGATCACTAATTTTTTAAATGATTTAGAAAGATTTCGCAAAGAAACTTACTTTTAAATAAAGAAAAAGAGCTTCCCCTCAGATGGAAGCTCTTTTTTGGTATTCGTATATTCGTATGTGTTAAATCTTATCCAACGACTTCAACAGATGCTGATGTAACACCATATGAAGGAATGCTTGAGTTAGGCATAGCAACATCTAATTGTTGTGGGTTGCTGTATGCAAATGTACCTGTATCATTAACTGTTCTGTACAATACTGTACCGTCAGATAATGTGATCTTCAATTGTGTTCCCTTAGGGAATACTGAAAGGTTTGCGGCTACACCAGAGTAACCCATGTTTGAACCTAATACAGCTGGATCATAGAAAGAAATCTTGAATGTTCCTGCTGATTGAGTTGAAGCACTTTGTGTTGTAGCTGCTTGTGTAGTTTGTGTTGCAGGTTGTGCTTGTGTTTGTGTTGTTTCTACATTTTGTTGTACGGCTGTACTTGTTGGCAATGTAATTGTTTCACCTGGGTAGATAATATCGAATCCACCGACTTCGCGTCCGTTAGCTTGTTCCAATGCTGAGATTGAAACGCCATTTTCTTCTGCGATGCTCTTGTATGTGTCGCCTGCTACAACTGAAACGTGTGTGCTATCTACTGTAGTAGCAGCTTGTGATGTACTAGTTTTGATACCGAAGACTGTCAAAGCCATGGCACCTACAAATGCGAGTGATAATACTTTTTTCATAAAATAATAACATCCTTACTTTTTAAAGTTTAGCTCTCGTTGCTATGTGAAGTACTATAACAGGTCAATGTTACATAACTACTCCGCGTACGTTACATTTTATGGAATTTATGTAACCTTAGTAATGTTATTGTAATATTCATATATAATTTCTGATCTAAAAGTTGATTAACGGGCAATTACCAAACTTGCTCGATTTCTCCTAAAAATGATATATTTAATAACATGAATAAAAAAACACTTAGAATCATTCAAAAAATAGCCCTAATGTTAGTTTCATTAGAGCTAATTGCATTAAGTATCAACATGTTTTTCGAGCCCAGCAAAGTTGCTGCAGGTGGTGCAACCGGTATCGCAATCCTATTGTTTGAAGGTTTTTCCATCCCCACGGCACTTTCAGTTTTCTCGATCAACATCGTCATGCTGATCATTTCCTACTTTTTCTTGGAGAAAATCACCACTATCAAATTAGTCTTTGGTAGTTTTGTATTACCGATTTTGCTATTTGTTACGCCTGTATTTGATGTCATCAAGCCGATTTTTCCTTCTGTAATAGTAGGAAGTATCATTTTCGGGATAGGATTGGCAATTTTGTACACACTGGATATGTCCAGTGGTGGAACTACGGTCCCACCGATAATCATCCACAAGCATTTCGGAGTTGACCGCTACATCACCCTATTTATAGTAGATGCATTAGTTTGTATCGGAAATATCTTTGTTACCAGCTGGCTAAACTTCGGGTTAGCAGTAATGTCCGTGGCAATCTCAAGTATCGTCATCAAATTGTGTACTATTATAGAAGAAAAGTATTTAAACTTTTAATTTAAGCCAGAAGGCTTATTTTTTTTGTTCGACTTTCCCTTTCTTAAAAATTTTATCTAGTTGTTGATAATCAACAAACGCGTCATATGGTTGATGGGTTTGTTCGACCCACATATTAATTGCCTTAAATCTTCCTATAAAGAAGTATTTTTCCAACTCAGTTTTTTCAGACGGTGCATCCATGATGAAATTCATAATGAATTGAAACAACGTGTTTCGAAATTCTTGATCATGAGTCTGGTATTTGAAAATTGGCAACAGTTGCTCATTGCCGATATTGGCAAAAGTCGTATACGGATGTTGATAAATTTCTGCTACTTGCAAATGAGAGGTGGAACTCTTGTCCTTTAGAAATTGTTCAAGCAAATCATATTTATCATTAAAGTGAATGTAAAAAGTTGAACGGTGGATCATTGATTTATCCGCAATATCATTGATCGTCATCTTGCTGAATTGCTTTTGCAGCAATAATTCTTGAAATCCCATGAAGATGATTTTTTTCGTGCGTTGATTTTGTAATGATGTCATATTGTCTCCTGGATAGACATTTTATGGTATTTGTCGATTATATAAACTATATCTATCAATTGAATATTATCTAATTTATATACGGTGTTATTATAACTTTGTTGTTGAAAAGAACAACCCTATGTAAAGGAGATATTTAAATGAAAATATTTATGACAGGTGCTACTGGATACGTTGGCACACAAGTTGCTAAAGAATTAATTAAAAATAACTATCAAGTATATGGACTCACTAGATCAGATAAAAGTGCTCAAAAATTAACCGGCTTAGGTGGAATTCCAGTCAAGGGAACCTTGGAAGACTTGGACATATTGAAAAAATCAGCACAAGATGCCGATGCAATTTTGCATTTGGGATTTACCAACGATTTTGACCACTTTGATAAGGCTACTAAAATGGATCAAGATGCCATTGAAACGATGGGTGAAGCAATCAAAGGAACTAACAAGCCACTAATTGTCACAGCAGGAACTGCTGGACTTGATCCTGGCGTGGTACTAACAGAAAACGACCTGGGATTTCCTGGCTACGATGATGTTTCACCAAGACAATCAGAACAAACCGCACGTCGTTTGGTAAAAGAAGGCGTTAACTCTGCGACAGTTAGATTTGCTCCATCAGTCCATGGAGACGGACGTTATGGTTTGATCTCAATGATGGTCCAAATGGCACAGAAAAATGGTGTCGTAACCTATTTTGGAAATGGTGAGAATCGCTGGAATGCCGTTAATTATTTAGACGCAGCTCATTTATTTGTCCTAGCATTAGAATATCGTCTAAAAAATACTGGAGAAATGCGAGTCTTCAACGCTGTTGGTGAAGGCGAAGTTAAAATGATTGACATCGTTAATACAATTGCGAAGAAGTTAGATCTCCCCACTAAATCACTACCTCAACATGAAACTGGAGCATCGTTTGATGTTACTCAGACCTTTGGTGCTGACTACCCTGTTTCAAGTGAATTAACTCAAAAAGAATTGAACTGGAAGCCTGACCATATTGGTTTACTCGACGACTTGAAAGAAAATTTATAATCGAAAATATGACATCCCTGAAGGCATAAGCTATAATATAAGTGTTCCTGATTGATTAACTTAGCAATATCAGTTAATATAGTTAAGCATGAATATCCCGGGGATGTTCTGGATTCGACATGTGTAATAGCGTGCGGGCTGCACTTCGTTTTTTTAGGTTCGTAAAACCTATCAGTTTAAATTATAACTGCAAAAAATAATAATTCTTACGCATTAGCTGCTTAATAACAGTCTAAGCGTGATCCAACCTGGTTTCGCCCAAGGGCCAGAATTGGGTCTCAAATTAATTGGGCTACGTTTAACTATCCCTTCTGAATAGTTAAAAAGAGATTCATCAGGATAGTCATTATGGTTTGCCTTGTTATATGGCGTTCATGATGGCAAAACTTCAAATAATATAACTATGAGTGTAGAGGTTTGCATAGCATTATGCCTGGACAGGGGTTCGATTCCCCTCATCTCCATTCTTCCTTAATGTCGTTGGCGTAGCCAACATTAAGATAACGAGGCGCAAACGCTAACCAACTTAGTATCATTACTGTTTGGCAGGCGTTTACGTACAAATAAACCCAGTAATATCAAAATTAAAATTTGATATTACTGGGTTTTTCATTATCTTTTGAATCTTATGTTAACTTTCGGTATATTCTTAATTGCCTTGTTATCATACGTTCATGATCAAAAGAAATGAGCACAAAAAAATAACCGTCAAACTTTGGCTAGTTACGGTTATTTTTTCGTTTCATAATTAATCTGACATAGTCACCGTCAAAAACGGGCTATCAAGGGGGATGTTACCGCATCCCTCTTTTTTGTACACCTGTATTATAACAGAACCTACCTCCATTTCTAATACCGTCAATAAAATATCGTTCCCTGGCAAACAAATAGTACTTGATTCCTACGAAACAACGCATTCTGACAATATTAACAAATAAATTGGCCTAACGTCTTCATCGTATTCAAACGTTCTGCCTCAGACTCAGCAGTAACATTTCTCCAGTCGACTACAGAAACAGTGTTTCCCAGAATACCGGTATTATCGCTCAATACGAGATATCCGTGCGTATAATCAATTTTCAATCCATCACTCACTAAGTAATCCTCATATGAGGCCATCGACAAGTCAAAGTTTGCGTTATTGTCTAATACCACGTTGAATTTTGGATCTGGTTGATTCACGATAACTAGCTGAAACTTATCGGCCATTGCGCAAGTCGCACCGATGCTTGAATATTTGTTTGAACCATCATCCGTTGTTAAAATCACTGTACTTCCAGCTGGAATTTTATCTGCTAAATATTCTTTTGCTTCAGGTTTAATTTCAATTTTCATAACATTGTCCCCCATATTTGTTTGAATGTATTTCTAATTCAACATTGTTGTGATTTCAATTTAATTCACAAAGATATAAGAAGCAAATATTCTGATTTAAAATCATACAAAAACACCATCCAATTTTTATTCTGGATGGTGTTTTACTTGCTATAATCTAGACTAATTTTGTAAAAAGTCGAATGTACTATTGAGTCTAAAAATTATTTTCCTCTTTTGTGTGTAACCAAGTTAATTACGTTGTTGATAACATCTTTTACTTTATGTGAAATGTGACTCCCTGGTTTGATTGAGCGGTCAACATTAGATAAATCAACTAATACTTCTGCACCTTTATCTGTCGCAGCCATAGCTTGGTTAACGGAAACTTTAGCTTTATTGGCTTTAAGTGAATGTTTGAAGTTGATCTTCACAAATTCTTTTGATAGGCCTTTATCAGAACTCACCGTTAGCTTCAATACGCCATTTTCAACTGTTTTACGGACAATCTTAGCACCCTTAACTGCATGAATATTTTTAACAGTATGTCCTGCTAAATCGATTTGCATGTCAACGGCCTTGATTGGATTACCTTTAAGGTTCTTCATGCCAATTTTAGCTGTTGCGCCATGACGGCTTAATTCAACTGTTTCAACATCACGGTTTTTCTTAGTCAATTCAGCTTGATTCAAGAAAGCAGACTTATCAAATACTTCTTTATTTTCCATACTTGAAACTGTTGGGACTTGAAGAGCATTCAGTGCTAAGGCTGTGATATCCGCATTGCTACCACCATGTAAACGATGACCACTGTTTACAGTTTCACCACCCACGGCAATAAAGATGTCGCTATTTGTATGATCCCATCCACCGTGGTTTTGGTGTGCTCCACCGTGATCAGCATTGGCAATCACCAGAGTATCATGACTGTGTCCAGTTGCTTCTAACTTATCCATAACTTTTTTGAAGAGCTGATCATATTGCAAATATTGGTTCCAATAATTTTCGTTGTACCAACCTTTACCGTGGCCTTGACCGTCCATATAATCACTTTGCATGTATAGCATAGAGGTATTTTGGAAGTCATCAGTACCAATGTAATCTGCAACATCATCAAATGATTTCAGTTTACCAGACACTTTAGTTGTCACTGCTGCATCTGGTTCAACGATTGAGTTAGCAATTGGTCCCCATTCAGAAAAAGCAGCTGTTTTTTGAGTTGGATTATATTGTTGTAAAATTTTGAATACAGAAGGGAATTGCGGAGTTGTTTTACCAAAGTCAGCAAAGTATTTTTGTCCCATGCTTGCATTATCACCTTTATATTCTTTTGGCAATGTATCCCATGGACGACCATGCAACATGGAAATGTAGTTTTGGGCAGAAATTGCTGGGTTCACTGAACGTGCACTTGTACTCATGGCAAACTTATTGTTGAACAAGTCCATTGTGTAAGTATTTTTACGTTTTGCAAGGATTTCTGGATCAGTTGTCCACTTTGGACCAAATCCGAATCCATGGTCATAGTACATTCCTTCAGGATTCCAAGGGTTACCACCACCATCAGTTGTCAAAACGATAACGTGCTTATAAGGTTTGATCTCTGATTTTGCAGCTACTTCAGCTTTTTTATCATCAGGTGCTAGGGCAACGTCTCCGGCACCAATAATTCCGTCACCGTTGTAATCTAAAGGATTTTGAGCTTGAATATCAACATTTAAAGCAGCACCCAACTCAATTGTTCCCTTACGTGCAGTTTGCTCAAATTTAATTTGAGTTTGACCAGATGCATCTTTCTTAGCACGTAAATTAATGTGAGCTAATCGAGTTTTTGCATAGTAGATAAAATCTTGTGGAGACATTTCAGCAGTTGTAGTAATTCTTAATCTACCATCCGCAACCTTTTCCACATTTGTTGCGTTGCCACCTAAGGTACGATCAAAATTTCATATTCAAATTTACTTGCATCATAAACTACATCAAATGATAAATTCTCTTTATCACCTAATTTCAAGGATTTTGCATGAACGTTTAAACCGTAAATTGCGCCGGATGCAATTTGTTTAGGACCTACAAATTGTGTCCCAACCTTTTGATCAACTGGTGCAGTGACAATTTGATCCTTATGAGCAGTTTCACTCAATTGTGCAACCTGATTGTCAGTTAATGTTTGTGTATACAAACGAGCTGATTTAACTTTACCAGTCATTTGAGATTGAACGTGATTGCCTGGATGAGCATCCCCACCTAAAACAAGATCCTTTGTTCTATTAGCAAACTTTAGATTTCCTGGCATTTCAACGGTATCGACAAGTTTTCCATCCAAGTATAATTTAGCATTTTTGTTTTTATCAATAACACCAACGGCGTGAATCCATTTTCCGGTCGTTAATGCATGTGATGGTTGTTTATAGCCATGTCCGTCATGGGCATAGAATATAATTTTGCCGTTTTGAACTCCAAGACCAAAACCACCACCTTCTTGACTAGAGAAGATTTCATGCTCTGATGAAGTATCCGAACCACGGTCATACTTGAAGTATGCCTCCATAGTTAGACCATTTCTCAATTTATTTTGTTGATCATCAGTTAATGTTGTGTAGTAAGCTGAATGGCCGTCAAAATTAAAGACGTCTCCTGTCATTCCTTTATCTGTTGTGATACTTGGCTTACCCGTTGGTGTCCATGTATTGCTACTCTTAATATCTGCAAACTTACCATCTTTGATGCCTAAGTCCATAAATGCTGTGGCTGCAATGTTATTTTCTTCTGCTGCTTGTTTTTCCTGTGAAGAAGAGGAAGCATTAGCGAAAGGTGCTTGAACAGTTTCGTTAGCAGCTGGTGTAACGGCCGCAATAGCTGGTGTTACAGTAGTTGCTAAAGTTACTGAACAAATTAGTAAAGTCGTTAAAATGCGAGGCTTCATGAATAGATTCACTCCATATATTCTTATTATTTTTATATTGTAGTTACATAAATATTCATATTTATGTACTCTATAATTTCAGTTTGATCTTACGATTATTAAATGATCCATTTTGAATCATCAATAACAATTTTTTTGATCGAAATTTTATCATTCTATACTTTTGTCATTTATTGGCAATTCTTGGATCTAATTATTAACTTTCCAAAATATCCAATACATGTCAAAAATTCCATAATTTCAGTAATATCAGTGTTACATCGCATACTTTCAAGGCTAGAAAGCATTAAAAATTATGTGTCTTATTCTGCAGACACGAAATTTCGGTAAATCAGTTTTATCAATTTTTCCTCCTTATTTTTTGAATAAATTAAATTTAACATCATCATTCTCATATTGAAAATTAAAGTTTTGGTAAAAAATATAAGTATTAAAAATAAGTATTTTGTTATTCATTTAAATGATTGATCGACACTTTTAGCATTTGCCCTTTTTCATAAAATGAAAGCGACTAACAAAATTCACATGTATTTGGACAAAGCTATGAAGTGTAATTATTTAGAAAAATAATATTTGTAGAATATATAAATAAATAATAATTTGAATTCTAGACAAATGGGATAAACAAACTTTTTCAGGTCTAAAAAGGATTTTTTGGTTAATATTCACAAAACGTTCAATATTTTTTAAGTTTCAAATAATAAAGCTCCAGTATTCTTTAAGTATCGAATCAATCAAAACTTAAAAGGAAGTACACACATGCGCTGGATACCATTATTATTGATCTTAAGCTTCACCCTTATCGGTGGAATCAACATTTACAAACATGAAACTCGTTTAACTCAACGAGGATTTTATTTAATTGGATTAACTTATTTGACGCTACTAGAAATAATCGTCTTCACACCAATCTCATTTGACAGTTCGACTATTTACGTGATGCCGCTTGGAATTGGTCGAGTAAATCTGACTCAACTTGATATATTCAATCTCGGATTTTTCGAAAATATTGTTTTGACTGTACCATTAGGCATGATGATCAAATGGTCCTTTGAAAAAATGTCGCTTGTCAAAATGTCAATGATAGGTCTGCTCATTGGGAGTTCAATCGAAACTATCCAGTACTACCTTTCACACGTCTTCTTGATCAACCGTTCTAGCGACATCAACGATGTACTTGCTAATGGAATCGGAATTATTGTCGGTGCAATTTTAGTATCATCATTTGCTTACCTACTCCGCAGAACCAGCCTAAAAATTCCGTTAATTGCTCGTTTAGAAAAGTAGTTCAAGAATAATTTTTTAAAAAAACTAGCTATTTGTCGTAAAAGTCTGTATTATTATCTTTTGCAGGTAGCCTACCTGTTATTCAAAAGTGGTGGTCTTGCACATTCCAAGGTTTCAATTGTAAGACTGCCCAGGGTCCCTCATCAGGAAGATGTGGGACCTTTTCTTTTACTCCGAAGTTTATTTTTACTCAAAAAATCATTAACAATTTATATATAATTGATACAAAACCAGATCATATTATTTCAATTAAATGAAATAAAACGCTTACATTAACATTTTTATGCTATAATCTATGTAAATAGTTTTTATAGGAGGAACCTATTATGAACAGCAATACAGACATTACTACTACAAACACAGGTGCACCAATGGATTCAATCACATTGGCAAACCCATTGTATTTCATCGAATCTCTTGCAGGTTCAATCTTCGGTAGAATTTTCTAGCCATTATTCTTATTAAAAAACGCAACCAAGTTGATCAATAACTTGGTTGCGTTTTTTTGATTTATTAAGAAAAATTATCGTTGTATTCGCGACAATCATCCAAAAAGACTATACTTTTTGCTAATTAATACCCTAACAGGAGGCAAATTATGATCCATTATGTCGCAAAATTTTTTGACCAATTAACTACTAAAGAACTCTGGTCGATCTACAAACTAAGAGTTGAAATATTCGTCGTCGAACAAAAATGCTACTACCAAGAAGTCGACGAAGATGACCTCAAGTCTCTGCACTTAATAGGAGTCGACGATGATGGCAATTTGGTCACATATGCACGACTTATACCTGAAAAAGATCACGTTAGAATCGGGCGCGTTGCTGCCGCCAAATCAGTTCGTGGAAATGGTGCCGGACGACAACTAGTTGCTCAAGCAATTATTTGTGCTCACGACGACTTCCCTAACGCAGATCAAATCGACATTCAAGCCCAAGCCTATTTGCAAAAATTTTATGAGTCAATGGGATTCACTGCTACCAGCGATGTTTACCTAGAGACAGAAATTCCACATTTGGACATGATTTTGGGAATAGATAACTAAAATACGAGAGCCTCATTTGGCTCTCGTATTTTTATATACTATTAACTAAACTCCAGTGTATATATCCGTGATAGTTATCTTCGTTGTTGGAACCATTCACTTTCAACAATACACCGCTGTCATTTGTCCATGTCTTTACAAGTTCAGTTGTTTGTGTTCCTTGTAAACTTTTTCTCCCATCATCTTTTATGATTTGAGGTTGATTCTCCAACGGTAAAATACTACCGTCAGGATTTTTAAAGATAATTGCACCGTTAAATTTTTTGTGTGTTTTGTCCCCTATTAGTGGATCAGCCCAAGCTTTTAATTTCCATATATTTTTCTTATCATCAGAAAGATTCAGAGGACGGCTATCAACAATATTAAGTTGCCAATTTCCTTTTCTTCCTACTAATTGATTTGATGTCTCAGGATTAATATCTTTGAACGATACAGTGTTAGTATATGTTCCAATTACTAGTGCACCAATATCAGTAACCGTATATATGATGCGTTTAACTGGTGTCTCATTTCCATTACTATCTGTAGCATACAAATAAATACTATTTTCCCCATCGTGAAAAACGCCAGGAACAGTTAGTTCATCGGATTCAGTACTACTTTGAACTTTAGGATCATAATCGGTAAATTTATCAGCACTATTTACCTTCGCATGAACAGTTATTTTTGGTGAGTTCCATCCTTGAGAAGATTCCCAAACATAATACTGAACATTCATAGATGTAGGTTTGTGTTTACTATCAATAATTGCTGCATCTCCAGTCGGTTGAACGACTTTCAAATTTAACTCTGGCTTATCAATAGTAAATCCCTGTGATTCCGCATCTTCAATCAAATATTGGCTTTTAAACCTAGAATGTTCTGGACCAACCTTTGTCGTCTGAGAAACGGGATTAACTTCTGTTACTACGGAAATTATTGCATGAGGATTATTTGGGTCATGATCTTTTAAAGCATTACTCAATTCAAAATTAAAATGATGTTGGTTCTCGTCGCACGGTACATTTGCAGAGGAACCGTCAGCATATTTAATACTGATAGACTTTGCTGTGACATTTTTAGGAATATTAATGTCTGCAACCGTGTTATTCCATGGTTTTATTCCACTAAGATATTTCAGATAGTATTTGAAAGTTAATGAATCACCCTCGGTGACTTTTTGACTATCCGAGGTAATATCTTTATTTAATGTATCATCATGAAGTTCTGTTGTAACTTCACCATTGACGAACGAAGGCACTGATTCAAAACTAATTAAATTATTTTCGAAATAAGTCCCTGTTGAACCAGTGAATCCCCATCTCAATTTGGTTTTTCCATTTAATACGAAATGATCAATGTTTATTTGGTTTGTAGCTGTTACGGGATTATTTCTCGGTGTACCATCTAAATTCTTATCATTAAATTTATATGTTAAAGTTCCTAACTTATCATCAATTTTATTATAATCAATTGTAATATGATGCCATGATGCATCTGTCAATTCTTGATTATCGCGAACATTATCTCCGTGATTCATAATAAAGTATCTTTTAAATCCACCGGTTGCTGAAAAATCACTACGATATGTTTTTGCCGAATCAGGATAAGTCATAGCTATATGCTGTGCTCCTCTCAAATCTAAATCGAAACTATTTCCCAATCCATTTATTTGTTTAGATGAAAATTGAGCATCGCGAAAAGTGTCGAATTCTAATGCATAACTTTGTTGAATAGCAGTTCCTGCAAATTGCTTAGACGTTAATTCGGTTTGCGTATCGAAGTCCGTCCCCCAAACACCTAGTGACTCACCATGTCCAAATCTTTGATCTGGCAATCCCTTGTGGAATGTGGAAATAGCAGCTGCACCTCTAGTATCATTTTGTAAAACAAAGGCCATACCGTCACCTACGTATTTGTTTTCTTTATGCTCATCAATAGCCGTAGGTCGTCCAAAATATAACCACATTGAAAGTGTTTGGTTTTTAGATATATCAATATAATTACCATCATCAATATTTCCCCAAATGGCCCCTAATTGATCTGGGCGATTGGTAACCTGTAAAATACTAGCATTACTATTTTGAAAACTATTCTTATCTATAATTTTGGCAGCATTATCTTTTTCGGTACCAAAAGTTCCCAATTGAAAAAGATTGGCGATTCCAAGTCCATCAGGCGCATTACTTAGAGCCGCTTTTAAATCTTCAGGATCTTTAGAATCTGCTGGTTTCGGATTTTCTTGCATCCCGGGCAACGAAGAATCAAAATTTGGTACAGAATCATCTTCTCGCTGGACTTTTACGGATTTTGCAACGGTTTCCTGTGCGGCATGCACTTGTTTCATCTTCGGCGCATAATAAATAACACTAACTATTGTAATAATACTTATCATTACAACATCAAACAGTATTCGCATCTTCTTTGAATGAATAAGCATATTCCCTCCGCTAGAATCATCTATATTTAAAACTTAGTAATGATTTAGATAATTTACTTACTGTGTAATAGTGTGGCAGTCACAACCGACAGTCCAAAATCATTACATCCCCATTTATTTTCACAATCATTGTATCAAAAAATGGTCAATTATTTACTATTTTTTGAATTTAATATTTTATATAAATTACATATTTATTAATCAAATTTTATAAACGTTAATCCACCAACATTTAAACAACCACACACCAATCTAATCACCCACAATTTTTTACAAATTTGACCACAAAAAAAGAGGATTTGTCCAGTAATTTGGAGAAATCCTCTTGTGAAATTTATCGTATATTATTTATAAAATGTTTCGTTAACTGCTTGAGTGATGGCAATTTTAACGTGTTGATAAGATAAACCACCTTGGACGTAGAGTGAATATGGTGGTCTGATTGGACCGTCACTTGATAGTTCGATGGTGGATCCTTCAATGAAACTTCCTGAAGCCATGATGATCTCATCTTCATAGCCATCTTGGTGACTAGGGATTGGGTCAACGAATGAATTCATTGGTGAATAGTGTTGAATAGCAGCACAGAATTTGATCATTGGTTCTGGCTTACCAAAGTTGACTGTTTGAACAATATCAGTTCTCGGTGCATCCCATTTAGGAGAGACGTTCATGCCCATTTCTTCACACAATGCGGCTGTGAAGATCATTCCTTTTAATGCTTCGCCAGTTGTATGTGGTGCCATGAAAAATCCTTGGTAGAAGTCACGGATGTAACCCCAAGTAGCACCCTCACCTTTACCGGCACCAGGAACAGTCAATCTTGATCCGGCTGCATCAATCAAATCTTTACGACCAACGATGTAAGCACCACTCTTGGCAATACCGGCACCAGCATTTTTATATAATGAACCAGCCATAATATCAGCACCGTAAAAAGTAGGTTCTTCCATTTCTGAGAATTCGCCGTAACAGTTATCGATAAAGATATTTACGTCTGGACGGATACCTTTAACAAATTTGATCATCTTAACAATTTTTTCAACCGTGAAACTATCACGAACGGCGTATCCACGTGATCTCTGAATAGCAATCACCTTGATCGACTTGTCAGACTTCAAAGTTTTTTCAGCGGAATCGTAGTCGACTGAACCGTCTTCTAATAATTCATCAGTTCTGAATTTGATACCATAATCGGTCATCGTACCTTGGTTATCGCCGGCAATTCCGATAACTTCTTGGATCGTGTCGTAAGGCGTACCTGTCAAATAATACAAAGTATCGTTTGGACGCAACATACTGAACAAAGCTGTTGAAATGGCGTGAGTACCAGATGCAAACTGTGGACGAACTAAGGCGTCGTCAGTTTTGAAGTATCCAGCGTAAATTTTTTCTAGCTTGTCACGACCAATATCATCGTAGCCGTAACCAGTTGATGGAACTAAATCTTCTTCACCGACTTGGTTTTCTCTAAATAAATTTAAAACTCGTTGTTGTGCATACAAAACTTGTTGGTCGATCTCATCGATCTTTGGTTGGATCATATCCTCAACTTTAGCAATTTTATCGCTAAGATCCTTTGGTAAATCCTGTTTCCATGACAATGCCATGAATAAATCCCCCTTGAATATTACTATTTATTTTTTAAAACTTCTGCTTGAACTGAAATTGTGCCATCCTCATTCGTATCCCAATATACTCCTTGAATCTCTGGAACAAAACCTGGGAAGCGTTCGATTGCTCCGACCAAGACTTCAAAATACTCTTGATCAATTTTTTGCCACTTTTCTCCTGGCGCCACAATAAAGACTCCTGGTGGATATGGCAAGGCACCTTCCATGGCAACTCGGCCCTCGATTTTGTCTAAGTCGACTAGCTCACTCTGATTTTTCATAAACAACCGGTCAGCTTGTTCAGGTGTCATTTGATAATTTTGCATGTTCGGCTTTGCAAAAAGTTCTTTCTGCAACCTGAACGTTTGATGTGCTTGATAGTACTCATGCATCTCCTGACACAATTGTTTCAAAGTGTATCCTGTATACCGTTTGGGATACCGTGAAGCTAACTCTGGCAAGACTTCTGCCAATGGAGTGTCATTCAAATAATAATGTTCGAACTCTAAAAATGCTGCTAATAGTTGATCTAATTCTTCCTTAGTATCGCCAGGCGTTAATAAGAATAATAACGAATTGAGATCATCTTTGGCTCGGATAATGTTGTGTTCCATCAAATATTCAGCTACGACTGGTCCAGGAATCCCTGTTTCTTCGTACTGAGAATTTTCCACATCGATACCAGGCGTTTTAACGGTGATCTTTAATGGATCAAACATAGCTTCTCCATTGGCCATTTTTGAAAAGCCATGCCATTTTTGAGTGCCGTTCATCTCCCAATACTTTGCCTGAGTGGCCAACTGATCAGTCGTTAAGTTCTCAAAATCATCAGGAATTAATGGTTTAAAAAGTTTTGATTGCTCAAGCAGCTTTTTCCGCCACTCGATACCCATCCTCAACATTTCATCCCACCATTTGATATTGCTAGGTCCTGACGTCACATAAGCGTTGACTGTCAACGATGCATAAATTGGATAAGAATAGCTTGAAGTAACAAATTTCAAATAGGCATTGTTGAAATGTTTATGATCGACATAACGTGCTTGCCCTTTTAAATGAGAATCTTTTTTCAAAATTTGTGACGTCTGGGCTAATCCAGCTTGTTGTTTGTGGAGTGATTGCGTAACTAAGATACCAGGGTCATCAGGACCGTAGTTATAACTGAGTGGCGACAAATGCTTCATGATCGGAACAAATTGTTCGAATCCGCCCCAGGCACAGTCGAATAAAATATAATCGCAAAGTTTTCCAATGCGGTCGATGATCCATTTAGCATCGTAGAAGACGCCATCGTATGTCTCAAGTTGTAAAACTGCTAATCTAAATGGACGCTTTTGTTTAGCTTTTTCAGGATCGACTTTAGCAATTTCAGCCCGGATCTTGTCTTCAGTTAAAAACTTTGGATCCATTTCGCCAATCAATCCTAAGGCATTGCGGTCAGTGGGGATATACACTGGTTTAGCTCCACTCATGACCAATGCACTATTATACAAGGACTTGTGGTTATTGCGGTCGAACAATACTAGGTCGCCTTCTGTTAGCAAGGCACTAGCACAAATCGAATTCGAACTAGTCGTTCCGTTGGTACAGAAATAAACTTTGTCGGCATTGTAGGTCTTAGCTGCCTTTTGTTCGGCTGTTAATGGTGTTCCGCCATGCGTCATCGTATCGCCTAATTGGTCAACGGTGTCACTAGTGTCGGCGAACATCAAATTTTTTCCAAAAAAGCGATTGAAGATTACTCCTGCCGGATGCTTATCGTAATATTGTCCGTTGTGATGACCCGGAGTCGTAAAGCTGATCGGACGTCTGTCAGTAAAATCGATCAGGTCAGTCAAAAATCCTGGAACGACTTTATTTTCATAATCTTTAATTTTCGCAGTTATTTCGGATTGGACAGACTTTATGTCGTCTTTTGAGTCAATTGTGATTATGGGGATACCTAACCCTGATGTTTTCTGTAGATCTTGAGCTGCCTGAATGTCAGTTTTATTTTGGTTATCGAGCACGATCGCTGCCAATGTTGCTGGATCAACGTGTTCGTTGAACGAAACAACATTCCAACCACTCGGAATGTACTGATTAGCATCATTACTGATAGCAATTTTCAGAAAATTCATGATTATCCCCCATTTATTTAATTATTTTCATAAATAACTATGCAAACAAATATTTATTCTCTACAATTGTTTTGAATTAAATTTTTATCGGGATTAGTATTAGTTATGAAAAAATATTACAGTTCTGATTATATCTATCAGTCGAGGTACTGCACAAGTGAAAATCAATAGTTCTTTACTTACCCTGAAGCCTCCTAATAAAAAATTTATTTAAGATAAATTTTTTAACTTCCGGGGGGAACCTAAATTGGAGACTTTAGAACCAAAAAAACATTATTTAAAATGGCAAGTCATAGCTTTGATCGACTTCGTTACAATCATTAGTTTTGAAAATATCTTCTATCCTTTTCAAAACCAAGGATTATCAGTTGTAATCTCATGGATCTTTCTATTATTTGCTTACGTTATTCCTTATGAACTGATCGTCAGTCAAATGAGTTTGACTTTTGATAATCAAAGCGGAGGTCTGGCATCTTGGGTACGTCGTAGTAGCAACGACACACTGGGATATTGGACTTCTTGGATGTATTGGGTACAAAGCGTTCCTTACATTGTTGATGTTTCAAACTCTGTTATCGTTTCATTTAGTTGGATGTTCTTAGGAAACAACACGCTTGATAAAAAAATGTCGACGTTCTGGTTTGGAATGTTAACATTTGCAATTATTTTAGCCTTTATTTTATTAGAAAACGTCTTTAAAAATTCGCTCGAGATCTTATCTTTGATCGGTGGTGGAGCAATGTTTATCATGTCAGTGCTCTTCGTATTGCTGGCTGGATACTCAATTGCTCACGGAACACCAATCGCTACTCAACCATTTAACTGGGGAGCCTTCATGCCGAAATTCAGTCTGAAATACTTCTCAACCACTGGACTATTGATCTTCGCCATGTCTGGTGCTGAATTAGCAGCTCCGTACATCGTTCAAATGCGCGATCCCAAGCACGAATTTCCAAAGGCTATGTGGCTGTTAGCTATCATGACCGCCTTCTTAACGATCTTTGGTACCTTAGCTCTGGCAATGTTCTTTAACGCTAACCACATACCACACGACTTTAAGATGAACGGTCCTTACTACGCCTTTAGTTTATTAGGACAAAGCTTAGGCCTTGGAAAAACCTTAATGTACATCTTTGCCGTGGTTCAAGCTATCTTCATGATGGCTCAGTTAGCCGTGTTGCTTGATGCATCTAGTCGTGTATTCGCCGGTGATGTTGCCGACAACTTCATGCCAAAATGGATGACTAAGAAAAATAAGAATGGCCGTCCAGTTCACAGTTACATGATGACTTCTGGATTGAGTCTGTTCTTACTATTGCTTACCGGAACACTTCCAAACATCAATACCATTTATAATTGGCTATTGAACATCAACGGAATCATTTCACCTTATAAGACTTGTTGGGTCTTCTTCGCCTTTGTCGCCGTTAGATGGCAACAGAAGAAATTCAAGTCAGATTATACCTTTATAAAAAACAGAACTGGTGCCTTACTAGTTGGTGGCTGGTGTCTAGCCTTCACCTTCGTCTGTGCCACTTTAGGATTCATTCCTCAAGAAGCAGAGGCTGGAACTGCTGCCTTTAATCACCAATTATTATTGAATTTTATTACCGTGATCGTATTATTCGGTTTAGGATTTATCATGCCAATGCTTAGAAAACACGAAATGAAAAATGAACCCAGTTTAGATTAACTAAAAAACTACAAATCGAATCTGTACTGAAAGACTGAAACTTTCAACAATGCAGAATAAGATTTGTAGTTTTTTTATCGAAAAATATTGGGATTTACAAAATCCGTATCAGGTACTTCGATTTGATTGATCACGTCTTGACCAGCAAAAAGCGTGCGAGTCTCAACGCCGATCTCCTTGTCATCGATGGTAATGATATCAAAATTGGTGGCATCATAGATCAAGTGATGATGTGGGTCGTCGCAATTGATGTGATAAGCCGTTGAATCAGCTGAATGCATCAAAATACCATCTTTAACAAACGAGTTTTCAAAGTGGATATGTCCCGAAAAGACCCCTAAAACGTTCGTATCTTTAATAACTTCCATTAGCTCAGTACTTTCTTGTAAAATACTGTAACGCATCTGATGGATGCCAGGACCATCAATTGGGTGATGCAAAAATAGGACCGCCGTTTTATCTAAAGCATCGCTTAAATTATCGCGTAACCAAGTTAATTGTTCTTCGCCCAAATATCCCTGTTCAAAATTATGGAATTTACTATCAAGAAAATAAAAATCGATATCAGGTTCGTGAACAGCATAATAATATTTTTCACGAGTGGGTTGTTTTAAAAATCCTTCAAAAAATTCATCCGTTTGGTCATGATTGCCCAAGATAACATTGATCGGTATTTGGAGATTATCCATTTGATGACTGAGAAGCTTCGCTAATCGCTCATAGTCAGACTTATCTCCTTCGTGGATCAAGTCGCCGGTCAATACGATCATATCAGGTTTGTCGACCATATCTCTGATAGCTGAAAAAACAGTATTCAACTTTAAATAGGGATCGATCCGTTGATGATTGGCGGACGTCTTCCCTTCAGGTGTCAAATGCGTATCACTAATTTGCAGGATTTTATATTTCATAATAGCTCCAATATGCTGCCCATCTAAACCACTCCGCAGGACAACGATGATTTAGAATCGCAAATAATTTATTGGTGAAACATAATAACCATACAAAAGTAATGTAAAGTTTCGATATTAATCATGTATATTTTCTGTAAATATTTCAAAAACTCATTTTGATATTAAGTCGAACAATTTTTTATAAAAAATATTTTGTGTTAGAATTTTAATATAATAATTCGTAAACATTACTATTTGTTTAAAAGTGTTTTCTTTAAACATTTAATGATGTATACTTACTTGCCAGGCACTATTAGGGTCAATTTATAGGAAAGAAAATAATTACGACCACTATCACCGTTTAACGGTGGTATTTTTTTTGAAGTCGTAAATAATGGGAGGCACAATGAAGAATAAGAGATCTATTTACATTTTAGTTTTCAGTAACTTTTTAATTTGTTTGGGGATTGGACTTGTCATACCTGTCACGCCATTCATTAAAAACGAATTTCACTATACTACATCAGATATGGGAGTGATGACTTCACTGTTTGCCTTAGCGCAATTCATTGCCTCCCCTATCGTTGGACGTATTTCTGACCGGATTGGTCGTAAACCAATTATCGTTGCTGGTTTACTGACTTACGCTGTATCAGAAGTGATCTTCGCATTAGCAACGTCCTTACCACTATTTAACTTGTCACGTTTGATTGGTGGTTTATCAGCAGCCATGGTTGTCCCTACTTCAATGGCTTTAGCGTCAGATCTAACAACTTTAAAAGAACGTGCAAAAGTAATTGGTTGGCTGTCAGCTGCCTTTAGTGGTGGCTTGATCTTAGGTCCTGGTATTGGTGGTATGTTAGCCAACATCAGTTACAAGACGCCATTCTGGTTCGCAGCTGGTATCGGATTGATCAGTGTGATCTTTACGCAACTACTGCTACACGATGCACCGCAAGAAGCTCTTGAAGAGGATGCAAAAAAAGAGCTTTCCAAAAAGGCAGGCTCTTATCGTTCAATCATGACGGCACCTTTGATCATCTTGTTTACAATGATCTTAGTTTCATCCTTTGGACTACAAGGATTTGAAAGTATCTATAGTATTTACGTCAACCAAGTCTTTAACTTCGGTATCGGAACGATTGCTTTAGTTTTAACATTAAATGGTATCATCTCACTGATATTGCAAGTTAGTTTATTCAACTGGCTAGTAGTTAAAATCGGTGAGATCAGATTGATCAGTTATTGTTTCTTATTAAGTGCTTTAGCAGTTGTCTGGATCTTGTTTGCACACGGACAAGTTGAAGTTATCATTGCAACATTGATCATCTTCTCATCATTTGATTTATTGAGACCAGCAATTACAACACTACTAACTAAAGCTGGCAAAGCTAATCAACAAGGTTTGATCAACGGTATGAATATGTCATTGACATCCATCGGAAATATCGTAGGACCATTGATGTCAGGTGCCTTGATGGATTGGAATCCACATTCACCATATACTGTCGTAGCAGTCATCTTGACACTATCATTTATCTTCACATTTATCGTCAGAAGATTCCCAGTCATTCCAACAGAGGACCAAGCTGAATAGATGTGCTATAATGAAAACACAATTTAAATAAAGACGCCGCCGGGCGTTACTAAATAAGCATTCTTAACAATTCCATTAGGCCAATGAAGGAATTGTTGGGGGTGTGTTTTTTTTAGTTGGAGTAGCGCAAAAGCGTGTACTCCAACTTACGCGAAGGTGCGATCTTTGCACGTCCGCGATTCCTTGCTTTTAGCAAAAAGCGAGTACTCCAACTAAAAAAAGGAGCCTTATTATGAATTGGATCTACTTATTTGTTGCTGGACTTTTCGAAGTCGTTTGGGCAACTACTATGAAGCTATCACACGGATTTTCAAAATGGGATTGGGCACTTGCCACAGTTGCCGGAATGATTGCCAGTTTCTTCTTTTTGGCAAAAGCTACTAAATCACTCCCGCTTTCGTTGGCCTACCCTATTTGGACCGGGATTGGCGCCGTTGGGTCGATCATCGTCGGCGTGATTCTCTTTGGCGATAAGATTCCCGCTATCACTTGGGTCTTTATCGTCTTATTGCTAGTCAGCATTATCGGCATCAAAATGACTGCATAAAAAAAGCTTTTACCGTCAGAATTTTCTGATTGGCAAAAGCTTTTTTTGATTAAACTAATCCTTGTGCAAGCATAGCTTTGGCAACTTTTTCAAAACCAGCAATATTGGCACCGGCTTGATAATCCTTGTCCAAACCATATTCTTTGTCAGCGTCGTCAGACATCTTGTAAATATTTTCCATGATAGCCTTCAAACGATTGTCAACATCTTCAAATGTCCATGAAAGACGTTCGCTGTTTTGACTCATTTCAAGAGCAGAAACTGCAACACCACCAGCATTAGCAGCTTTAGCAGGTCCATAGATAATATCGTTATCTTTGTAAACTGCGATAGCCTTAGTAGTACTTGGCATGTTAGCACCTTCAGCAACATACTTAGCACCATCTTTAGCAATTAATTTAGCTTGGTCTTCGTCGATTTCGTTTTGAGTTGCACATGGCAAGGCAATGTCATAATCGATATCCAAGTCCCAAACTGAACCTTCTGTATAAGTAGCAGAACTGATCTTGTCAGCGTATTCCTTGATACGTCCACGTTCTACTTCCTTGATTTGTTTAACTGTTTCAACGTCGATTCCGTTTGGATCATAAACATAACCATTTGAATCAGAAGCTGTAACCACTTTAGCGCCATTTTCTTGTGCTTTTTGAATTGCATAAATCGCAACGTTTCCGGCACCAGAGATCTTGATAGTCTTACCTTTCAATGAATCCCCTTGGCCCTTGATCAAGGCGTCTAAGTAGTAGATCAAACCAAAACCAGTAGCTTCAGTTCTAGCTAGAGAACCGCCGTATTCCAAACCTTTACCAGTTAGAATACCGTTTTGTGAACCGTTCAAACGTTTGTATTGACCGTACAAGTATCCAATTTCACGGCCACCAACACCAATATCACCAGCAGGAACATCCAAATCTGGACCGATGTGTTTTTGAAGTTCAGTCATAAAGCTTTGGCAAAAGCGCATAACTTCTGAATCTGACTTACCTTTTGGATCGAAGTCAGAACCACCTTTGCCACCGCCGATTGGCAATCCTGTCAAACTATTTTTCAAGATTTGCTCAAATCCTAAGAATTTAACGATACTTAAGTTAACGCTAGGGTGTAAACGTAAACCACCCTTGTAAGGTCCGATAGCTGAATTAAATTGAACACGGAAACCACGATTTACATGATAATTTCCTTCATCGTCTTGCCATGGAACACGGAATTGAATTGCGCGTTCTGGTTCAACTAATGAACCTAAAATATTAGCCTTGATATATTCTGGATGCTTTTTTAAAACAGGTTTTAGAGTATCTAACACTGTAAATGCAGCCTCTTGAAATTCTGGTTGATTAGGATCTCTGTGAGTAATTGTTTCCTTTAGATCTTTAATATAAGCTTCAACGTCTGCCATAAAAATACCTACCTTTTTTAAATAAGAGTTCATCCAATATTTAACGTTTAGTAATTAAATAAATAGATTGGTATCATTATAGCACTTTATTAAAATATGTGACTTTATATTAAAAATAAACTAATGTTAGTTTAAATTGACACTGTGTCACTTTTTATTTATCATGTGATTAATGACAAGGCGTCAACAAGGAGAAAAGCTATGGTATCAACAACATTTATTGATTTGAATTCTGATAAAAAGAATAAGATCACTTCCGCAATCTTAAAAGAATTTTCTACACATTCCCTTTCAGATGCAAAAGTTTCTCGGATCGTAGCAGATTCTGGAATTGCTCGAGGAGCGTTTTACAAATATTTTGAAGATCTAAATGATGCCTATAGTTATATTTACCACTTGGCGATTCAAGATATCCACGCTGATTTTAAACATGAACCTGGTATCCACTACCCGACAGAAAAGTATGTCGATGAAGTGACTAGCTTCGTCAATCAAGTTCACAGCAGCCAATATTTTGATCTGACCAAAATGCATATCACTACCAACGAGGCTCTTGTTGAGCATCAACAAAGACAACAGATCGAACAAGTCTTGCTTCAAGCACATGTTGACCCTGTCACATGGGGTATTGCGACCTTAACCCACGAAACTATAAAACTAGTTTTGCTATATCCAGAATCGCAAGATTTTCTATTAAAAAGATATTCTGATGCAATTGAAAAGTTGAATATCCAGGAGGACGACTAATGTATTTAGCGTTGAAAGAAATCAAACATGAAAAATTACGTTATGGTTTGATCATTGCCATGATCGTCTTGATCAGTTATTTGATTTTCGTCTTAACCAGCTTGGCCTTAGGCCTAGCCGACGAAAATACTCAAGCTATCGATTCTTGGGATGCAGAAAGCATTGTCTTGAATAAAGATTCAAATATTAGTTTAGGTCAATCACTGATCACTAACGAACAAAACGACCAAATGAAATTGACTAATAAGGATGCCTACTTAGGTCAAGCTTCCGTTGTTGCAAAATCGACTGGCCATGAACAATTATCGGCTCAGTATCTCGGTATCCAAAAGAATCAATTTATCGACAAAAGTTTAAAGCTCTCGGCTGGTCACAAACCAACTAATGACCGTGAAGTCGTAGCTGATACGCAGTTTCAACAAAGTGGCTATAAACTTGGCGATACGGTCAAACTGAATTCACTATCAGGCAAATATAAAATTGTCGGCTTTACGAAAAATGCCAAGTTAAACGTGGCCCCAGTACTTTACGGAACGCTCAATGGTTGGCAAACCATCAAAAACATTGGTCCTAACTTCAAAGCCAGTGCCATCGTTTCAAAAAATAATTCTACTAAAGTTGGCGACACAAATTTGAAGAGTTACTCAATGTCGACCTTCATCAATAAACTACCAGGATATTCAGCACAAAACTCAACCTTTACCTTCATGATCGCCTTTTTAATGATCATTTCATTGATCGTTATCGCTGTCTTCCTATATATCCTAACTATCCAAAAGATCCCTAATTACGCCGTCTTACGTGCCCAAGGTATTCCTGCTAAAGTGCTGATCAATACCACGATCGGTCAATCGATCATTCTAGTTATCGGAGGATTAGCAATTGGTTCGATCTTCACGATCTTGACTGCGGTCGGAATCCCAACTAGCGTGCCAATGAACTTTAATCTGCCACTACTATCCTTAGTGGCTCTGGGCTTAGTAGTAACTAGTATTCTCGGTGCAATCATCCCTGTTAGAACCATCCTAAAAGTAGATCCTGTTTCAGTTATCGGAGGCTAAATTATGGCAACTATTGAACTATCAAATATTAATAAAATTTTTGGAAGCGGCTTGAGTCGAGTCCAAGTATTGAACGATGTTAACTTCAAAGCTAATAAGGGCGAACTAGTCTTAGTTCTAGGACCATCCGGCTCAGGAAAAAGTACTTTTTTGACCATCGCCGGTGGTTTGCAAACTCCAACCTCTGGAGACGTAAAATTAAATAATGAAGAAATCGATTCATTATCGAAAAAAGCGATGGAAAAACTTCGTCTAAATCAAATTGGCTTTGTCCTTCAGGCATACAATCTAATTCCCTACTTAACTGTCAAAGAGCAGTTTTCACTAGTTGACAAAGTTAAACGCCAAGGCAACCTCAACCAAGCAGATTTGGATGAGTTGCTCGATTTATTAGAGATCAAAGATACGTTGAATAAATATCCTTCTGAATTATCAGGTGGCCAAAATCAACGTGTGGCAATTGCTAGAGCACTCTACACAGATCCTGAGATCATTCTTGCTGATGAGCCAACTGCTTCTCTTGATACTGACCGTGTCAATGATGTTGGTGAACTTCTGCAGACTTTAGCAAAGAAAAGAAATAAAGCCGTCGTTGTCGTGACCCATGACTTGAGATTGGAAAATTACGCCGATCGTATTTACAAGATCATGGATGGTAAAATGACCGAACAGCTTCCAGTAAGTCCGAAATAATTCGGGCTTTTTTTTGAATTAATAGTGGACAAAGTCCATTAAAGGAATATAATGGACATCGTCCACTAATTTATTTCAAGGAGGTACCCATGCTATCCATTAAACAAATCTCGTTGATTCGTTCTTTTAATCGTGAATATACAACTACTTTAGGCTTGTTGAATCGAGATGTTTTTGACACGACTTTGAGTTTCCCAGAATCACGAGTCCTGTTGCAAATTTCTGAATCTAAGCAGATCACTCCTAAAGAAATCTCGAATCGCCTTGATCTTGATGCGAGTTACGCCAGCCGCTTGATCAAAAAACTAGATAAATTGGGATACTTGATCATTACTCAATCCCCAATTGACGCTCGTTCAAAAATCATCGAACTTTCTAAAATCGGTAAATCGACCGTGGAAGAATTAGACGAAGACTCGAATGTCCAAATTCAGAATTTGATCAGCAACTTAGACGAGTCTCAACAAAAGGATCTTTACCAATCATTTAAAACTATCAACACACTTTTATTTAAGAAAGAGGAACACTAATATGTGGCAAGTAAAACAATTTTCGGAACTATCCACCGAAGAGCTTTTTCAAATATATCAATTACGTTCAGCTGTTTTTGTAGTCGAACAAGACCGTCTCTATCAAGATGTCGACGTTCATGACAAGGAATGTCTTCACCTGATGAATGTTGAAAATAATCAACTAGTTTCCTATGCACGTATTTTTATGGAGGGAGATCACTTGACCTTTGGTCGCGTAGTGATTGCTAAAGACCACCGAGGAATCGGCATGGGTTCAGAATTGGTCAAACAGATCCTCAAGACTATCAAGAAATATTATCCCGATGAAAAAGTCGAGATCCACGCTGAAGACTATGTTCAGCATTTTTATGAAAAATTCGGTTTCAAACGTATCGGAGACATTATTTCTTTCAATAATTCGCCACACGTCAAAATGGTGCTGCAATAAATTCCTAGATGAGAATGACTCACCTGGTTTGATTATTTCAATAATCATTCTAAATGATTTGATATCCATTAATTCCTAATCTAAACGTATTTATAGCACTTTCATTTTTCTAGATTGTAATCATTATTAAATAATAATTACTATTATCTATTGAATTTTCACAAATTTGATTTATGATTAAGATATACATTTGAAAGGAGCTTGTTTATGTTTATTAATAAAGAAATACCTGACTTTAATGTTAAAGGTTACCAAAATGGTGAGATCAAAGATTACACAAAGAATGACTTATTAGGTAAATGGTCAATCATCTTCTTCTACCCCGCTGACTTTTCATTCGTTTGCCCAACTGAATTGAGCGAACTTCAAGATGATTACGAAGACTTCAAGAAGAACAATGCTGAAGTATACTCAGTTTCTGTCGACAGTGAATTTTCACATAAGGCTTGGGCTGATGCTACTGATACTATCGGTAAGATCGAATACCCAATGCTTTCAGACCAAACACATCAACTATCGAACTTCTTCGACTTGTTAGATTCAGAAAGCGGTCAAGCATATCGTGGCGTATTCATCGTCAACCCAGAAGGTGTTATCAAGTCATACACTATCAATGCTATGGGTATTGGTAGAAATGCCGATGAAATTTTAAGAACATTGCAAGCTGCTCAATTCGTTGCTGAAAACGGCGACAACGTTTGCCCTGCTAACTGGCATCCAGGGGAAAAGACAATCAAGCCATCAACTAATCTTGTTGGTAAAATCTAAAAATATTTTTTCGACGTTGATGATAATTCATCGACGTCTTTTTTTGTGCAATGTTAAACTTAGGTCAGTATTAAAAAGAAAGTTGGTTCAATATGCAAATTCGACATAAAAATTATATTCCAGATAATATTGAAGTTCGTGGTGCGAATGCCAACAATCTAAAAAACTTAGATATTGACATCCCTTTAAATTCATTCGTGGCAATCACTGGCGTCTCAGGTTCCGGTAAATCTTCATTAGCCATGGATACGATCTATTCCGAGGGAGCTCGAAAGTATCTCAATGCCCTCTCGACCTATACCAGAAGACGAATCGCACAAGTGGGTCGCTCCGATGTTAAGGAAATCAAAAACTTACCATCAACGATTGCTTTAAGACAACGTCCCACCGTCCCTGGCATGCGTTCAACAGTCGGAACAATGACTGAAAGTCTTAATATTTTACGATTGATGTTCTCGCGTTTGAGTTCAGTCGTTTGTCCAAACGGACACCGACTCGACCCAACGCTCAAAATTTCTGAAGTCATGGACTTACCCACTTCTGACGAACAAATGGGAGAATTGACCTGTCCTGTTTGTGGCGCAAAGTTTATGGCCTTTAGTGCTGAAGACTTCGCATTTAACTCAGATGGAGCTTGTCCAACTTGTGAGGGTACTGGAACGTTGAAACAGTTGGAACAATCAAAGATCATCCCGGACGAAAATCTTTCAATTGAAGAAGGAGCCATCCGTTCTTGGGGGTTGCCAGGACGTTCCATGCAGCAGCCTATCGCTCGTGAATTAGGAGTCAGAACTGACGTCCCATTTAAGGACTTGACTGACAAGGAAAAAGACATTTTGCTGCACGGTAAAGGGGTTAAAAGAAAGATCACTTTGCCAACCTCAACAGGTAAAGCTTTTACCCTCAACGCTCTTTATGAGAATGCTTTTGATGCTGTCCGACACAGTCTTGAATCAACTAAAAATGAAAACACATTGACTCGTTTGGGCAGATTTTACACTGTTAAAACTTGTCCTACTTGTGGAGGGAGTCGTTTCAATCCAAAATTGTTTACTAATCATTTAGTTGATAAAAATATTGCTGAAGTCTGCGAATTCACTGTTAGCGAGCTACAAGATTTTTGTCAAAAGATCATGGATTGGCTGCCTGATGAAATGCAAAAATTAGGTAAAAATTTGACCACCGAATTGCTCGACCTATTATCGCCAATCGATGATTTGGGTCTGAACTATTTGTCTCTTACTAGAGCTGGAAATACATTGTCGACTGGTGAGCTGCAACGTATTCAATTAGCTAGAACGATCAGAAACCAAATGACCGGAGTATTGTACGTTCTTGATGAACCCAGTGTCGGCTTACATGCAGCAAATGTTGCCGGCTTGATCAAAATCCTCAAAGAGTTAGTACGACTGGGGAATTCTTTGATCGTAGTTGATCACGATACCAGTATCATTGCTGCAGCTGATTACGTGATCGAGATTGGACCTGACTCAGGTGCTGATGGTGGTCGAGTTATCACTCAAGGAACTGTCGATCAGATTAAATCCCAACCTAGTTCGATTATTGAACCTTATTTGACCGGTCAAGCTGACATCATCAAACATCCACAGCGACAAGAAATTTTTAAAAAAGGCGAGATCAGCGTTGATATCTCGGATCGATTCAACATTCATAACATGCATGCTAAATTTGCCAAAGAACGATTGAATCTAGTAACAGGAATGTCTGGTTCTGGTAAAACCACACTGATTTTTGATAGTTTGATTCCAGCATTAGATCATGTCATCAAGCACGATTCGATGCCAGATTATGTCTCAAACGTTGAAGCTGGAGATGTTAAAAATATCGTCACAGTCGACTCAGTCCCAATCGGTAAAAACGTGCGCTCAACTGTGGCCACTTACAGCAAAGTACTAGACGAAGTTAGAAAACTTTTTGCCAAAACGGACGCTGCTAAAAATAAACATTTCACTGCTTCGAATTTTTCATACAATAATAAAGAAGGTGCTTGCCCTAATTGTGGAGGTACCGGCGTTATCACGTTAGATATCCAGTATTTGCCAGATATGGTCGAAACATGCCCAGTCTGCCATGGGAATCGTTATAAGAAAGAAATCCTAGACATTACTTGGCACGGGAAAAATTTAGCCGAGATATTAAATATGTCAGTCAAAGAGGCAACCGGATTTTTTGAAGACGATACCCGGATCCACAACATCTTAGAAGTGATCGACAATATTGGATTAAGCTATTTGAAACTTGGCGAAAGCACACCTACCCTTTCTGGAGGCGAGGCTCAACGTTTGAAATTAGTCACCTATATGAAACGTAGTCAGAAAAACACGCTATTTATTTTTGACGAACCAAGTGTCGGATTACATCCCAAAGACGTTTCTGTTTTGATCGACGTAATGGACCAATTATTGAAGCATCGTGCAACTGTCATCGTGATCGAACACGACTTAGACTTGATTGCTAATGCAGACTATATCAACGATCTTGGTCCCGAAGGTGGGATCAATGGTGGAAAAATAGTTGCTACTGGTACGCCAAAAGATATTTGTTACAATAAAGAAAGCGTTACCGGCAAATATCTCAAAGAACATCTTGAGTTGTTTAATTTGCTGTAAATCTAAGTTTTGGGGGAAATACCATGAAAAAAAGTTTACAAGCTACCGTTGCTGCAATAGCAATCGCTATTTTTAGTTTGGGGATCTCAGCAACGCCAGCCTCTGCAGCACCAAAAGTTAAAAACATGGTCTCGATTGAAAAAGAGATCAAGAAAGCATCGCCCAAGAATCCAATTATTTTTTCACATCGTGGCAGTCCTTACAACAGTCCAGAGCATAGTTTTGCTGGCTATGACCACGCTATTAAAGATGGCAGTCACTTTATCGAACAAGACGTTTGGCTCAGTAAAGATGGCAAATTATACGTGACTCACGATGACAATTTGAAACGAACTACCGGTAAAGACATCAATGTTTCAAAATCTACTTCTAGCGAGTTAAATAAAGTCAAGCTTAGAAATGGCGAACCTTTGCATCAATTAAAGGACGTTTTCGCCCACTATAAGAAAAATGTTCACTACATTATCGAAGCTAAAAAAAATGACGGCGACAACACCGACACTGAAAAAGCATTGGCAACGCAATTAGATAATTCTAAGATGAACAAAAACGTCATCATTCAAGATACCGACGTTAACGGAATTGAGTTGTTGCACAGCTTCAAGAATCAAAAGAATGTCCCATATCTTTGGTTAATGGAAGCATCTGGCGAGAATGAATACTTATCAATGATCCAAGGTGCTCCAAAGTACATCAAATTCTTGTCAATGGACGCCGAACAAGCAACGCCAAAATTGATGAAGGCTATCAACAAACGCGGTATGCTATCGGACCTATGGACCATCCAAACATACAACGACAATTACAACGCCATCAAGGTAAATAAGACCGATAGTCTATTCACTAACAATACAAAAGAAACAAAAGCATTGATAAAAGACTGGAAATAAAAAGAGCGTAAAAAAACAAGTTTTGAGGCAAGAACATAAGACAAGCCAATACGGAGTCGGTCCGTAAGACCGAAGGAGTGTTGGATTGGCTTATGTGCACTGCCTCATTGTTTTTTTACGCGTTTATACCCGATTTGAATGCGGAGCATAAGATCAGAAAGGTGGAGGGGGACTGTTCCCCCGTAACCTTTTTGATCTTATGCAGTAGCATTCAGGGTGTCGTTTACGCGTTTCCACTATAAAAATAAAAGCGACCAGCAAAAAAGCATCCCCGAGGAAAGGGATGCTTTTTTAATCAATTTAAATTTTTGGAAGGAATTTAAATTTTGATTTTAGTGCTTTAGCTTTTGGTACTTTGGTACTTTCGTGAAGGATGGTACTAATGCTCGATATTCTTGCCTGAATATTCATCAACCAAGATATCTTTTAGTTCTGAGATCAATGGTTCTTTAGGATTTGCAAAGGAGAATTGATCAGCAAAGGCGTTTTCTGATAGCTCATCGACTTTTTGTTCAAATTGTGCTTTATCAACACCGTTATCTTTCAAACTTAATTTGATGTCGACTGAGTGAGCTAATTCAACAATCTTCTTGATCAAGGCCTCTTTGAGATCCTCATTGGAGGAACCATTCAAGCCAATGTATCTTGCTAATGAAGCATAATCTTCATCAGCTCTAAAGTGCTCGTATTTTGGCCACATAGCAATCTTTGTTGGTTGCTTGAAATTATATCTTATCACTTGAGGGAGTGAAATGATAACCCCAAGACCATGAGAAAGGCCAAATTCGTTATAAAGTACATCTGCTAGTGAATGGCCAACACCAGCAAAGGCGTTTGCAAATGACATTCCAGCAAGAGCTGAAGCATTGTGCAATTCTGCTTGTGCATCAACGTCTCCGTCATAAGCTTTCTTCAAATTATCAACGACCAGCTTCAAGGCTTGCATAGCATATGGACGTGTATAATCTGAAGCCATGTTTGAAACAAACGATTCAACCGCATTGTTCAATACTTCTAATCCAGCAATCGCAATGATATGTTTAGGCATTGATTCAACAAATTGCGAATCGATGATTGCAACGTCAGGCGTCAATGCATAATCAGCGATTGGATACTTAACGTTGGTACGATTGTCAGTAATATTAGAAAATGGCGTTACTTCTGAACCAGTTCCATAAGTTGTTGGAATAGCGACAAATTGAGCTTTTTCAGGCTTAGGGAACTTGTAGGTACGTTTTCTAATATCAATGAAGCCTTGTTCTGCTCCAAACAAGTCAACATCTGGATGTTCGTAGAACAACCACATATCTTTAGCAGCGTTCATCGTTGAACCGCCACCTAAAGCAATGATGGTATCTGGTTTGAAGATGTTCATCTGAGTTACGCCACGTCCAACCATATCAGTGGATGTTACGTATTCTACATCAGAGAATAAGGTATATTCAACTGGATGTTTTCTCCGTTTGAGTTCGTCAACAACTGTATCGACATATCCAAGTTGAACCATGTTAGGATCTGCAACAATCATTGCACGGTGGATACCTTCCATATCTTCCAAGTAACGTACAGAGGTTTTTTCAAAGTATACTTTAGGCTGTTTGATCCATTGCATGTTGTTTCTCCGTCTTGCGATAGTCTTGATATTCAAAAGATCGAATGATGAGACATTATGTGAAATAGAATTTTTACCCCATGAACCTGTTCCTAGTGTTAGTGATGGGATCATCTCATTGTAAAGATTTCCGATACCACCGATTGCTGAAGGAGTGTTGACTAGGACACGACTGGCTAACATCTTTACGCCATATTCAGTGGCTAACTTCTCATCCATCGTATGAATGGCAGCTGTATGACCGAGGCCACCGTGATGGAGTAAGGCGTCAGCTTTCTTGAAGGCATCTTCGTGACTAGTTGACTTATAAATTGAGATTACTGGAGAAAGTTTTTCGCTAGATAATGGTTCGTCGTCACCGATCTTAGTTAATTCAACAGCTAAGACTTTAGTATCGTCAGGAACTTTGATTCCAGCAAGTTTAGCAATCTTCAAGGCAGATGCGCCGGCGATTGGTCCTTTGACTCCACCTTGAGGTCTAAACATTGTTTCGGCTAAGGCTTTATAATCAGCCTTCTTTAAAAAGGTAACATGCATCTTTTCCATTTCTTTTTTGACATCATTGTAAATTTCTTTATCAACAATGGCACTATTTTCAGATGCACAAACCATTCCGTTATCAAAAGTCTTTGAAAGTACGATATCATTAACTGCACGTCTGATATTTGCTGTTTTTTCGATATAGGCTGGTCCATTACCAGGTCCAACACCTAACGCAGGCTTACCTGTTGAATAAGCAGCTTTGACCATTCCAGGGCCACCAGTGGCAAGAACACTTGCAACGCCTTCATGATTGATCAAATAAGAAGTAGCTTCGATCGATGGCTTCTCGATCCATTGGATGATACCTTCTGGTGCACCAGCTTTAATGGCTGCTTCATACATTACTTTTCCGGCAGCAACTGAACAATTTTGTGCTTGAGGATGGAATCCAAAGATGATCGGATTACGAGTCTTTACAGCAATCAATGATTTGAACATTGTTGTTGAAGTTGGGTTTGTAACCGGTGTGACACCAGCTAAAACGCCAAGTGGTTCAGCAACTTTGATCAAGCGATGTTCTTTGTCATCTTCAATGATCCCGACTGTCTTATCACGTTTGATCGAATGCCAGATCTCTTCGGTAGCAAACATATTTTTGATAACTTTATCTTCAGTCACGCCGCGACCAGTTTCTTGATAAGCCATCTTAGCTAGTTTCAAACTAGCGTTAAGTCCGGCAATTGCCATTTGATGGACTATATGGTCGACCTTTTCTTGGGTAAAGTCATCCATGGCCTCCAATGCCCCATGTGCCTTGTCGACCATTTTATCGATCGTCTTGGAGACCTCTTCTTCGTTAACTTTCTTATTATCCTTTAGCATACAAAATCCTCCAAACAATTCATAAGTTTGTTAAACCATTCACGTTATTTATTTCACATACTTATATTAACACCGGAATTTTCATTTGCAAGTTTTTTCACTTACTTTTTGAAAGTTTTTATATTTGTATACGCTTACATAATTATTATTATATTAAGTAAAGATAATCTCTGGTCAAAGATTGTTATCATAGGAATCTAACTTCCTGGGGTTAAAGCCCATTGTAAACATTTCTTTGAAAATAATCCGTGAAGTTACAAACTTTTTGGGCACAAAAAAAGAGTGAAATTATTCACTCTTTTTATTTATTAAGCTTCTGTTGCTTTAACTTTGTCTTCGTATGAAGCAACAATTTCATTAATAAGATCTTCATCTTTTAAGCCAGTAACTTTTGTAATTACTTCTTTAGGTGAACTTTCTTGGAGCATCTTTTGTAATTCTACACTCTCTGAATCTTTTGGTTCATCGAATGTGAGGATCATACCAACTGTATCAAGAAGTACGCTGTAATCTAATCCACGTTCCTTCAATTCACGAATTGGACGAATAAATCTTTCGTCAAATCCTAACTTACGGATTGGTGTACGACCAACACGTAAGATATCATCAGAAATAAACTTATTTTGGAAACGGCTCAAGATTTTTTCTTGATAAGCTTTGTGGTCGTCAGGGTTAAAGTTCCACTTGTGGATCAATAGATCACCAGTTTCCTTTAGAGCACCCTTAACTTGCTTCAAGACCTTGGCATCAACAATTGCGTCACCGATTGTCTTGTAGCCAAGATATTCGCCTGTATAAGCAACTGTGGCATGGCCTGTGTTAACTGAGAATAATTTACGTTCGATATATGGTTCCAAATCTGGAACATAAACAACTGTATCCAATTGGATTTCTGGATATTTCATTTGTGACTTGTCAACGACCCATTCCTTGAATGGTTCAACAGTAACTGCAAGTGGATCATCATGATGTTGAATTGGCACGATACGGTCAACAGCAGCATTTGGGAAGCCGATATATTCATCAGCAAACTTCTTATCGTCGTCTGATAAGTGTGTGTAAACTTCTTCTTTCAAAGCTTGGCTTCCGCCAATCATGTTTTCGCAGGCAATAACATCAAGTGTAGTTGTGTTGTTGTTTGCTTTACGTGCACTGATACCTTTAGCAATTAAATCAGCGATGAACTTCAAGATCTTTGGTCCAATAGCTGTTGTAACGATATCTGTGTTTTCGATAGCTTTAACAACGTCTTCTGGATTATCTTTATTGTTGATACCATCAACATTATCAACATGGATCTTTTCATGACTTTCTTCAGCCAATTCAATGTCGTATTCGTGACGTGCGTTCAAGGCATCAATGATTGTTGAGTTAACATCAACAAAATGAATTGCATATCCGTTTGATGCTAATGTTTCACCAATAAATCCTCTACCAATATTTCCTGCTCCAAAATGTACTGCGTTTTTCATCCTACTCAACCTCTTTTAATAGATTTATGACTTCGTCAGCTGATTGAGCGTCAGCTAATTTTTCAACATTTGTAATATCGCTGCAGAACAATGCAATTGAAGAAAGCAATTGTAGATGTTCTCCATTTAGTCCAGCAATCCCGAAGACAACTGTAATTAATTTTTCATCAGCTGGATCATCGCTAAAGTCAACGCCCATTGGGTATTGAACGATTGAGATACCAGTTTTTTCGATATATTGCTTTCCATCTTCAGTTCCGTGCGGAATAGCAATAAAGTTACCCATGTAGACCGAAACGTCTTTATTTCTATCGATCATTGAGTCAATGTAACCAGCCTGAACATTTCCGTTATCAACTAGCAATTGACCAGCTTGCTTAATGGCATCTTCTTTAGTCTTTGCTTGTTGATTAAGCTTGATAAGATTCTTATCTAAAGCTTTCATTACATCACTTCCAATCCTCTTCTTTAATAACCCTCAAAAATAATTTTGCAATTAATTGTTTGATCTCGTCTGAATCGCCATCTTGATAAGTTTTTAAATTAAGCTCATTGTCGATGATCGAACTTGAGATACTGCCCAAAAGGTCAATGCTAAATTGTGGTAGATCTTTTGGTGCAATCATAAATAAACATCTAGTTAAGTTCATTGATTTGTAATCCATCCCTTTGATCAGGATTGGATTAGTTAAATCATAGAGTGCAAAAAATGGTTTTCTGACACCGTCATTGGTCGTGTGGATCAAGGCTAAGTTTGTATTTGGCAAACCAACTGGAGCTTTTTCCATCCGCTGATAAAGGGCCGTAGCGACCATATCAGGATTGGTAACGTACTCTGGACGCAAGCGTCTAGATAGCAACAGTAATGTTTGCTGCAAATTAAAGGCTCGATTGTCGATCTGTTTGACTTCAACTTGATTTAACAGCTGATGAGCAACCGTCACCTTGTTATTTAAACCATTCAATTCCGCAATGGCATCATTTGAGTCGACTACTAACTTCTTATTGGGATGAACTTCGACGACTCCAAATCGTTCGTTCAAAAAAGTTTTGATCTCTTCGATTTCATTGTTGAGCAACAATGGCGAAATAACTTTATATGGCAACTTGAACCCTGGTAAAAAGATCGTCGATAAAATAATGTCGTAATCTTTAAGATCCAAGTGATTCAATTCAGCCACTCGAGACACCTTATAACGGTTGATTTCAGGAATCGTTTTTTTCAAACGACTTTCCAAAACCTTGGCCGTTCCAATACCGTTAGCACAAACTACTAAGGCACTGATTGGCTTATTTTGACGTTGCTGTTCGAACGACGATGCAAAGTGAATCAAGATATAAGCTGCTTCACTCTTCGGCAATCTTCCATTAAAGACGCTGTCCAAAGCTTTGATGATCTGATCATAAAGTTCCGGATAGTTCTCGATCACATTCTGTAAAACCGGATTGTTGATCTCTGGAAGTTGCGACACTCGTCTTTTTAACGCTGAACCAATATGAGCCATCAGGTCATTGAACAAGGTCTCATCAGTTTGAAAGTCATAATCAAAGTCATTGGAGACTTCTTCAATCAAACTTCTGACTTGATATGACAACGTTAAATCATAGTCATCTTGTAAAATGTTTTTTGAAATTGAAAAGCTCATCCCTTGAATTTGTTGAGCCATAAACTCTAATTCCATCAAGGTGATAGGGTCGCGCACGTCTTGGTCAAAATCGTTATACAAGTCAATCGCAATTCGTTGATATTGAAAAATTGAACTCTTGTCGACTGCCTTGAACTCGCTGACTAACTTGCCCATTCTGATCCGTGCAGCTGAAACAGTTAAGATGATCATCAACTGTTTTAACTGACTGTCAGATAATGAGGTGAAATCATTTTTTACATGTTTTTCCATCGCTAAACTAGCTTGTTTTAATAGATGGAAATCTAATAGATTTATAAAGTACTGTGAAGAATTCTTGGCTACTGTCTCAGTGCCATCAAGATGATCAACGAATTCAAAAAATTCATATTCGTTGATCTCACTTGAAAGAATTCCACTTAAAACCCGTCTGACATTGCTTTCTTTTCCATCGACACGGATTCCCTTTGCTTTGATTCGGACTAATTGCAATTCATAGTCATTAAAGATTGGTTCAATCGTTTTAAGGTCTTGCGTAATGGTTGTCGAACTGACTTCAAACTCATCTGCCAAAGATTGTATTGTAATGATTGTATCTACTGTTAATAATTTACACACAATTGCACTTTGCCGAGTTGCAACTGAGGTAAGTATTGTTTGAGTATCAGATTGCGTCAAAACATTGCGTAGTTCAGTGAAACTGTCTTTATTGCCCACCAGATGGTATAGTCCGTCAGTTTTGGTCAACTGAATGGCTAGCCGAGCCAACATAGTTTCTAATGAAGATAATTCCCGATAAATCGTTCTCTTGCTGACATTGATCCCTTTCGTCAAATCAGATACATTCAACCCTTGAGGATTTCTAAGCAAAAGTAATGTGATTTCAGATTCTCGATTTGATAAATCCATTTATTTAACATCCCTAATATTATTATTTCATTTCAGAAATAAGTTTATCATATTCGGGTGGATCGATTAGACTATCGACTACTAGAACTTGAACGTTCTTGAATGATAGCTTGATACGTTTAGCTGTGTCACGACTTGCGATAACTAGGACTGAATCTTCATCGTCAACTTCACCAACTGAGATGTGTTGAACTTTGATGTCCTTGATTCCAGCTTTCTTCATGTTGTCCTTAAAGATCGAACGACCCATTGTAGCTGAACCAACATTTTGATCATGATGGATAAAGTCAATTGTCTTGATCTTTGAAACATCGATATCTTGAAGATCACTTGTTTCTTGATCGTTATCTTTTGTCTTTGTTGCTGAATCTGTTGTTGTTGCTGTATCTGAACCAGATACTTCTTTAGTCTTTAAACCAGTGACGATCTCATCGTACTTAGGTGAGTTAAGGAAGTTTTCAACGGCCACGTGGACAGCTGATGGTGTCTTAGTTAAGGCACGACTTGCTAATTCGTCTTGAGTAACAACTAATAATCCTGGTTCATCTTTCAAATTGTTGATAGCTGTGTTGGTAACTGATAAGTCCAAACCAGCTTTTTTAACTTTATCTCTTAAGATTGAAGCACCCATTGCTGATGATCCCATTCCGGCATCACAGGCAAAGATAATGTGGTTAACTTCGTTTGCTGTTGCTAAAATTGCTTTTGCATCTTCTGTTGAAGCTTGTGTACCGCTGGCATCAACTGCTTCGCCTTTGGCTGAAGCTTTTTCGTTGCTCATTGCGGCTTGACTAGCTGCAAGGTCGCCGTCCATTGATTTATCACGTTTTAAGATGACCATTGAGATCAAGAACGAAACGACTGTGGCTCCGGTAACACCGGCAAGGATTCCCAGATAATTTCCGAGCCCCTTAGGCGTCATCAATAAGATTGAAATAATGGAACCTGGTGAAGGTGAAGCCTTTAATCCTGATCCAAATAAACTGAATAGGAATGTACCTGTAACACCACCACCGATAACTGATAAGAACAATGCGGGTTTCATAAGTACATATGGGAAGTAGATTTCATGGATACCACCAAAGAAGTGAATAATAGCGGCACCAGAAGCACTACTCTTAGCTGTTCCTTTTCCAAAGAACATAAAGGCTAACAATACTCCAAGTCCTGGACCTGGATCTGGTTCAAGCAAGAATAGGATCGACTTACCAGCCGAAGCTGATGCTTGAATACCTAATGGAGTTAAAATACCTTGATTAATTGCGTTATTTAAAAATAGAATCTTGGCAGGTTCAATAACAACGTTGGCAAGTGGTAGTAGATTATGAGCAATAATCCAGTTAACACCAACTGCTAATGCACCTGATAATGTAGCAACCAAAGGTCCGATTCCGTAGAATCCAATGATTGCTAAGATCATACCTAGAATTCCGGCTGAGAAGTTGTTGACTAACATTTCAAAACCTTGTTTAGTTCTAGGTTGAGCCCAGGCATCAAATTTTTTGATCATCCAGCCACCTAAAGGACCCATGATCATGGCACCAATAAACATTGGAATATTGGAACCAACAATGACACCCATTGTTGAAATTGCACCAACGACACCACCACGGTGACCGTCGACGACATTACCACCAGTAAAACCAATTAATAGTGGTAGTAAGTATGTAACCATTGGTGTGATCATTTTTGCTAATTGGGCATTTGGTAACCAACCTGATTTCATAAATAAGGCTGTGATAAGTCCCCAAGCAATGAAGGCACCGATATTTGGCATAACCATTCCGGAAAGTTTACTACCGAAACGTTGTAACTTTGTCTTTATAGAAGTTTTCTCTTTAACTTCTGTTGAAGCTTTCTTTTCTTTCATGCTAGAAGTTGCTTCCATCTTCGACTCCCCTTTCAAGCACTGTAACTGCTTACAAGAATCAGTGTATACGCTTACCTTTTTGTCATCAACGGGAGCTTTGGCACAAAAATTTATGACAAAATTTTATGAATACGTTTTCAACTACTTACTAGTTGACTGTATCTTCGTTCGATATTATAATTGGGCTATACCAAAGTTAAGTGGTAGATCCGTTAATTTGAAAGGGGAATAACGATGAAAGTTATCGTAGCAACTAATAATGATGTAGCAGGCAAGAAAGCCTTTGAACTAATTAAAGAAGAAATGAACAATGGTGCTAAGGTTCTTGGCCTTGCAACAGGTAGTACACCAGTAGCAATGTACAAATATATGGTTAATAGCGATGTTGATTTTTCAAAAATGACATCAGTTAACCTTGACGAATACGTTGGATGTGCTCCTGATGACCCTCAAAGTTACCGTCACTTCATGCAAGTTAACTTATTTGATAAGAAACCTTTTGCTAAGACTTACGTTCCAGATGGTTTGGCAAAGGATCCAGAAGAAGAAACAAAACGTTACAACAAAGTCATTGCTGACAACCCAATCGATCTTCAAGTATTAGGTTTAGGTCGCAATGGTCACATTGGTTTTAACGAACCAGGTTCACCTTTCGATGCAGAAACAAGAAAAGTTCCATTAACAGAATCAACTATCGAAGCAAATGCTCGTTTCTTCGACAACGAAAACGATGTTCCTAAGTTTGCTTACTCAATGGGTATTGGTTCAATTCTTAAGAGTAAGAAGATCGTTCTTATGGCCTTTGGTAAAGAAAAGGCTGATGCCGTTAAGGGAATGATCGAAGGACCTGTTACTAACGAATGCCCTGCATCAGTTCTTCAACAAAAAGACGATGTTACAGTAATCGTTGATACAGACGCAGCTAGCGAATTAAAAGATTCATCAATCGACGAAAAGATCAACTAATCATTAAATTCAAAAGGAAGTCAGGATAAGTATCCTGGCTTCCTTTTTTTGCAACAAAGAAAGACCACTCATGAAAAAATTGAGTGGTCTTTTTGATACGCAATTTATTTAATATTTATTTCGTTGTCCGGTGCCTTCATCCAAGAATTCTCAGTCAAATCGATGTTAAATCTCTCTTTAATATATTCTGGGTCATTTTCCTCAATATATTTCGTTCCCCAACCATCTAACATCAATATTATTTGACGCATACTTTCACCAACATTAGTTAATTTATACTCAACTCTTGGCGGTACCTCAGGATAAATTTTTCGGTTAACTAAGCCATCTCTTTCCATCTCTCGAAGACTTTGTGTCAACATTTTCTGACTTACGCCAATGACGTTCCTCTTTAAATCACCAAATCTTTCAGTTCCCTTCAATAATTCTCTCATTATCAAAATTTTCCACTTACTACTTAACATTGCGATGGTTATCGTACATGGGCAAATTTCATTTACATCAAAATTATTTTTTTTCATTTTATTCTTACCACCAATCGTCGAATTAACACAAATGATACTTTTTAGTAACTATACCACTAAAAAGTGGCGTCTTCTAAAGTTGCCAGTTTGACGTTATAGTTTCACTCGTAAAGTCAAAGGGATATGGAGGTCATTAATTATGGACTTTATTGATACTGTTAAAAATCGTCACTCAACCAGAGATTTTGATGAGAGACCTGTCAGTGAACAAACGATAAATGAGATTATTAGAGTTGCAGCTCTGACTCCATCATGGGCCAATGATCAAATATGGAAAGTAGAAGTCGCAAAAGGAAATAGTTTAAAGCAAATTAAAAATATGCATCAACTATATTCACAAAATGGTAAGACAATGTCCTATGAATTCCCACCGTTACATCGAGAATCCATGGGAACTCAAGGACGTAGTAATGTCTCAACTTGGTCGAATGACTTATACAAATATCTTAAAGATGAGCCAAGCACCATGCAGAACAAGTCAAATAACTTATTCAATGCTCCTGCAATCGCATACTTACTAATGCCGAAAAAATCATCACTATGGTCAGCATATGATTTAGGAGCATTTGGACAAACCTTGATGCTGGCAGCCTCGAATCTTGGAGTATCTTCGATGCCCGCTGCGGAATTTGTTGGTTATCCACAACAATTACATAAAATTTTGAATGTATCTGATGAATATCAATTTGGAATGGGGATTGGATTGGGTTATCTGAATGAAAAATCGAAAATCAACAGTTTCCGTTCTAAACGAATGAATCTAAATCAATTTCTTACAATTCATGACTAGAAAGAAGAATAAAAATGACAAACGTATTAATCATCGGTGCCACAAGCAGAATCGCCTCAATCGTAGCTGATCAAATTAAAGATGAAGATGATATCAACCTTGCTCTGGTTGTCCGTAATATTCAAAAATTGCCGAAATCTTTAACAACTCAAAACATCTCGGTTGCAGATGCTACCGATTCAACAATGATGGCAAAAATCATTAAGAATCAAGACATTGTTTATGTCAGCTTAAATGGTGACGTGATCTCTTCTGCAAAAACAATTGTTAACGCTATGAAAAACACCAAATCTAAACGTCTAATTTGGACATCATCCTTAGGAATCTATAATGAAGTGCCTGGAGAATTTGGTAAGTTGAATAACCGTGCACTGCCACAATATTTGAAAACGTATCGGCAAGCCGCAGATATAATTGAAAATAGCAACCTGGATTATACAGTAATTCGCCCAGCGTGGTTAGTAGATGTTGATGAGGTAAGTTACGAAACTACGCACAAGCCCGAGCCTTTCAAAGGAACAGAAGTATCCCGTGCTAGCGTGGCCGATTATGTAAAAAATACGATTTTACATCCAGAAGTCGATGTTAGAGAATCAGTCGGTATCGACAAACCAGGAACAGATGGCAATAGGCCACGTAAATTCGTAATGGAATATAACGGTTTTGACCCCAACATGTAAATTTAGTCGTCGAATTAATAATTTTGGACAATCAAAAAGCAGGCCATCATCTGGTCTGCTTTTTGCATTCTATCTATTTTGTTAGTGAATCGATATATTTCTTGCCGGCGAAAAATACTACTGCACCGAGTACTGTTGAGAACAGTGTAAATTTGAAGATGAACTTAAAGAATTTTTTCATGATACCCTCCTGTTGGCACACTTATTTTTTAACGGAACATTGTCTTGGCTGCACGAGCCATGATCTTTGGATCTTTTTCGTAATGATGCATTGGTGTCATTTCTGACAATGGAATTCCTAAGAATGTGTAGACAGCACGTTGTGCAGCACGATATGAATATTGCTCAGTAAATACCATGTCAAATGGTTGCTCACAGAATTGACTAATGAATGCTAAGTTCTTGCTGTGCTTTGGAACGACGTCTGGACGATCTCCAACTGCACGTTGGTTGAACAATGCACTAGCATAAGGCATGTAAACTGGGATGCAGTTTACGATACTCTTCTTGATCTCATCAAAATGGTCACGAATATTGTCTTTTGCTGGATCCACTGCTGCCAATTGACCTAAGAATTCGTCCAAGACTTCTTCACCTGTCATTTCCATAACTGGTTTTTGAACGAAGTCACCGTTTCTACGTGGATACATGAAGTAGCCCCAAAGAACAGTTTCATTTGGTTTTTGTGCGTGGAAATGTGGTTGATGGTGAACAACGATTGACATGAGTGGTGTACTGTCGATCCATGTGTTCAAAGCATTCCCTGGTTGTTGTTGAGTAATTCTAGCAATGTTTTCCAAAAGTAGATGGTTGTTAGTTGTAATTGTGAAACTGTACCATTCGCTTTGTGTACGGTCATTGAAGAATTTGTCTGGATGGCCAAGTGAATAGAATTTGCTTGCTGCTTGTTTCCATAATGCAGCACTTGGAGCATATTCCATATTCTCAGTTACTGGTTTGTCCCAACTACCGATTGATGAACTGTCAGTAATTGAACCGTTACAGTCAAAGACCATGTCGTCTTCAGCAATGTCAATGTGACCTTCTTTATTGTCATTGTCGACTTCTTCATACTTAAGGCCTGTGACGATGATGTCATCTTGCAATGCAGTGTCTTTGAATTCTAATTCTGTAACTTTACGATTGTTAATGAATGTTACGCCACGATCTTCCAAGAATTTACGCATTGGTAAGATCAAACTCTCATATTGGTTATATGGAGTTCTGGTTACACCCTCTAGAGTATTGATTCTAGTGAATTCTAGGATCATCCGGTTCATGTAACGACGTAATTCCATAGCTGAACTTGCACGTTTGAATGCGAAAGTTGTTTGCCACATGTGCCAGAAGTTTGTGTCCCAGAAATGTGGTGAACTCTTGAACCACTCAGCAATACTGATGTTGTTTAGTTTTTCCTCGTTCTTTTCAGGCATCAGCATCAAAGTTGATAATAATGCACGTTCTTTGTTTGTAAATTGCATATGACGATAGTTGTCAGGTCCTGGATTGATTCTTGGACCATTGCGGTCAATCAAACGACCAACGTCATGTGTTGGATGTGCGTGATCAAAGTTCAAAATGTCATCAGTAACAGTTTGTCCAGGATTATCTAATGAAGGTACTGAACTCATTAGATCCCAAAGGTTTTCATATGTTTCTTCGTTCAACATACGACCACCTTTAGCTAAAAATCCTTTGCTGTTAGATAGTGCTTGGTTACTATATTCGTTGGCATAGTCGGCTGCAGCAGCACCATCATTGGCACCATGCGTTTCCAACCCCATCATAGTGATTTGTTCGCCCTTGAAGCCACCATCACGGATCAAATAAATACCAGCTGCCAAGTTACCAATACCTGTTCCGATCATATAAGCTTTGCGTGTCATTATGAAACACTCCCTTTCGAATACCTCTTAACAACTTAAATATAGCTATCAATTTAGATTTTGTAAAGGGTTTCACAAGTATTAATTTTAAAATTCAACAAAAATGTATTATATTTTTTGATATTTGACTTTTGAGATAAAAGCTTTATTTTGTCGCTTAGAGCGAATCTTGCATAATGATTGACCACTCTCGTTCATTTTTTAGGACATTAATAATCGAAAATCAAGCAAAATAAAAAGAGGCCTAGCATTTGCTAAACCTCTTTCTTCCTATTTAGTAAGTCTTAAAACATCACGAACGATCATCAACTCTTCATCAGTTGGAACGACCAAGACAGTAACGCTTGAATCGTCGCCACTGATCTTTCTGAGTCCTTTGCCATTTTCGTTGGCATCTTTATCAACAGTTACACCCATGTACTTGAATTGGTCCATGATCAACTCGCGGATCCATGAGTTAGCTTCGCCCATACCGGCTGTGAATAGCATTACATCCACACCGTTCATTAAGGCAATATATGAACCAACATACTTAACGATTCTGTTAATGAAGATCTCAATCGCTAATTCGGAGCGCTTGTTTTCATCTTTTGTAGCAATGATATCACGCATATCAGGTGAAACGCCTGAGATACCAAGCAATCCAGATTTTTCATTCAAGATATCGATCATGTCGTCTGGGTTAGTCAACTTGAGTTTACGCATCAAGTAGGCAAACAATGAAGGATCTAAGTCTCCTGAACGTGTACTCATTGTGATACCTGCAAGTGGAGTAAAGCCCATTGAAGTATCAATTGATTTGCCACCTTTAATTGCGTCAATTGAAGCGCCTGAACCTAAATGCATCGAGATAAGCTTAAGGTCCTTGAGTGGTTTGCCAAGGAATTCAGCAGCTTGGCCTGAGACATAACGATGTGATGTTCCGTGAGCACCAAATTTACGTACGCCATATTTTTCGTAGTATTCATAAGGAATACTGTACAAGTAGTTAACTGGATCCATTGTTTGATGGAATGATGTATCGAATACGGCAACTTGAGGTACATCTGGAAGGATTTCTTGGAAAGCCTCAATACCATATGCTTGACCTGGATTATGCAATGGTGCAAATTCAGCAAGGTCTTTAATTTGTTGAAGTACCTTTGGAGTTACAACTGCTGAGTCTTTAAAAATATTTCCCCCAGCAACTACACGATGTCCAACACCTGTGATCTCTGAATAATCTTTAATGATGCCTAGTTTGATCAAAGTCTTTAACATCTTAGTAACAGCTGTTTTGTGATCAGGAATATCGCCTGTTTCGCTTGTCTTTTCGCCATTATATTTAACTTTAAAAATTGAATCAGAAAGGCCCAAACGGTCAACCATTCCTGAAGCAATAACCTTTTCATCAGGAACTGAATACAATTTCCATTTAAGAGTTGAACTTCCTGAATTTACTGCAATAACCTTAGTCATTTCTACACCTATCCCTTGAAATTATTTTTTGCCCAATCTTGAACTTGATTTCTAAACCCTTCAAATTCCTTAACATTCTCTGTCTCTGGTATCGATCCCATCAAGACGTCTGTTACTTGCTTGGAGTTGCCACCGTGTTTTTGCAAAACAACGATTGCCTTTTGAGCTTCTTTGGAAGCAAACAAGTTGGCTGGTAGATCCAAAACTGCTTGCAAGTAAACGTTTGAAACCATCCATTCTGAAAGCTTCTTAGCTTGATCAGTTTGGAAAATCGCAGATGGAACCACGAACATCCCAATACCGCCATCATTTAAATTGTTCATCGTTTGCTCGATCAGCAAGTGATGTGCATATGAATGTCCCTCATCTGCCTTAGTTGCAAACTTAGCTGCATTGTCGTCGACTGGATAATATCCCACTGGTAGATCAGCAATTGCCAAATCAATATCAGTAATGTCCCATTCAGCGACTGCATCTTGGTGATATGCGTCTAAGTTCAAATTCATCATTTCGGAAAATGACTTAGCTAATCCAATCAAGACCTCATCATTATCGATACCGGCTGCATTGATATCAAAGTCGCCTGCTAATTGCATTTGATTGATAAACTCAATTAACAAATTTCCGGTACCGATAGTTGGATCGACTACATTAATGGTCTTTTTACCCATGGCACTAAAGAGCTCATAAGCAATCAAACTTGCAATGAGTCCAATCGTATCTGGTGTCATCATCTTGTTAGCTTCAACTTTATCCTTACGTTGAGCTTGAATGATATTTACCGTGATAGCTTGTTTAAGCTGTGCCTGAGTAAGTTGAACCTCTTTGATCTGTGAATATAATTCCTCTAATTTAGTTACCGTTTCGCTATCTGGAGCACCATTTTCAACATAAACCTTCCCATCCGAAAGATTTGTCAATGATTCTGCCAACGAATCGGTATAACTGCTGCTCAAAGACTTTTGCAATAAAGTAGCAGCTTGACTCAATAAATCAAAATAATTCTGCATTCCATTTTCTTCTGCCATTAAAAAACCTCTTCGCACATGATAATAAAATTTTAACGTTGATTTTCACTTAATTCAAGCGTTTTCATGCTCCAAAAATTTTATCGTCGTCGAATTTGAGAAATCATCTTTAATTTCATGGTGCAAACGTTGTTCCAACAAGCGATAGTTAATCAAACTCTCTGAAAAACGTTGATTGGTATAAAGGACCACCATAATTACCACTGAAAAAATTAATATGGCATTAACGAACAAGATCCCCTTTTTTCTCTGCAAAAGTAATGTCACTAATAAACATCTCCGTAACTCGATTTGAACTATCGACAATCGTTAGTTGAACAGATTTCAATTTTTTTAAAATATTGAATCGCTTAATGTTATTTAATACTGGTTCAAAGCCACCGTGCTCGTCCTTTTGCCGCAGATACTGATCAGTTTTTTCAAATGATTTAATATCAGGTTCGCCCTGATTGTCATTTCCGGCCGAATAATACAGTCGCTGATTGTCAGAATCGACGTAGACAGTCTTGTCTTTCAAAATTGCTTGAATCCTAGCTTCGACCACGTGCATCCTGATATTGTCGCGAACGTTTAATTGACTGCTTTTTGAGATCAGTTGTAAACACTGCTGCATCATCAAGATAGTCAAAATTGAGATCATCAATGCAATAATTGCCTCTCCTAATAAAAATCCTCTCCGCCTAGTGCCAATTAATTTCATACGACTTACCTTGTTGAGGTGTGACTTGAATGGAATGAGCGGTTGATTCGACACGATATTTTTCACCATTGATCGTGACCTCAGCTGGAAAATCAGGATTTTTAAGTTTATCAGCAATGATTTGTAATTCGCTAACTCGATGTTCGGCTGCTTTCAATAATCGATATTCCCGGATCACTACCACTGAAAATGTTGCTGTCATAAGCGTCACAAGCATCAATGAGAACAGTGACTCAATCAAGAGAAATCCCCTTTTTCTCATGGCGATTCAACACACCCCAATTCATCTGAACTGTATATTTATAAGTCTTTTCAAAGCCTTGAAGTCTTCTGGAAAAAAATTTGATAGTTTTCGGCTGCACTCCACCATCTCCATTCATTCTTAATGTTAAGTGGCTGATTTCTAAAGTCTCAGGTAAATCAACTTTCGAGACTCGGTGACCTTGATAGTAGAAAGTGATTTGGTGTTTTGCTCCAGAAATTTCAACTTCATGATTAGTTAAAAATGAATAATTCAAAGCGTTCTCCCAACAAGACTCAAAATCTTTTAATGCCTGTTCTTCAGCATTCTTCGATTGATAATCCCTGATCTCAAAAGAACCCATCATTGCAAGACTGACGATTACAAACAGTGCCAAGACCGTTTCAATTAGAGTAAAACTACTTCTTGTTATTGCCTGCAACGACTCTACCCTGATCATTGATGAATAAACCGAGTTTTTGACACCGAGTCTTAGCAGCCTCGTTGTCTCCTTCAAGGTCTTCAGGCTTGTTAGTTTTCTTTTCGTCATCAGACTGCATATCGTATTGAGCTTGAACCGATTGAATAAATGCTGCATTTGATTTTTCTTCAGCATGAGATTTTTGGGCTGCCAAATTAGGCACTATGAAAACTAATAACAACGAAATAATAAACATCACGATAACCATTTCGATCAAAGTAAAACCTGGCTTCTTTTCTTGCAACTTAATTCATCCCCTTCATCATCCCGTAGATAGGCAATAAGATCATCAAATATGCCGACAAAATGATCAGTGCAATTACCCCAAATAAAATGGGTTGGACTAGATTCAATAATTTTTTCAACGATGCCTGCGTGGCTTGATATTTTAATTCAGACATCAACAATAAGTCGCTTGCTGAATCGTTCACGCCACTACCGATTGAAAAAATTAAATTTAACTCATTGGGCAATAATGGCTCTTTTTCAATTTGTTTCTGCAGGGATCGTCCGCTAGTCAGACTATCTAAAATTTTTTTCGACAAAACATTTTGAATCGAACCTTCGGAAAAGTTTTGATTATTCAGACACATTTTTCTAAGGTCAAATCCGTTGGAAAATTGCATCCCCCATCCCTGTAAAATGGAAAACTGATAAAAATTCAAATAGCTTTTATTGACTAATGGCAACTTGATCAATATCTGAGCACGTTGATATTCAGACTGTCGTTTAAGGTAGAAAATAAACCCAATTAGACTCATCATCAGCAATGAAATGAGCACAAAACCAATTGCTAAGTAATGATCTAAATTTTCTAACTGTCCAGTATTATCAAGTTGCGGCAGCAAATACAGCTTGATACCGATAACGATCAATACCAGAAATGACACGATAAAAATCGGATAAGCTAATAGCTCTTTTAATTTAGCTTGCTGAGCTGCCTTGGTTTTTAAGACCCCACCACATTGAAGAACAGTTTGCTGCAGTCCGCCGTTGACTTGAGAAATCACTAATTGGTTTTGTACCACCGGTGGCAAACGCAGGTGTCTCAATGCAGTCGACAGCATGAAACCTGCCTCCAGATCCTGATAAATAGTCTTAAATATCGGTTCATCTTGATTCAAGATCATTAAACATCGCATCGCTTGATTCAACGAAAATCCATTTTTTAAAAGCTTGCCGATCAATAACAAATAGTCAGCTTGAAATTGGCAAGCCGTCACCTTATCCGGCCTGAAACTCTTCAAATATTTCTTCAGAAATGATTCCATTGTTTTTCGCATTCGTTAGCATCTGTCTCCAATTTTGGTCTTCTTGCTCATCTTGTTGATATTTCTGGATCTCTTTATGGTCTAACAAATCAGCAAACAACTCCAAGCGTTGGTCAGTTGGAATCAGTCGCTGATAACAGATCAGATTGATTGCATTGTCGATTTCAAATGATGTGACGCCAAACTGTTTCAATCTTTGAATCACTGAATATTTAGATTTTCCATGAATAGTCGTGAAGACAGTATATCCGCATATTGCAGCTCTAATTGCTTGTTGAGCGGTCTGTTGATCTCTGATTTCGCCAATGATCAATAATTCCGGACGGTGACGCAAACTAGTTTTGATCAATTCTTCATAAGTCATCCCTGCTTCAACATTTACCTGTAATTGCAAAAAATCTTGTTCAACTATTTCAATCGGATCTTCGATGCACATCACTTTTTTATGCTGACCAATTTTTCTAGCTAGGGCGTACATCAATGATGTTTTTCCCGAACCCATCGGACCAGAGAAAATCATCATTCCTTTTTGCTTAGCGGTCGGCAATAAATAATTCAAGAGATCCAAGTCAGATTCCGAAGTATTGTCTTGTGGATAGATCAATCGAATAACCAATGACTCTCGATTCAAGAAATCGCCAACGGTCGAAATTCGCACGTTGATCGGGTGATTTTGATAGTGATAGTTAAATGAACCCTTTTGAGACCGACGACGCTCTGAGATATCTAAACCACCGTTGAATTTCAAAAAATTCATGATGGAAAAAGTTTCGTCAACGTCTAGTTCAGCGACCGTATAGGTGGTCAGGCTGTTCTTAGCCTCAATTCGATAAGAGTTTTGTCTTGGTAAAAAGTAGATATCCGAGATTCTATTCGCACAAGCTTCTGTTAATAAATTATTTGCCATAGTTTCTGCTGTCATATTTCACCTCCTTCACCCAAAAATTACGCAAAAAAAAGCCGCAAACTTTTCAGTTTGCGACTTATTTAATTATTACAACTAGTTAATGATTATTCTTCGTCATCGTCTGGAGCTGCTGTATAAACTTCTGAAACATCATCATCGTCTTCAAGTTGATCGATCATGTGTTCGAATTGTTCTTTCTTGTCCTCTGGTACTGGAGTTGTATTTTGAGGAATCATTGTTAATTCAGCATTTGCTAAATCATAACCTTTTTCAATCAAACCATCACGTACAGCGGCAAAATCTTTTGCGTCTGTATAGATTTCATATACATCATCTGATGTTTGAAGATCGTCAGCACCAAGATCCATAATATCAAGCAATACTTGGTCTTCATCTTGTGTGTTCTTTGAACGATCTAAAACAATATAACCTTTACGGTCGAACATGTAGGCAACTGAACCAGTTGAACCTAGGCTACCTCCGTTACGAGTAAATGCAACACGTACGGATGAAGCTGTTCTATTTTTGTTATCTGTTAATGCTTCAACTAAGACTGCAACGCCACCTGGAGCATATCCTTCATATGTGACTTCGTCGTAGTGTTCTTCTGAACCACCTTCAGCTTTATCTAAGGCACGTTTGATGTTGTCCTTAGGCATGTTAGCTGCACGAGCTTTATCTACAATTAAACGAAGAGCAGCATTACTGTCCGGATCAGCACCACCCGATTTTGCTGCCATGTATAATTCACGTGATATTTTTTGGAAAATCTTTCCACGTTTAGCATCTTGAGCGCTTTTTCTACCCTGGATGTTATGCCATTTTGAGTGTCCTGACATTTCTGCTTCCTTCTTTCACTTTTATTAGTAAACCGCCTAATATAATATCAAATCTAAGCCGTTATATCAATACTCCATTGAGAATGGATGCGATTTTTTTTGATGCCGGCGACGAAGGAAAATAATCAACATTGTGATCAATATTGCCGTCAATGCTCCAACGCTATCTAATATCACATCATCCACCATTGGAGACCGTCCACCAGTCAATCCTTGATGAAATTCATCAAATGCGGCTAACCCAGTAGCCATCATCCATGGAGTAAATATTTGTAAAAACGGATTGTGCTTAAAGTAGGTGTACAATGCCAAACACAAGAACAATCCTAAAATGAAATAGGTGCCGAAATGGGCACCCTTTCTGATAAAAAATTCGATGAAGTTAAAATAACCATCATTTTTGATCGATTGATACTTATCGCCATATTGAAAACCAGCATTTTTCAATTGATCATAAAATGGACGATTATTCGAACCTAAATGTTTTTCTAAAAAAGGAATAGTCGTCTGCTGCTTATAAGTCATTGATGAACTGATAAACAAAACTAATTCTACTAAAGTAACAACCAACCAATACCATTTTTCATTACGTTTTAAATTTCTATTCATATTCTTTTTCCATATTAATTGTGGCGTTTAATTCTTTGGCACTTTCGAAGTAGTTTGAACGATACGAAACCTTGACTGCCCAATAGTAGACAAATGTCGAAACTACTAAGATCACAACAAAATCAACTGGATAACGAATCAATCCTAAGCCACCGAAATCAGTTCCACCGATCCAGGAGATACAAGATAGGAAGATCAATTGAAAAATCATCCATAATGAAGCATTGAATTTTTGTTTCATATTCTTAAATCCTCGACGACGTTCAAAGATCACATAAACTGGCAATCCTAAGATAACGATTGCGATAACTTCGATTGTCGTTGGAAACATCGTCCAATAAATTGCTAGACTGATCAAATCAAAGGCCAACGGCGCAAAGATTTTCATCCCTTTGATCTTAGTTGGACGTTTAAAGTCAGGTGCAATTTTACGAAGACTTCCGGCAACCACTGGACCAGTCAACAACGAAATCAACATCGTGGCAGAAACCACTCGAGATAACATTGTCCAATTTTTAAATAATAGAATCATAATAAAACTGACAACGAAGTTTAAGATCAAGGCCATTCGAGGAGAATCATATTTGTTGTCCGTTTTACCCAAAATTTTAGGCATGTGATGATTTTTAGGCATCGAAGCTAATGATTTACCCGCAGAAGCGGAAAAGGCCATACCACTACCAAATGGCGAAATAAACGCAGTAAAGTAAATCAAAGTCGATAGCCAGTAAATATTCAGCAAAATAGCTAAGTCTGAATATGGCGAATTAAAATCAAGCGAACCCCATCCCTTTGAAACAATCGAACTTGGCAATGAGCCAATGAAGACAAATTGCAAAGAAATGTAAATAATTGCACTGATCAATAGTGAAATAACGATTCCCCGACGAATATTGACTGCTGGCTTTTTAATATCATTACCAAGGTTGATAACAGTCTGAAAGGCAACGTAACTGAAGATAATACCAGCACTACTAATAGCTAAGAACACTGAAGATGTCCCATTAGGCATAAATTCGTGAAAATTTGAGCCTAAGTTGCTAACGCTAAAGTGAGCACTGATCAAGGCAATCATCGTCACGATCGGCACAAATATTTTAAAAATCGAAATAGCATTATTAAACTTAGCCATCAAACTAACTGACCAATAATTGATTAGCATGAAGATAACTAACATAATCGTTGCAGCAACCAAACCTTTCAAAGAAAGCTGATCGCCACGCATTAAAGCCCCAGTCCATTTAGCCCAAGACCAAGGCCAAGAACTCATATACTGAACCGATGCGACCGCTTCAATCGGCATAATCGCCAAAAGCGACAACCAGTTAGCCCACGAAGCAATATGCCCCAGAAGCGACCCATGAGTATACATAGAAAATCGACTCATCGCCCCGTCTTCAGGAAACATCGTTCCAATTTCAACATAAACAATCGCAATAATAAAAACAAGAATAGCACCAATGATCCAAGCCAAAATAGCAGCGGGACCAGCAATCTTGGCAGCTTGACTAGAGCCAAACATCCACCCAGACCCAATAATGGCACTAAGCCCAAACATAACAGTAGAAAATAAACTTAACTTCTTCTTTTTTTCAGATTCCAATTCTTCACTCATCTCTGATTCTTTAAATAATCCGATTTAAATTAACGCACATTGATAATTATAATTTAATGTGAAAAAAATAGCTAATTAATTCAGAGAGCGAAGGCCAATTGGGAACTTCCGAGCATTGCCTAGGATAAGGCTTATTGCGATTTTGGCAATCAGTCTTATCCGTAGCAAGCGGAAGAAGTTATTGGCCACAGCTCATTTCAATTCAGAGAGTGCAAAGTGCCGTTTAGACTTCGAGCATTGCTCAGGATGAGACAGATTGCGATTTTGGCAATCAGTTCAATCCGTGGCAAGCGGAAAAGTCTGGCACAAGGATAATTCGGAACTTCCGAGCATTGAAGCAAATCGTTTATTTCACTTCATCATATTGAGAAGCGATGTTGGCAAAGCCAACGAACGAAAAAGAAGAAGTCTCTAGAAACTGTATTTTTAGAGACTTTGAACTACTAGACCCAGAGTTCTTGCCAGCAAAGCCCGCATACCCTATTTCAACAAACACAGAGATTTTGACGTAAACAAGACCAGGTGGAGGGCGTAAATCGTGTGGAGCCAAGTACTGAAATTGTGCTTAGCAATTTATTGCTTAGCACAAGCCCAAGCTTGAAGACAAGCCGTCACGCAGTGACACTTGGCTCCAAGTTGTGGCCAGTACGTCACGGACTCCAAAAGCGATTTACGCCCTCCACCGGCAGTGAACCACGAAAAAAAGCATCAAGGCACAAGCCCTGACGCTTTAAACAAAATTTGAATTTTAAAACCTATTCAACTGTAACACTCTTAGCCAAGTTACGAGGCTTGTCAACATCGTTACCACGTTCAAGAGCAGCATAATAAGCAATCAATTGAGCAGGAACAACACTAACAATAGGTGAGATCATTTCGTCGATTGAAGGAAGAACCACTTGGTCACCTTCTTGAGCGTACTTCTTACTTGAGATAACAAGTACATGGCCACCACGAGCTTCAACTTCTTGGATATTTCCACGAGTATGAGCAGCACCAATACCATCATTTACATAAGCGAACACTGGAACGCCTTTTTCAATAAGTGAGATAGTACCATGCTTCAATTCACCAGCAGCGAATCCTTCAGCATGAATGTATGAAATTTCTTTCAATTTCAATGATGCTTCAAGTGAGAGTGCATAATCGATACCACGACCGATGTAGAATGCATCCTTCTTGCCAGCTAAGTAGTCATGAGCAATTTTTTCAAATCTATCTTTTTCATCAACGATAGTTTGAATAGCATTGGCTGCTAATGAAAGTTGACCTTGGAGATCAAAGTCCTTAGCTAATTGAACACCCTTATATTCACCCATTGCTTTAGCAAGCACAGCTTCCACGGCAATGTTAGCTGTGTATGCTTTTGTTGAAGCAACAGCAATTTCAGGTCCGGCTAATAATTCCATAGTGTATGTAGCTTCACGTGAAAGTGTTGAGTTAGGTACGTTTGTCATTGTCAAACTGTGATAGCCTAATTCGTTAACACGAACTAATACTTGTCTACTATCGGCTGTTTCACCTGATTGTGATAGGAAGATAAAGAATGGTTTTTGAGAAAGTTTTGGCATATGGTAACCAAATTCACTAGCCAATTCAACGTCGACTGGAACATCTGCCAAGTTTTCAAAAATATCCTTACCAACTAAGGCTGCATTGTAACTAGTACCAGCAGCAACGATGTATAGACGGTCAGCTTCAGAAACATCTTTCAACATCTTTTGGTCAACCTTAATGTCTTTTCCATCGAAGTAATGTGATGAGATCTTTCTCATTGTAGCTGGTTGTTCATCAATTTCCTTGAGCATGTAGTTTGCGTATGTTCCTTTAGAAATATCTGAGGCATCCAAGTTAACTGTGTATGGATCTCTTTGAACGGCTTTACCATCAAGTGTTGTGATGCTTACGTTGTCTTTCTTCAAGATAACAACTTCGCCATCATGAATTTCAACAAATTTGTGTGTGCTCTCAAGCATAGCCATAGCATCAGAACAAATTACGTTAAATCCATCGCCTAAACCAATTAGCAAAGGACTCTTATTCTTAGCAACAAAGATACGATCTGGTTGTTCTCTATCAACCATAGCAAATGCGTATGAGCCTTCAAGAAGTGACAATGCCTTTCTGAAAGCTGATTCAGCATCCATGTTTTCTTTAGTTGCAAAGTAATCAACTAATTGAACAGCAACTTCAGTATCTGTTTGACTGACAAACTTGAAATCGCTGAGATATTTCTCTTTAAGTTCAGCATAGTTTGTCAAAACACCGTTGTGTACTAAATAGAAACGGTTGTCTTGTGAATAATGTGGGTGAGCATTTTCAACAGTTGGTTGACCATGAGTTGCCCAACGTGTATGTCCAATTCCCATTTCACCTTGTACTTCTGGTCCAACTTCTTTTTCAAGTTGACTGATCTTTCCAACTTCTTTTACAAGGAAGTCCTTACCTTTTTCATTATTTACATAAATCCCGGCTGAATCATAGCCACGATATTCCAATTTTTCTAGTCCATTTAATAAAATTTTAGTTGTATTATCGTTACCAACTACTCCAACAATTCCGCACATAGTAAATCTCCTAAAAGTGGTATAGTTTATTCATATGTATTGGTATAGTTCATTTTTGGTTACCAATATTTGATTTGAACAACTATTACTGTACTAATTCAGTGGGATTATGTCAACAATTTTTAATTTTTTTGTTAAATATATAACAATAATGGTACAGGTGGTACATACCGGTATGGATATTGGTATAACCACGAAAGAATTTTTGATTTAAAAATTAATTACCGATGTAAATATCATGCTGTGTTTCAGAAATTTAAAGTCAGGTTTAGAACTATTCTAGTTTGGAACGTAGATCAAATAGATCGTTGTCGTAAACGCAACTCGCCATTATCAATGATTTTTCCAATAAAAAAGCTTGATACCATTGATAGTATCAAGCTAATTGATTTTTGAATATTATGCACCCATGTCCTTTTTCACGACATCAGCGATTCTTTCCGTATATTCATTAACTTTTTCTTCAGTTGCGGCTTCGCACATTACACGAAGCAATGCTTCTGTACCACTAGGACGTACTAGAACACGGCCATCGCCATCCATCTCTTCTTCAACCACTTTGATTGCGTCAAGGATGTCTTTATGTTCTTTCCAGTTGTTCTTGTCAGTTACAGGAACATTGATCAAACGTTGTGGATAGATCTTAACTGGGGCAGCCAATTCTTTCAAGCTCTTGCCGGTTTCTTTCATAACGTGCAACAAATGGATACCAGTCAACATTCCATCACCAGTATTCATGTATTCAAACAATACGACGTGTCCTGATTGTTCTCCACCGATGTTGTAATTGTTCTCACGGATTGATTCAACCACGTGACGGTCTCCAACGGCAACTTGGACATACTTCATGTCGTTTGCTTCAATCGCCTTATAAAGTCCCATATTGCTCATTACAGTAGTTACGATAGTATCCTTTTTCAAGCGTCCGCCATCATGCATGTACTTACCGAGGATGAACATGATCTTATCGCCATCGACAATATTTCCGTCTTCATCAACGGCAATACAACGGTCTCCGTCACCATCAAAAGCCAATCCGGCAACTGCATCTGAATCTTTGACCTTTTGAGCCAATTGTTCTGGATGAGTTGAACCAACATGGTCGTTAATGTTGATGCCATCTGGATGAGAAGCCATGATATCAAAGTCAGTATTCAAGTCTGCAAAAAGCGTGCTGGCCAAACGGCTAGTTGATCCGTTAGCTGTATCGAGTACGATGTTCATGCCGCTTAAATCATCTGAAACTGTTTGTTTCAAGAATTGAAGATATTTTTGAGCACCTTCTGGATAATCAGAAACTGTTCCTAGACCTTCAGCTGAAGGTCTTGGCAAGGTATCTTCTTTTGCATCGAGCAACTCTTCGATTTCATCTTCAACGTCGTCAGGAAGTTTGTATCCGTCTGATCCAAAGAACTTGATACCATTATCTGAAGCTGGATTGTGAGATGCTGAGATCATGATACCTGCATCAGCTGAAACTGCACGAACTAAATATGCGACAGCTGGTGTTGTAACAACATTCAAATTCAAGACTTCGATTCCAACTGATAACAATCCTGAAATCAAACTGTCTAACAACATTTGACCTGAAATACGTGTATCTCTAGCTACTAAGACACGTGGTCGGCTGTTTTCATTTTGAGAATGCTGTGTCAGTACGTATCCACCAGCACGACCTAGTTTAAATGCTAGTTCTGGTTTTAATTCTTTGTTAGCAATACCTCTAACACCGTCTGTTCCAAAATACTTTGTCATAAATATACTACCCCCAACGTTTAATCGTTTGCGTTGCTTTCGTTATTTTCATTATTTGTTGAATTACTGTTGCCGTTTGGATTATTGTTTCCGTTACTTGTTGTACTGCTATTAGAACTACCTTCGCTGGTATTGGAATTTGTATTAGAGCTACTTCCATTTCCTGGCGAGGGTTTACTATTGCTGCCAGTTCCATTAGTTGAGCTGACGGTTATGTTAACTAAGATCAAATCTGGATCAGAAGAAACTATTTGTCCCTTCAAGGCATCCGCAACATTAATACTGTGTTTCGAATTATTTGTAACTCCAGAAATATCCACTGGTATGTTGATCGAATCTTCAATTGCATCTAACTGTTTCTGAGTACCAAAAACTGTGATAGTGGTCACATCAGAATCAAAGGAGAAATTCATTCCCGTCGGTGAATCCCCCTGCTGGGTAAAATTTATAGAGACCTTCTTACTAGGCAAGTTGATTGGAATTTTAACATGCGCAGTTTGTGGCTCTAGGGTAACATTTAATGTCTTGCCATTTTTATCCAGAGCTTGGATCAATACTTCTTGATCAAAAGTATTCTTGATCCCTTTAGGCAATATTGGTTTAACAATCAATTTCTTGATTTTCTTAACGTCGCTTGCTGCACCAGTTACTTTAACTGTATCTGGAGATACGACTGGTTTGCCAGCACTATATCCAGAAGCGATTGAATTCTTATTGAACTGAACGTTAACCGGCAATGACTTAGTCATCCGCTTCTGAATGTTGATATTAACGTACTTCGGTTTAATTGTGTAAGTAAGTTCTGAGTTAAGACCATTTTGTTGAATCCTAACTTTGTGCTTTCCAGGTAAATATTGTCTTAAGTTAAGATAAACACTAAAGTTTTGTGTGTTCTTCGTCGCTGTGACCAAAGCCGATGGTCCTTCAATCGTCACTTTGACTGATTGAGGATATCCAGTGATGTAGTAGGCATCAGTGTTGGCTTGGACTTGCAATGGAACGGTCATGGTTGCTTTAGTGTTGACCGTGGATTGATTCGACTGATTAGAGTCTCTAGTTGAACCAACCCCAGGAGTACTGACCATAAAAAACAGCCACAGTGCTCCACAAAGGGAGATGAATGCATAGAAATAATTACTATTGATTATCTTCTTCATCATGACGATCTCCTCCCTTCTTACGACGGCCGACCCGGAAAATGTCGGAGATTGAATGATTCTCGTTTTCACCATCTTCAGATAACTGTGCGTGAAGGTACTTCAAGTAGTCTTCACGAGAAAGATCAAGCATCATGTGACCATTTCTAGTGATCATGACGCCACCAGTTTCTTCAGAGACGACGATGGTGATTGAATCGGTTACTTCACTAATACCTACTGCAGCCCGGTGTCTTGTTCCTAATTCTTTAGGAATCGTGTTGCTTTCTGACAACGGTAAATATGCGGCAGCAACTGATATTCGATTTTTTCGGATAATAACAGCTCCATCATGAAGCGGCGTATTCGGAATAAATATATTGATCAAAAGCGCTCCTGTGACTTCCGCATCCAAATCAATACCAGTCTCGACGTATTCTTCAAGTCCAGTATTCATTTCCAATGTGATCAAGGCACCGATTCTACGCTTGCTCATATATTGAATCGCCTGATCTAAACTTTCGATCAGATGATTTTTCGTCTTGCCTTCTTCATTACTTCTAGAACTGAAAAATGGCATTCGGCCTAGATGTTCGAGTCCACGTCTTATTTCTGGCTGGAAAATTACAACAATAATAATAACTCCCCAGTTGATCAGTTGGTCCATCAAGAATGACACAGTGTGCAAGTTTAAAGCCCAACTGATGATCTTGATCAAAAATATGACAACGATACCCTTCAATAATTGAACCGCTTTGGTTCCACGGATCATTGAGAGCACCTTGTAGAGAACATACCAGACAACCAAAATATCGGCTAAATTAGCAAGGTTTTGCAATGTAAAAATATTGCTAGGCGTTAAATTCATAATTTTTACCCCTCTTAGCTCGAAATCAATTATAGCAAACAATAAATATTATAAAAGTCCCATTGGTCAACATTCTAGCTACTGAATGTCGTAATTAATGACTTCCTCGCTGTAATTGATGTTTTTACGAAGGTTATTAGCAGTTATCCGGCTAATCTTACCTTGCTCTAATAGATCTTGTACAAAAGCTCTTTGGTAACTTAATGCATTAACCTCGAGATTTACTCTCTCGATGTTAAATGCTTCAGAACGATTGCGACGCTTACCTTGAAGAAGTTCAAGACGTTCTTCATAATGACGCTGGAACAAATAAAGCAAGTTGTCGTAGACAACGTTCTCATCGTCATCTTCTAGTTCACGAAGTTTTGCTAAAGCTCTCTTTGAACCAGCAATCGCAATCTTGATTGCATCGCGATTGTATTGAACCACTTCTTCTCGTTTCGTGAACGGCAAGTTAATAACCTTGGTGATTTCTTTAAGCGTTCTACGGACGTAGGCCATGATAAATTCAACCGATTGATTGTAACTATGTTTGACTAAACCACGTTTGTATTTTTCGATCCGCTTAATGGCAGTTTCGTAGGCATCTTCAGAAATTTCATTGCTGTCATGTAATTCTTCGATTGCTTCAAGTTCGCAATTTAAACAAATATCCCAGAGTTCAGCATCCTTTTTACCCTTAACTCGTTTTTTGCTGATTGGATTTGGTCCATCCGATTGCAATTGAGCATTGTGTAAATTAAAGACATATTCGGCAATCACAGTCGTATAAACTTGATTACGTTTATCGACGTTTTCTTCGCGTAATTTATTAATAGTTTTTTCAATGACGATCCTGTTAGCTTCATCAACGTTCAATTCAGTTGTAGCAACTACTTCAGTGTTATCAGCTTCATCATCGATATCATCTTCGTCAGTGTTGATAGAGTTACCACGATAAGTAATCGGTGCAGTATTCTTGGTGATCAACGGAATCAAGATCGTTGCACCCAGCAAACTGTAAATAATTACTGAACTAGCGATGAATAATAGCAAGGTCCGAGCTGGAAAGGCTGCACCACTATTAGTTACGAATGGCAATGACAAGACACCGACCATAGTAACGGCACCACGTACTCCAGATATTCCTGACATTAAACAATAGTAGAATCTTGCTCTTGAGAATAAATTGAAGTCAGTCCGATCAGATCTTTCAAAGAAGGTTGAGTAAAAGTAGCTCCAGGCAAATCTGATGACTACTAGCATGATCCAGATCACGAAGGCAAATCCTAAAGCCTTGATCGTATTCATACTTTGATTGTGGATCAATTCTTCCATGGCAAATGGAATCTCGATACCTAGTAAGACGAAAACGAATCCGTTTAATAGGTAAACTAGCATGTCCCAAGTTCTTGACGTGACCAATCTGATTTCTGGGCTGAAGGCACCAGTCGTTCTGCTAGAAGAAATATTCATGATACCAGCAATAACCACGGCTACAACACCGGAAACGTGAAGTAGATCTTCAGCGATATAGTAAATGATAAATGGAATCAAAATTTGAATGATAGCGTGAAGAATCGAGTCATCAACACCTTGGTTGATCAAATATAACCGAACCCCGTTGAAGATCCAAATCATGATCGCACCCGCTAGAGCACCAACAATTGAAATATAGAAAAAGTCGATTGTGGCATTACTGAGTGAAAACACACCAGTAACAGTCGCTGCAACGGCATACTTAAAACAAATCAAACCAGATGCATCGTTGATCAAACTTTCTCCACTTAACAGATGCATCAGTTTATCCGGTAATTTAGCTTTTTTGGCAATGGATTGCACAGCAATTGGGTCAGTTGGCGACAAAATTGCAACCAACGTAAACGCAGTTGCCCAAGGCAAACTTGGTACTAACCATTTAACCAATGCCCCACCAACGATGGTTGAAATAATAACCAGGATGATGGCATTGCCCATGATGGGGCCCTTTAATTTCCACAGTTCCTTTTTAGGGAACCGATTCCCATCATTAAATAGGATCGGCGCAATAAAGACTAATAGGAACCATTCAGTATTGACCATGATCTTGACATTTATAGTCAAGGCAGCAATCACGCCGGCTGCGATCTGAATCAAACTGGCTGGGATCGAAACAAAGTAGTGACTAATAATGTTAGCCACGATCAATAATGAAATAATCAGAATGATTGTTTCAACTATTTGCACGGACTTCACCCACCTTATCTTCTCCTATAATTCTAACTTCTGTGTGTAGTTCAACATCAAATTTCTCTTTGACTGTTTTCTGGATCAAATGGATCAGATCCATATAATCAGTTGCTGTAGCATGATTGATATTTACGATAAAGCCGGCATGCTTCATTGAAACTTGGGCCCCGCCGATGATCTTGCCTTGCAAACCAGCTTTGATGATCAATGGACCAGTGAAGTGTCCAACTGGACGTTGGAAAACAGAACCACAAGATGGATATTCCAAGGGTTGCTTTGACCGACGCAATGCGTTCAATCGATCCATTTCAGCTTGAATATCTGCTTTATTTCCTGGTTTTAAAGCAAAAGTTGCACTGACGACAATTCCGCCGTTTCTTTGAATCAAGCTCTTACGATAATCAAACTCCATGTCATCGTGATTGAATGTCTTGATTTCGCCATTTGGCATCAATACATCAGCCGACTCAAATACATCCCTGACTTCTCCACCATAGGCACCAGCGTTCATAAACACGGCACCCCCGATACTTCCAGGTATTCCTGCAGCAAATTCCATACCGGTCAAACCAGCAGCTTGGGCAGCAATCGTCGTGTCGATGATCGTGGCTCCAGCCTCTGCGATAACTTTTTGACCATCGATCTTGATTTGGTTGAAATTAGGAAGGATAATCACAACGCCTCTAATACCACCATCCTTGATAATTAGGTTGCTAGCATTTCCGATAACAGTAATCTTAACATCATTGTCGCGGGCGACATTGACGATATCGACTAATTCTTGTCGTGTTTTGGGAAAAGCTAATGTGTCGGCATTTCCACCAGTTTTTGTGAAGGTATATTTACTTAAGGGTTCATTTAATTTAAATTCAATATTAGGTAATTCGTTAATTGGAAAATTCATAATTTAACCATTCCTTATTGTACATAGACTACTTTTAATTTTAGCATACAGTCTGGAACATAACGAATAATCAAACATGCTGAACATGTTATTATTAAATAGGAGGTAGAACATGAAACTTATATCTTGGAACGTGAACGGACTTCGCGCCGTCGTAAAACATGATTTTAAAGAAACATTCGACAAATTGGATGCTGATGCCTTTTGTATTCAAGAAACCAAACTGCAAGAAGGTCAAATTGACTTAGACTTGCCAGGTTATCACCAATACTTCAATTATGCCGATCGAAAAGGTTATTCTGGAACGGCGATTTTTACTAAAGAAGAGCCGATCAGTGTCAAAATGGGACTTGACGTCGATGAATACAACCATGAAGGTCGAACGATCACTTTGGAATATCCAAAGTTTTATTTGATCACTAGCTATACTCCTAATTCTCAACAAAAGTTAAAACGAATCGATTTCAGAATGGGTTATGACGATGTTCTTAGACAATATATGCAAGAACTTTCAAAGAAGAAACCCGTTGTACTTTGTGGCGATCTTAACGTCGCTCATAACGAGATCGATATCAAGAATGATAAAACTAATCATCATAATCCTGGATTTTCCGATCAAGAAAGAGCAAAATTCAGTGAACTGTTAGATTCAGGTTTTACCGATAGTTTCAGATATCTCCATCCTGATGAAGTTAAATACTCATGGTGGAGCTATCGCTTTAATGCTCGTCAAAATAACGCAGGTTGGCGGATCGACTACTTTGTCGTTTCCAATAACGGACAAAAGATGATCAAGAACGCCGATATCTTAACGGATGTTTACGGATCAGATCACTGCCCCGTCCAACTTGATTTAGATTTAGAAGGTGAATAATTAATGAATTTTGTTTCGATGGATTTTGAGACTGCTAACGGACACCGAACTAGTGCCTGTTCGCTAGCTTTGGTTCTTGTGCGAGAGAGTCAAATTGTAGATAGTTTCTACACTCTGATCAACCCGCAAGAAAACTTTAGCCCTCGTAATATCCAGATCCACCATATCAGACCAAATGACGTAGCTGACGCACCAACCTTCGATCAAGTCTGGCCTCACATTGAGTCCTTATTTGATAGTTCACATTTGGTGGCAGCTCACAATGCCAGTTTTGATAACAGCGTTTTAAAAAATACGCTCAGTAACTATGGAATTTATCCACCAAAGTTTTTAACAATTGATACTGTTAAAACTAGCCGGAAGTTTTATCCACAGTTGCCTAATCACAAGCTCGATACTGTTTCTCGTGGCTTGAACATTGATCTTGAGCATCATCACAATGCATTAGCCGACAGTATCGCCTGTGCTGAGATCTTGATCAAAACTGAGCAACAATTTGGCGCTGACCAAATAAAAAAGATGGTCAAGCTGACTAGCTAAACCATCCGTTCCATAATAAAAGTTTTTGCTTTTTTAGACCTAGTTGTAAATCCATGTTTCTTGTATAAATGGATCGCAGCTGGGTTTTTTTTGTACACTTCTAAGGATACTTTGCTGATTGGACTTTCTTGGGCATATGCCAGCACATCCTCCATCAGAAAAGACCCAACACCTTGATTCCATAAATCTTTTTCGACAACGATACCTAACTCTGATTCATATTGGTCAATTTTTTCCAGACGAGTAAATCCGATGATATCATCGCCTAAAATCGCCAAGATCAATTCATCGTTTGGCGAATTGTATATCTCATCTAAAGAGATTCGTTCATCATCTAAAGTCACATTTTGCAGCGATTCATGCTCAATGAAGGTACTTTCTTTACTAGCTCGTTTTAAAAAATCGATCAGCTTTTCAGCATCTGTGGGAATCGCCTCTCGAAGTACTAATTCATCGCTCATAATATCGCTCCAAAATCACGGTTTAGATAATTGTCGCCGTGTAACTTGATATTGATGATCCGACCATCTTCGCTATCTGGATCACGTTTTAGGTTCACTGAAATGTGATCTGCTGGGACCTCATCTTTAATGAACTGTGGCCATTCGACCACTGTCACGCCGTTGCCATGAAAATATTCGTCAAAGCCAAGATCTTCATCTGGATTGTTTTCCAGTCGATAAGCATCCATGTGATACAACGGCATTTTGCCATCTTGATATTCGCGGATCAAAGTGAATGTTGGACTCTTAACATTTTTACTGATACCTAATCCTTGAGCTAATCCACGTGTAAAGGTAGTCTTTCCGACACCAAGATCGCCATTTAGCAAAATAACATCCCCTGCTTCTAGTAATGAAGCAAAGCGATGACCGAAGGACTCGGTTTCTTGATAAGAATGTGTTTGTAAATTATATTCCTGCATAGTATCCCTCAAAAAAATAAATTAAAGTGCTAGGGCTGCGGTCAAGATCGATAGTTTGTATACATCATCCACATTGGCACCACGTGATAAGTCGGAAATTGGCTTGTCCAAACCTAGAAGGATTGGTCCAACTGCATCAAATCCGCCAAATCTTTGGGCAATCTTATATCCGATATTACCTGATTGCAATTCTGGGAAGACGAAAACATTTGCGTGACCAGCAACCTTTGAGTCTGGTGCCTTTTGGTTAGCAACAGTTGGTACAAAGGCAGCATCGAATTGCAACTCGCCATCGATCGGAATTTCTGGTGCTAATTCTTGGGCGATCTTTGTAGCTTCAGCAACCTTAGTTACTTGGTCGCTCTTGGCACTACCCTTAGTTGAAAAACTAAGCATAGCAACCTTTGGATCGATATCAAACAACTTAGCTGACTTAGCAGCTTGAACTGCGATCTCGCCCAATTCTTGAGCACTAGGATCAATATTGATAGCACAATCTGAGAAGAGATATCTCTCGTCGCCCTTTTGTAAAATGAATGCACCACTGATTCTGGAATTGCCTGGAGCTGTTTTAACGATCTGAAGTGCAGGACGAACTGTGTCACCAGTTGAGTGAACAGCGCCAGACACCATACCGTCAGCCTTACCAAGATATACTAACATTGTTCCAAAATAATCAACATCTAGAAGCATTTTTTCAGCTTGTTCTTTAGTGTTCTTGCCCTTACGACGTTCCACAAAGGCATCAACCATGTCATCGAATTCAGAATAATTCTTAGGATTGATGATTTGAATATCACCTAGATCCAAGGAATTGTCGCTAGCAACCTTGTCGATCTCAGTTTCGTCGCCTAAAAGAATTGGCTTTAAAATATTTTCACTGTTTAATCTAGCAGCAGCTTCCAGAATTCGTGGGTCTTCACCTTCGGGTAAAACCATTGTGAGATTCTTTCCATCGATCTTTTGTTTCAAACTATCAAATAAATCCATTATCATTCCTCCATTTCATCGACAACCGTTGGTAATTGCCAATTGATTACCCTTTCATTGTATCGTAAAAGCGCTTTATTTGTTTGAGAAAATGGTTTTGATCCAAAAAATCCTCGATAAGCTGACAACGGACTAGGATGAACTGAACTGATAATTGTGTTTTTAGAAGTATCGATCAAGGCACTTTTACTCTTAGCAGCACTGCCCCAAAGTATAAATACCACGCCACCTTTATCCGATAATGCCTTGATAGCGTAATCAGTCAGTTGTTCCCAGCCTTTACCTCGATGAGAGTATGCTTGGCCTCTTCTAACGGTTAAAACCGAGTTCAATAACAAGACTCCTTGATCTGCCCACGATTTCAAGTAACCGTGTTGAACTGGAGTACACCCTTCATCAGATTGCAATTCTTTGTAGATATTCACTAGTGAAGGCGGCAACTTTGTTCCCGGAGCAACCGCAAAACTGCAGCCAATTGCTTGTCCTGGTTCGTGATAAGGATCTTGCCCTAAAATAACAACCTTAGTATCCTCATAAGACGTCCACTGAAACGCTTGATAAATCTGATACATATTCGGATAAATAGTCTGCGTCTCGTATTCGACCTTCAAAAAGTCGTGCAACTTGTGATAATAATCTTGTTCAAACTGCGATTTTAAAACATCTTGCCAATCATTTTCGATAAAAGTTTTCAATCCACACACACCTAACTATTTTAATTTTTTTTATTAAAAATATGTTAACATGCAACTATAAGCTTAATATATGGAGGTTTACTATGATCAAAATCATCGCATCCGACATGGATGGAACCTTGTTAAATGACGAAATGATGATTTCGCAAAATAATATCGATGCCATTAATGAAGCCATGGACAACGGTATCGACTTTCTAATTGCATCCGGCAGACAGCTCGACGAAGCTAAGCCATTTTTGATGAATAAATTTCACCCCGGTTATATTACTCTAAACGGGGCCGAAATTTACGACAAAGACGAGAAGCTGGTTTCCAGCAATCCCATCTCTGCCAAAAGCGTTGCTAAAATCACTGACTACTTTAAAGAAAATAACCTCTATTTCGAGCTTATCACTGATAAAGGCGTTTTTTCCAATAGTCTTGAAAAAAGAACTACTAGTATTGCCGAATTGTTGAATATTTTAAATCCAACTACCACATATGAAAAAGCTTTAGCTGATACTAAAGAAATTTTGAAGCATGCTAAAACAATCTACGTGGACGACTACGATGAGATCCTCAACGATCCCGACAACAAGATCATGAAATTGTTAGTCTTCGATAGTCGGCAAAAAGAGATCTTCGACCCCTTACGCGCGGATTTTAAGTCAATTGATGATATAGTTATTACATCATCTTCACCAAATAATTTGGAGATCAACAGCGTTGATGCCCAAAAAGGAATTGCTTTGATGGAATACGCTAAGCACAAAGGCGTTAAACCTGAGGAAGTTATGGCTATCGGCGATAACTTGAATGATTATTCCATGATCAAAGCTGCCGGTGTTGGTGTTGCAATGAAAAACGCTGTGCCTAAGATCACTGAAGTTTCTGACATTCAAACTGATTCTAACGTAAACGATGGCGTGGCCAAAGTGATCCAAAAGGTAATCAAAAATAATAAAACCGTAGGTAATCGTGAATGAACTTATATATCCGAACCGCCGATCTTTTATCCGGAAACTTAATGGTCGTTTCCGATAAAAATAAAGAGACGGTTTTTATCGCCACTCGCGATAAGAATAACCCGTTTTTGATTCAACTATTCAATCGTTTAAATGAAAAAGTTGCTGAGATCAAACTCAAGAACAGCTTTTTAAAAATTTTTTCAATTGAGGTTGGCGGACAAGAGGTTGCGACGATCAATACTATCCCGATGATCGATGTTAAGTACGTCCATATTGGCAAACTTAACTGGCGGATCGTTGGGAACATCCCCATGTCCGATTATCATGCCAAATACAAGCATGAAGTGATCATGGAAGTCAGCCCGATCATTCTTAGTTTGGGACAACCTGGATTGCAATTAAAATTCCAAAATATCGATGATTCTGAAGTCGGCACTTTGATAGCGATATTCTTAAATAAATATGTCAAAATGCCTGGTAAGCCTCTGGACGATTCCCGTAATAGCTTTCAAGGCAAAGGTAAACTATCTTACCTCAGTTTCAAAAATAAATGTTGACCCTAAAAAGAGCTCTAAACCAACAGGTTTAGAGCTCTTTTGTATTTTGTATTATGCGATTTGGCTAGCTTTAGTAGCTACCTCTTCCAAATTGTATTGCATGTGATCATATAAGTGGCTTCCAATATATAATTGACCGACCTTCTTGAAACCGACTTTGTCATAAACGTGCTTAGCTGGTGCATTTTCAACGTCCACGTTCAAACTCAAGACCTTTTCTCCACGGTCGCGAATCAAGTCGATGAAGCTCTTTAACGTCTCAGTTCCGATACCTTGATTTTGAAACTCAGGTGCAACAGCAAATGAATCCAAATACCATTCGCCTGGCCAAGCTTCCTTGTCTGTAAATAAAGTGTCTTTGTTGATTCCATGTTTTTTCAATATTTTAACTAGAGGGGCATCAATGCCATCTTCTTCATCTTCAGGATAACTGATTGCGATTGCAGCTACCTTCCCGTCGATCTCATTGACAAGGATATGATCTAGACCATAACGATAGTTAGGTAATTCAAATCCTTCCCTGATGACTTGTTCCATCATGTCGTTACCAACTTCTTTGAAGACATCTAATTCCATTTCATCAAAGATTTGAAAAAGGGTTGGCAATATCTGCTCGACATCATCCTCTTTTGCATATCTAAACATTATTTCACCTCGGATAATATCATACACGAATATTGTTAAATAACAAAATTATTGCATTAATAAAGCCAGATATATGATAATATCTGGCTTTTTGTATTCATATTTAACGGACATTAGGGAACACAGCTCATCCTTATATTTTTAGTAAAGAGTTGTCCTTCCTCTTTACAATCATAGAATATCGAATTGTCAGTTTTCTGAAAATATGCATTTTTTTGAAAATGTTCAGAAATTGGACACTTTTGAAATTCTGATCAACTATTTTTGATGATTTTTGAGTAGATTACAGTGTTCGAGCAAACGATTGATCACTTCATCGCGACTGGTTCTAAGATCACTTTCTAGCCAAATCCTCAAGGTATGAACGATTCCACCCATTAAATGAGCTTGTTGCGACTTCAATTTATGATGAGGTATCTCATATTCGTTAAATGCCATCGTACACAAATCTAATAAATAATCAGGATGATCCATGATCTTGCTTAGTCGATAGATATTGAGACATAAATATCTATTCTCCAAAATATAATCAACCGCAGATATCACCAATTCCTGATAATTATGACAATCTTTGGCAACTTCTGCGACGATCTTTTCTTCAAAAAAATCAAAATAAAAATCATCCATGCAGCTAAAGTGATAATAAAGCACGCTACGACTCTTTTCAGATTGTCGTTCTAGATCCGTCATTGAATATTTTTTCAAAATCCTACTGGACAAGGTTGATTGAGCAGTATCAAAAAAATGTTTCCGGGTTAGATTAGAGCTACTTTTATTTTTAATCATAAGCAAATTCTATCATATTCATTAGTTTTTTCGAATTATAAACACTCAAAAAAACGCCATCAGAATGAGTCCTAATAACGTATCTTAGTTGCACGTTGGATTTCTCGTTCTTGATCGCGTTTTTTGATTGTTTCTCGTTTGTCGTATTGCTTTTTACCTTCAGCAACACCGATCAGTACTTTGGCAAAGCCATGTTTTAAATAGACTTTCAAAGGAATGATGGTGATACCTTTTTCTTGGATATTTCCGGCAATTCGATGAATTTCTTTCTTGTGAAGCAATAACCGACGATTCCGCAATGGATCATGATTAAATTGGTTTCCTTGGTCATAGATGGCGATATTAACGTTCTCAAGCCATAATTGGCCATCCCTTAACTGAACAAAGCCATCTTTGATATTTATCTTACGGGCTCTAATAGACTTGATCTCAGTACCGGTCAACTCCATTCCAGCCTCATAAGTCTCTAGGACTTTATAATCATGTCTAGCTTTACGGTTGGTTGCTACTTCATTCGCAGATTTTTCATGATGTTTCTTCACAGTTCATCACCTGCTTTCGTATTTACCACGTCTCTTATTATTATTGTTTGAACGACCGTGTCCGCCGCCACGATGGTTATTGTGACCGCCTTTGCCATTTCCACCTTTGCTTCCACGACCATTGCCACGGAAAGTACTACGTGAATGACTGTTACGACGTTTTTGGAATTCTTCCTCACGTTGCTTAGCACGTTCAGCTTCTTCTGGCGTTAAGACACGTTCGAAATCGATCTTACGTTGTTCAGCGTCAGCTCTGATCAACTTAACTCTGATAGCTTGTCCAACTTTGAAAGTCTTACCAGTGCTACGACCATGCATTGACATGCTCTTTTCGTCGTATTCGTAGTAATCGTCTTTCATGTTTGAAATATGGATCAAACCTTCAACAGTATTGTCTAGTTGAATGAACATACCAAAACTAGTTACTGAACTGACAACAGCATCGAACTCTTCGCCAACTTTATCAGCCATGTATTCTGTCTTCTTAAGATCATCGACAGCACGTTCAGCATCAATTGACTTACGTTCACGACTTGAAGTATGTTCAGCGATTGGTTGAAGCTTTTCAGCCCACTTTTCTTTTTCTTTATCAGTGAAGCCATTCTCAGCATATTCGTGGACCATTCGGTGAACGATCAAATCAGGATAACGTCTGATTGGCGAAGTAAAGTGAGTATAGTATTTTGCAGCCAAACCAAAGTGACCTAATGCTTGGTCAGAATATCTAGCTTGTTGCAAACTTCTTAGCAACATAATAGTTACAACTTGTTCTTCTGGAGTATCAACGACACTGGCCAAAACATTTTGGAACATCTTTGGCGTGATCTCTTTTAGATTACCCTTTACTTGCACACCGATAGCAGCAGCAAATTCGAAGAAGTTTTTAACTTTTTCTGCATCAGGTTTTTCATGGACACGATACAAGAATGGCACATGACTCATGTTGTAATGTTCAGCAACGGTTTCGTTAGCTGCCAACATGAATGATTCGATCATTCTTTCTGATGTTCCACGATTTCTGAGCTTAATGTCGATTGGCTTACCGTTTTCATCAACGATGATTTGTGCTTCAGTTTCTTCGAAGTCAATTGCACCACGTTCGTGACGTTTGTTGAATAAAATTTCATGAAGTTCAGCCATATCTTTGAGCATTGGAACTAGATCTGCATATTCTTCATTTAACTCAACATCGCCTTTTAAGATCTCGTTAACGTTGTTATAAGTCATACGATATTTAGATTGGATGACACTAGGGAAAATATCGTGCGTTAAGACATTTCCTTGAGGGTCGATTTCCATCTCACAAGTCAGTGCTAGACGATCTTCACCAGGGTTCAATGAACAAATACCATTTGATAATCTAAATGGCAACATTGGAATAACACGATCAACTAAATAAGTTGAAGTACCACGTTCATAGGCTTCATCATCAATTGGCGAACCTTCGCGAACATAGTGAGTAACATCGGCAATGTGGACACCTAAGTGGAAGTTACAGTTTGAAAGTTTTTCAACTTCAACGGCGTCATCAAAGTCTTTTGAGTCATCCCCATCAATCGTGATAACAGTGTTCTTAGTTAAATCCTTACGACCTTCGCGGTCAGCCTCTGTAACATGATCGGGGATTTTTTCAGCAGCATCTAGAACTTCCTTAGGAAATTCAGGATTGATGTCGTTATCCAAAACGATTGAAATAATATCAACGCCAGGATCATTCTTGTTACCAATGATCTCAAGTGCTGTACCTTCCATACTTTGTGGATGGTCATCGTTAGGATATTCATCGATCGAGACTTGGACCATATCACCCATTTGTGGATGAAGGCCTTTGTCAGAAATAAAGATCATGTAAGTCGAATAGCGTTTTTCATGACTTTGAACATAGCCAAAGTGGCCAGTCTTTTTAACTTGAACGTCACTGTATGGATGGAATTCACCCACTAATTTGTCGACTGAGCGTTCAACGATCTTAGTAATCTTACCTTCAGGTCCCTTATCATTCCATGGGTTTGAAGGTTTTGTAATTTGAATTTCTACTTGATCGCCATTGACCGCATGCAAAGTGTGGTCACGAGTAATAAAGGCATCTGGTTCGACCTCGTCGTAGCGAACAAATCCGAATCCTTTTTCGTTGGCCTTAAATACACCCTCAACGACCTTAGTCTGTTGAGCCATCTTGAATTCGTCTTTGTTAGTAAGCGTGATCTTACCTTCGCCCTCGAGAACAGCCAAAGCTTTAACAACACGTTTGAATGCTGAAGCTCCGTGCATTCTCAATACATCTTCAATTTGTTCAGAAGTATAGCGACGATCTGGGTTGCTTCTGAAAAATTCCAGGATATCTGAAATTAATTTATTATCTTTATCAGGCATTTCTTTCCTCAATTTTTTCTAAAAAGTTTAATACGTCAGACTGTAAGTCTTTATGTGCATTATTGATAGTTAGGACGTGGCCAGCATCGTACCAATGCAAATCAGCATCTGTTACGATTGACTGTACCTTATCCGCACCGTGAGGATCGACCATTTTATCTGTTTTTCCTTGACCAATAAAATACGGTTTATGAATCTTCTTTAGATCCTCAGTAACTTGCAACGTCTCGGTTTGAATATTAGTTAAAAATCCATCGATCTTGCTGTCAATCACAGCGAGCTTACTATCGATCTCAGAATCAGCTAGCTCATTTAGTTGATAAACCTTTTGAGCATAGATCAGAAATTCTGAACGTATCATCTTAAAACTAGTATTGAATAGTGGCGAGCCAAAAGTTCCCCCACCGAGTACGTCGGACATGTTTTCGATTGCCTTGGTAGCAAAAATAGCTCCTAGTGACAATCCAAAAAAGTATATTTCAGTTTTTCCTTGCGACTTTAAAAAATCTAACGCTTCTTCAGCTTGTTTCCACCAATTGGCGGGTCCGCCTTTTTCAATAATATCTAAAGGTTCGCGAGTCCCGTGTCCGGCAAACATTGGCGCATAAGCTGAATAGCCATTGCGTTCTAAAAATCTGCCCAACAGTCGCATATCGTTTGGAGTTCCCGATAATGAGTGCAACAAAACGACTGCCTTAGGTCCATTATCAAAATAAAAAGGTTTAGGTGCAATTATTTTCATCAAAATTACTCCTTATAACAAAAAACCTCCTGAGATTCTTCAGGAGGATGACTTGTCTAGTGAGATGATAAATATACTAAAACTAGTGATAAAGCGAAGAATAGTACTAGAAGCACATAAGTAACTTTAACCATGAAAGCTTCAAATCCACGCTTCTTTTGGTTGTTAAATAAGTCTCCACCACCACCTGATAGAGCGTTCAAAGCATCTTGTTGCTTTGTAGGCTGCATCAATACGGCAATGATTATCAATACTGAGACAATAATTAGTAATACTTCGAATAAATTATACACCGGCAAAACCCCCGTTCATGGTGTTTAAAGCTGAAATCACTTCTAAAACAATAACATAAAACATTCAAAAATTCTAGTCTATTCCATTGATAAGCGTCGTCAGTCTCTTTTTAAATTTCGCACGCTGAGCAGCGTTAACCATCATGACGATACGATCTCCAGCTTTAACAACTGTGTCTCCACGAGGAATTATCTCACGTTCTCCACGGTAAATCGCAATTACTAAGACTTCTTTAGGGAAAGAAATATCGCGAATATATTCTCCATCAATACTGCTGCCTTCATAGACCGGAATTTCAATTCGATCATTATATTTGCTGACTTGGTTTAAATAGGTAGAATTCAGAGTCAGTTTTTCTTTCAAAGCTTCATAAATTGGTGCACCGTTCAAGATATCAACCACAATATAGGCAATCAGTGAGATCACTACCAATGGCATTAAGTGTCCGAGCGACCCAACCATTTCCGTGACCAAAATAATTGCTGTAAATGGAGCTTTACTGATGCAAGCAAAGTAACCTGCCATCGCAAAAATAATCAAATTACTTTCATATGAAATTGGCAACAATCCCATTTGATTCATGAACACTGCATAAACGGCTCCGATAATGGCTCCCAAATTTAAAATAGGAAGAAAAATTCCACCAGGAAGTCCTGAACCATAAGAGATCATTGAAAAAATAAATCTCAGAATAAAGATACCGGCCAAGATCCAAAAGCCAACGTTCATGTGATTCAAGCTGACGATCAAACCATTTCCGCCACCAATAAATTTTGGGAACATCATCCCAACTGGGACTAATAAAATTAAAGGAATCAAACCTTGAAAACTGCGTGGAATTTTCGTTTTTGCATACAAACTGGGCATGTACAAAATAACTATCTGATACAAACGTCCTAACAGCCCTAGAATTATTCCTAAGACAATCAGGTGCCAATACATTCCCACTGGGAGACTGAATTTATAGGGTATATCAAGTACCGGCGTAAGACCAAATACGTATAGGGCAACTAAGTTAGAACTGACAGCACTAGCCAAGGCTGTCAGCCAGACCATTGGCGAAAAATTATGATAAATTTCTTCGATCACAAACATACATCCAGCTAGCGGTGCATTAAATGCCGCTGCTAGACCACCGGCAGCACCACTAGCAATCAAGATACGTTTAGTGGTCGGAGAATCGACATGGCTGAGTTCACCAAATCCTTGACCGATTGTGGAACCCAACTGAATTGCCGGTCCTTCACGTCCGAGAAAAAGTCCGGGTCCAATACTAAGAATGCCACCAACGAACTTTCTCCACAGTACTGACCACCACTTGATCTTGAGGTCGCCGTCTAATTGTGCCTCAACTTGCGGAATACCAGAACCGGAAATATTCGGTTCTTTTTTCAGCATAAAGCCGACAATTATTCCGACGACAATCAAAAAAGCTAATAGTCCAACAACTATTCCCCAATTAGTTCTTGCCTCTACGTAGAAATGTTGGAATACCGTCAACGATGATTGAATCGACCAACGAAACATGCTGACGACGGCACCAGATAAAATACCAACAACTATCCCACCTAAGAGAAGCTTTAATTTATAAACATCAATGGATACATGTTTTTCCATCGACTTCCCCCTTATAATTATTTTTCAAATTTTGGCATTTTGTAAACTGAAGGCCATGGAGCAATAAAGCCAGCCTCAAGCAGCTCAATGTCAGTAATAGCTTGTTCATCCGTGACCAATTTAGGTTGGTCGTGGATCAAAGTTTGATAAACCGAATCGTAAAACAATCCGTAATCGCCTAACGGAGTTTTGATCTGCTTTTTGATCCAATCGCCATTTGAATTATGGTAATTAGCAACTCCGTAATACATTGGACTGTCTTCGCCAAAACCTGGCGTTCCTGGCATAATACCGGCCTTCAGGTCATTTTCTTGTTGGTCAGCACCATATTTAATAAATGATCCATTGGTTCCATGGACGATAAAGCGAGGATAATCCGTTGCAACATTAAATTCTGCCTTAACTTTGACCTTGTTTCGTGTTCCATAGTGAAGATCAACGTCAAAATAATTATCTACTGCATCTGCCACTTCGTTGTTACGAATATCGTAGGCAACAGTATCGGGACGTCCAAACAGAGCAACCATCCGATCCATCAGGTGAATACCTAATCCGTAAAAGGTCCCTTGTTCCTTAATACCAGGTTTTACAACTGTTCCTGGACGGTAATAATCAATATGAGATTCAACTTCCAAAATGTCTCCCAAAAATCCCTGTTCGATCACTTGCTTAACAGCTAAATAATCCCCATCAAATCGACGGTTTTGATAAGGAGTAACTAAAATGCCCTTTTGACGTCCTAATTCGAGCAACTCGCGTGCATGTTCAACACTGTCAACGAAAGGCTTTTCGACGATAACGGACTTATTAGCTAAAATAACACTCTTAGCTAGCTCATAATGCGTACTTGCAGGCGTACAAATTGTTACTAGGTCGACCTGTGGGTCATCTAGAATATCATCTAAATCAGTTGTAAAAACTGTTCCTTTGTCTTGATATGGTTTAGCCAAGGTTAGATCAACTGGCTTACGCGTATAAACCTTAGCAACCTCAAAATCTGGACGAATATTTAAATAAGGCAAATGGTAACGATTGGCAGACTTGCCAAACCCAATAAAAGCAATTTTTAATGACATACAAATTCTCCTTGTTTAGACATACATTAATCATATAATTTTGAGCAAAAAAAAACAGCCCAGAAGGGCTGTTTTTAAATCAAAAATGATTATTTGTTAAGGTTGTAGAAACTGTGGATACCTTTGTATTCTGCTTGTTCGCCAAGTTGATCTTCGATTCTCATCAATTGGTTGTACTTAGCAATACGGTCTGTACGACTCATTGAACCAGTCTTGATTTGACCTGCGTTTGTAGCAACAACAAGGTCAGCAATTGTTGTATCTTCTGTTTCACCTGAACGGTGAGAAACAACAGCTGTGAATCCAGCTTCTTTAGCCATTTCGATAGCTTCGAATGTTTCTGTAAGTGTACCAATTTGGTTAACTTTGATAAGGATTGAGTTAGAAACTCCCATATCAATACCCTTCTTCAAGTAGTCAGTGTTTGTAACGAACAAGTCGTCACCAACTAATTGAACTTTGTCGCCAAGGGCTTTTGTAACTTTTTGCCAGTCTTCCCAGTTGTTTTCATCGATAGGATCTTCGATTGTGATAACTGGATACTTGTCAACGATGTTTGCAAGTAAGTCGATGAATTCGTCTGTGCTCAATGAAGCACCGTTTTCGCCTTCACCCTTAAGATCATACTTGCCTGTTTCTGTGTTGTAGAATTCTGATGAAGCACAGTCAAAACCAATAGCGATATCATCACCAGGTTTGTAACCTGCTTTTTCAATAGCTTCTACCAAAATCTTGAAAGGAGCTTCGTTGTTGTCAAGGTCAGGAGCAAATCCACCTTCATCACCAACAGCTGTGTTCTTGCCTTGTGCTTCAAGAACTGCTTTAAGTGAATGGAATGTTTCTGAACCCATACGTACGGCTTCATGAATTGACTTTGCACCAACAGGTACGATCATGAATTCTTGGAAGTCAACGTTGTTATCAGCATGCTTACCACCATTGATAACGTTCATCATAGGTGTTGGAAGTACGTGAGCATTTGGTCCACCTAAGTATTCGTACAATGGAAGGCCAAGTTCGTCAGCAGCAGCACGTGCAGCAGCCAATGAAACACCAAGGATAGCGTTAGCACCAAGGTTACCTTTGTTTTCTGTACCGTCAAGCTTGATCATAGCGTCATCAATAGCTCTTTGATCAGTTACATCCATACCAATAACTGTCTTAGCAATCTTATCGTTAACGTTTGAAACAGCTTTAAGAACACCTTTACCACCAAAACGTGACTTGTCGCCATCACGTAATTCAACAGCTTCGTGTTCACCAGTTGAAGCACCTGATGGAACATCAGCGCGGCCAAAGCCACCTAATTCAGTATAAACTTCAACCTCGACAGTTGGGTTACCACGTGAGTCGAGAATTTCGCGACTTAAAATATCAGTAATTACAGACATATTGTAAAAATCTCCTTTACGATTTTTAATACATTTTCATTTTAACCTAAATTTTGTCAAAATAAATATAAGTTATTTTATTTAATTAATTATTTTTGATAGTTAACTAATGCAAGGAATGATTCAGGATCCATACTTGCACCACCAACGAGTCCACCATCAATATCCTCTTTGGCCATTAATTCTTTAACGTTAGCAGGTTTAACTGAACCACCATAAAGAATTCTGATCTTGTCAGCTGTATCTTGATCATACAAGCTAGCAATCTTTTCACGGATTACGTGAACCATTTCTTGTGCTTGGTCAGCAGTAGCAGTCTTACCAGTACCGATAGCCCAAATAGGTTCGTATGCAATAACTGATTTAGCTAAGTCAGCAGCAGAGATGCCTTTAACAGCAGCTTCGATTTGACCTGTAACCCAGTCTTCAGCTTTTCCAGCTTCACGTTGTTCAAGTGTTTCACCACAGCAGATGATTGGCAACATGTTGTTCTTCAAGATAGCGTGAGCTTTCTTGTTGATGTCTTCATCAGTTTCTTTGAAGTATTGTCTTCTTTCTGAGTGACCAATGATTACGAAATCAATGCCCATTTGTGAAAGAGCCAATGGACTGTTTTCACCAGTAAATGCACCGGCGTCTTCAAAGTAACTGTTTTCAGCAGCAGTCTTTAAAGGTGTACCTTCAGCACCTGCAACAAGTGTTGATAAATCAATAGCAGGAGCACCGATAATAGCTTCTACGCCTGATTCTGGCAATTTACCTTTGATACCGTCTAAAAATTCTTGGGTTTCCTTAGGATTTTTGTTCATCTTCCAGTTACCCGCAATAATAGGTGTACGCATAAATTAATTCTCCTTAATGACTATTTGTCTGAAATTGAAGCAATACCAGGTAATGTCTTACCTTCTAGGTATTCTAGTGATGCACCACCACCAGTTGAGATGTGAGTAAGCTTGTCAGCAATACCCAAACTCTTAGCAGCAGCAGTTGAATCACCACCACCAACGATAGTGATAGCATCTGATAAGTTACCTAGGGCACGTCCAACTTCAAGAGTACCTTCAGCAAACTTGCTCATTTCGAATGCACCCATTGGTCCATTCCATACAACAGTCTTAGCACCGTTTAACTTGTCTTTGAACAAGGCAACAGTCTTAGGACCGATATCCAATGCCATTTCGTCATCAGGAATATCTACGCCATCAGTAGTTGTTGCTTCAGCATCGTTTGAGAATTCTTTAGCAACGATGTGGTCTACAGGAAGCACGATCTTGTCGCCAGCTTTTTGAAGGAGGTCCTTAGCTAGATCAACTTTATCTGCTTCAAATAGTGACTTACCAATCTTGTGGCCTTGAGCAGCTAAGAATGTATAAGCCATACCACCACCGATTAAGATGTGGTCTGATTTTGGAATCAAGTTTTCAATAACACCGATCTTGTCAGAAACCTTAGCACCACCAAGAATTGTTACGAATGGGTGTACTGGGTTATCAACAGCGTTACCTAAGAATTTGATTTCTTTTTCCATCAAGAATCCAGCAGCAACTGGTTTGCCAGCAGCCTTCATAGCTGTTGAGATACCAACGTTTGATGCGTGGCTTCTGTGGGCTGTACCGAATGCATCGTTGACGAAAACATCGCCAAGTGATGCCCAGTATTCACCCAATTTAGGATCGTTTTTACTTTCGCGCTTGCCGAAGTCATTATCGATATCTTGGAAACGAGTGTTTTCCATCAATAGGATTTGACCATCTTGCAAGTTGTTAATAGCATCTTCAAGTTCTTTACCTTCGTTAACAGGTACGAACTCAACAGGCATGCCACTTAATTCTTGAAGTTTAGCAGCAACAGGCTTCAATGATAAAGCTTTCTTGTCTTCGTCACTCTTGATACGGCCCAAGTGAGAAAGCAAGATAACCTTTCCACCATGTTCTGAAACATACTTGATTGTTGGGATAGCACCAACGATACGGTTTGTATCGCCGACAACACCATCTTTAATAGGAACGTTGAAATCTACACGCATTAAGACTTTTTTGCCTTTTACGTCAACGTCAGAAACGATAAGTTTTGCCATTTTAAATCCTCCAGAGTATTTTCCTAAAAAAAAGACGGAAGGAGTTATCCTCCCTCCGCCAATTTAATTCACTAAATTAGGTTGTAAACTTCGCTATTTAACTAAAAATTAGTTTAAGCTAGCAAATTTTTCAAGTGTACGAACCATTTGTGCTGTAAATCCTGATTCATTATCATACCAAGCAACAGTCTTAACAACTTGAGCGTCGCCTGTACCAACGATTTGTGTTTGTGTTGGGTCGAATACTGAACCGAATGATGTACCGATAATATCTGATGAAACAATTTCATCATCGTTGTAACCGAATGATGGGTTGTTGTCAGTATATTTCTTAACAGCAGCATTTACTTGATCAACTGTAACTTCTTTGTCAAGAGTTGCAACTAATTCAGTAACTGAACCTGTGATAACTGGAACACGTTGTGCATGTCCATCAAGTTTACCCTTCAAGTCAGGAACAACAAGACCTAAGGCCTTAGCAGCACCAGTTGAATGAGGGATGATGTTAGCAGCAGCAGCACGTGCAGCACGAACATTACCTTTACGTTCTGGACCATCTTGAAGCATTTGTGTAGCTGTGTAAGCATGGATAGTTGTCATTGTACCAGCTTTGATACCGAATTCTTTGTTTACGGCATTAGCTAATGGTGCAAGACAGTTTGTTGTACATGAGCCAGCTGATGCAATCTTAACGTCGTTAGTCAAGATGTCATCGTTAACACCATAAACAACTGTAGGCATGTCACCTGATGGAGCTGAGATCAATACACGTTTTGCGCCTGCATCGATATGAGCTTGAGCTTTTTCTGTTGATGTGTAGAAACCTGTACATTCAAGAACGATGTCAACACCGTCGTTGCCAACCCATTTAAGGTCTGCAGCATTCTTTTCAGCGTATACAGGGATCTTCTTACCGTCAACAACGATACCATCTTCAGCAGCTGTGATAGCGTCTGATTTGAAGTTACCATGAGCTGTATCATATTTAAGCAAGTGTGCAAGCATTGCAGGTGATGTTAAATCATTGATTGCAACAACTTCCAAATCTGTTTTGCCTTCTGCTTGAAGAGCAGCGATACGGCGGAATGCCAAACGGCCAATACGTCCAAATCCATTAATACCAACTTTTGTAGTCATACAAAAATTCCTCCTTCAGGAAAGTAAAAATATATTATTTTAAAGGGTTATCCCTTAAAATCATCTTTGAGGCACCCTCATCAGTAATGAGTATGGTGTGAGAAGGTGCATTCTTCATGTAAGCTTCGATAGCAGTTGCCTTTGAAGCACCACCAGCGATAGCAATTACATTCTTAATATTAGCAAGGTCCCGAACATGAAGTCCAATTCTAGGTACCTTATATACAAGCTTACCATCTTGATCAAAGAAATCTCCAAACGCTTCTGCAACAGCATCGCTGTTGGTGATCGTTAGCTTGTCTTTATCAGACAGATTTCTTCTTTCAGCCATTACGCTTGCGGTTCCAATGCTATGAACAACAACGTCACATCTATATATTAAATCAAGCACTGATTTAATTGAAGCTTCATTTTGTAAAGATTCGAAGCTCTGTTCACTGATGTCCTCGGGCAAATACAGTGCCCGATGTTGTCCATGCGTTCTATTCGCCATTTCAGCACAAACACTGTTTGCCTGAATGATTACTGACTCTCCCACTCCGCCACGAGCTGGTAAGAATAATAAATCACGGTTCTTTGAAAGACTTGGTGATAAATTCCTAGCAACTCTGGCTAAAGTGCTACCGCCAGTAACAGCAATCAAACTCTTGCCATTAGGTAGAATAGATCCGAGCAACTGGTTGAGGCGCAATCCGAATGAGTCGACCACTCGATATTGCTTATCGGAATTACCAGGAAGTACGATGCAACGATCAATTCCTAGTTTCTTACTTAACTGTTGCTCTAAAAGTGCTGTTCCTTGAAAGTCAGCTAATAACTTATTCAGTTGACCATTGGCTTGAATTCCCGTCTTAGTTAGAGACATCCCTGACTTAGATGAATTAATCAATCCTTGATTTTTCAAAAGGTCTGTCTCAGTTCTAAGGCTTCGTTCAGTAACATTAAGGTCATCTGCTAGGACCCGACGGCCCACCGGTTCCATTAATTTAATACTTTGCAGTATTCTGAAACGTTTCTCGACTGTTTTAATGAAATCGGGAGCAACCAAATCCAACAATTCTAAATCACTATTGATTGTCATTTGATTTACTCCTTGGGACTAATCTTGTCCCTGTATGTCCTTTTGTGACCCATATACTCAAAAAATAAAAGCCCGGATAAACTTTGTTACCTCTCAAGCACAGTTCCTATTATAAACGGTCAGTTCATTTTTGCAAGTGCCAAGGCATCAAAAATGGAATGTTTTTTCATTAATGCTCCGTATTGCTGTTATAGCACAGTTTCTAATTTGGTTTTATCTAAAATTATGAATTAGAAATCATTTGAATAGTTATTTCTATTTAACTTTGAAGTCATCTTTGCGATAATATAACAGTACGCGTCGCTAGTATAATGGATAGCACTCAGGATTCCGGTTCCTGCAATGTGGGTTCGACTCCCACGCGACGCATTTCGCAAAGACTGATCATTACGATCAGTCTTTTTTTATTCATAATTCGCTAACTAACTTCTTATTATATGTATGAATTTATATAATGGTTATTGTTATTTTTTTAAGGCTCATTTAAGATGTAAGCGGTAATACATATTCATAATAATTAGAAGGTAGGGAATGATATGAAACGCAAGCGCTTGGTTCTACTATTCGCACTATTAGCTTTTGTTATGGTTATTGGTACTGCATGTTCTTCCAGCAACTCAAGTTCTTCGAAAGATTCGTCTGAAACAACTTTTAAAAAGACGAATACAAATGATTCGAAGAAGGATCCATCTCTGACAACTGTTACTAACGAGGTTGAGTCGAAGTTCAAACAGTTATCTTACAAGGATAAAAAGACCGGAGTGACATTAAGATACAACTTGTTCGTTCCAAAGAACTACAATAAAGACAAGAAATATCCTCTCCTAACATTTATCCCTGATGATTCAGTTACTGGCAAGAGTACTAAAACGGGGATCACGCAAGGATATGGTGGTAGTATTTGGGCCACTAACTCAGAACAAAAGAAACACGCCAGTTTTGTGCTAGTTCCAGTCTTTGATACTTCAACCGTTAGTGGTGGAGTTGGACAATTTGGTTCTTCAGTAGTTAAAAAGAATGTTCAAACTTATCTCGATCTAATGAAAAAACTTGAAAAAGACTACAACATCGATATGGACCGTCTATACGCTACTGGTCAATCAATGGGTGGTATGACAATGTTCTATCTAAATTCTCATTATCCTAATATGTTTGCTGCAACACTTTATGCATCATCACAATGGGATGTAAGTCAATTAGAGAAACTCAAGAATCAGAAATTCTTCTACATTGCTTCTGCTGGTGACCAAAATGCTTCAAAGGGTCAAAAGAACGTTATGAAGATGCTCAAAAAAGACGGTAAGAAATATACAACAACAACTCTAGATGCTCAAGTTTCCGCCAAGGAAAAGAATACAGCAGCTAACCAGTTGATGGACAAGAATCGAGATGCCAACTTTATAACTTGGAAGGCAGGAACGGTTCTCGAAAATGCCACGACTCATCTAGAGCACAATGCCTCATTTGATTATGCCTACACGATTCCAGCTGTTCGTGATTGGCTCTATAATCAATCAAAGTAAAATAACAATTTAAAACGAAAAGCAATCGATCAATTGACCGATTGCTTTTTTAATTTGCTGAAGTTTTGGTATATAGTTTGCGAATAAAGATGAAACAACATAATAGCAGTGTTAAACAAGCTGCAAAGCCTATCTTGATACCGACGAGTTCCCCACTGATCGTATGGATGTTTTCATGCTGATTTGAAACTGTGATTATGGCAATCAACAATGCTGTTCCAAAGGATGCAGCAACCTGTCTTAGCGTATTATAGAGTGCAACGCCATCTGGGATCAGCTCAGCTGGAAGATACGACAAAGCTTGAGTCTGAATTGGGATCAAGACTAAGACTAGTCCAAATTGGCGGATCGTTTGACCCAAAGTGACTGTCCAAATCGAGGTATCCTTATTGATCAACACTTGTAAAAATGTTCCGATACAGTCGATGGTAATACCGATCAATACTAGATTTTTTACAGGATATTTATCGAACAATTTACCGCTTATCGGCGACATGATGAAGGTCACCAACGCACCTGGAAATAGTACCAATCCTGAGATCAAAGCACTTTTGTGCATGACGTTCTGGACTAAAATCGGTAAAAGGATCGTATTTCCATACATCGTCACCATCAAGATCATGTTCAAGATGTTGGCAATGTTGAATTGGCTGTGTTCAAAAACTTTTAAATTGATAAAAGGATTTTTTGAATGGCCTTGAGTCTTCAAGAATAACCAGCCGAAGAACAGACCCAGGATGAACAAGCCACCGATGTTAAACGAAATAACGTTGTATTCACCAATATTTGAGAACGCCCACAGTAGACATAAAAGTCCAAAACTGGCTGTGATCAAACCTTTAACGTTAAAAGTCAGTTCAGTCTCATGCTTAACTTTTGGCATGAAGATGATGGCCAAGATTATTGAGATAAGCGTAAATGGCATGGTCAAGCTAAACAAATAGCGCCACGATAAACTATCAAGGATAAAACCAGAAACTGTCGGACCGACGATCGGTGAAAAATTAAATACGACTCCGATGATACCCATGACCGAACCACGATGCTTGGCATCAGCTGCCCGCATAGCAATAACGTTAACTAACGGAATCATTACCCCAGCACCGACCGCCTGGATCATTCGTCCAGCAATCAAAATAAGATACTGATTGGCAACTGTCCCGATCAATGAACCGACGAAAAAAATTGTCGAGAAGGTCAAAAATAAATTTTTGAACGAAAACTTTTTCATTAAAAATGCACTGGTTGGGATCATCAAAGCATTAGCGAGCATGTAACCGTTAGTCAGCCACTGTGCTGACGAGTATGAAACGTGAAACACGCGCATAACTGATGGCAGAGCTGTCGTCATCATCGTAGAACTGAGGACGCCAAAAAAACTACCAAATAGCACAATAAATAAAGATACACGCATTTCTTTTTTCATAAATAATCTCCAAATAGTTTAATGTTTCCTGAAAATCTTTCGATACAGAAACTTAGTTGACAAAAGCAACTTAAATTACTATATTGAAAACTAGTTGCTTTTGTCAACCATTGGAGGAATAAAAATGAAAAAAGAAGATATTTATAATATCCGAGAATTCGATCGTTTTTACACGAACGTTCTTCAATTAACTGATAAGTACCATTTGCACACTAAATTTACGATCTTGGAATCACGAATCTTGCTCGAAATAAATCGTGGCGTCAACACGGCTAATCAGTTGCTGAGTTTATTAAAGCTAGACAAAGGATACATTAGTCGCGTTTTGAAAAAATTGGAAACTGAAAATTTGATCACTAAAAAGGCTGATTCAAAGGACTTGCGGATCAAAGTCCTTGCTCTTACCGACGATGGCAAACAGGCTCTTGAAGATATCAACCAACGAGCAGATAATCAAATCGACAAGCTTTTTTCAAACGTTTCTGAATCAGAAATACCTGAGATCATCGACGCGATGAAAAAGATCCAAACTAAACTTAACCAATAAAGAGGATGTACTATGGCAACAATTTATTTAAGAAAATCTACCCTGTCTGACCTGGATGCGGTCATGGAAATAATCGAAGAAGCACGCGCCCTTTTAAAAAAAGATGGCAGTCCACAATGGCAAAACGGCAGCCCCAATCGTGACACCTTAAAAAATGATATTGAATCAGGAATCAACTGGGTACTGATAGTTGATGGAAAAATTGCTGGTGCCGCCACCCTGCTGGAATCTGCTGAACCTAGTTATTCAAAAATTTTCGAGGGTTCATGGAACAATACTACTGAACCTTATGCAACGACTCATCGAGTGGCTATCTCAAGTAAATTTCGAGGGATGCATTTAAGCAAATTCATGTTCACTAATCTGACCACAATTGCAATCGAACATGGTTTTAAAAATATGCGGATCGATACTCACGAAATGAACGAACGCATGCAAGGATTAGCCAAAAGCTTAGGATATCATTATCGAGGCATCGTCTACGTTGATGAACCAGTTGACGGCAAACGACTAGCATATGAATTGAATCTCTAGTCGCAAAATAGTTATAATATCGGGAATTATTGAAATAATATTAATAGTATAAAAATATTTTCAATATATCAGTGCTTCATTGTTGACCCCATATGATTTATATGCTAAATTAGCACTGTGCTTTTGAGAGTGCTAATTGACAATTCGCACTAATTAAAAATAGGAGGCATTTTATTTTATGTTAGTTCCTACAGTTATTGAACAAAGTTCTCGTGGCGAACGTGCCTATGATATTTATTCAAGATTATTAAAAGATAGAATCATTATGGTTTCTGGTGAAGTAAACAGTCAAATGGCTAATACCGTTGTTGCTGAATTACTATTCCTTGATGCTCAAGATTCTGATAAAGACATTTCAATGTACATCAACTCACCAGGTGGTTCTGTTACTGATGGTTTGGCTATCATGGATACAATGAATTTCGTTAAGTCCGATGTCCAAACAATTGCAACAGGTATGGCTGCATCAATGGCCAGTGTCTTGTTATCATCAGGTACAAAGGGCAAACGTTTTGCCTTGCCAAACTCAACGATCTTGATTCACCAACCTTCAGGTGGTGCTCAAGGACAACAAACTGAAATTGAGATTGCTGCTACAGAAATCTTGAAGACAAGAAAGAAATTAAATCAAATCTTGGCCGATAATTCTGGACAAACTCTTGAAACTTTGCAAAAAGATACCGAACGTGATAACTACATGTCAGCTCAAGAAGCTAAAGACTACGGTTTGATCGATGATATTATGACAAACAAAGCTGGAAAATAATTTCAGTTACTAAGCGGAATGCAAATTACTTGCATTCCGCTTTTTTTGTGCGAATAGACAAGTTCAATCAAATCAATTATTCTAATCAAGGAACTTAAGTTTACCTATAAGAAATCATGTAATAAATATTGTATATTATGACAATTTTTATATCTTAATCCGGTTCTTGCAGGACTTAATTCTAATTATAATAATGGTTGTTTGAAACAATCGAAATTAAACTACGCCCGTGAGTATATTTATTCATATTATGCGGATAGATAGTTTAATTCTTACAAATTGATTTTCAAATGATCGTGGAAGGAGAATTAACAATGGAGAATAATCAAATACAAAACTCCGTTAGTAGAAAATTTTTTGTCAGTACCTTGCTGGCCGGAACTTTTACAATGTCGATTAGTCAGTCGTCTCTGTCTACCGCCTATCCGACATTGATGAAGTTCTTTGGCGTCTCCGCACCAACTATTCAATGGCTGACCACTGGATTTATGTTGATAATGTGTATCATGATGCCGATCAGTCCTTGGCTATTGAATAACATTTCATTCAAGAACTTATTTTTAAGCGTCGTTGCTATCTTCGGCATTGGTACATTTGTCATTATTGTTGCGCCTAACTTCCCGATTGCCATGTTGGGACGGGCGTTAGAAGCAATCGGTGTCGGGATATTGTTCCCGTCGTTTCAATCAGTCTTACTAGAAATAACTCCACAGGAAAAACGTGGGACGACCATGGGCTTCGCTGGATTAGTCATGGGGTCTGCACTAGCTAGTGGACCAATTATTTCTGGTATCGTTTTGAACTGGTTGCATTGGCAAGGATTATTCGTGATCTTCTTGATCATCATGATTGCTATCTTTATTTTGGGACTATTTTTTATCAAAGACGTTATGCCTAGAAATAAAGTCAGATTGGACTTTATCTCAATTATTTATTTAGTTGGACTAGTTGGTTTGCTATACGTTGTCAACCAAGCTGGTGCTGCTCATTCCATGAGTACTAACCTTTGGATCATCTTGGTCATCAGTTTAGTTTTGACAGTCTTGTTCATTCACCGTCAACTATCTGTCAAAGAGCCACTGCTTGACCTCCAAGTTATGAAGCATTTCAATTTTGATCTAGCAATTTTACTAACTGGCTTTTCTTATATTTCATTGATTGTCGTTACAATCATCTATCCACTTTATTATCAAAACATTCTCGAAACTTCAGTCTTAGTTTCTGGTTTAGCACTAGTTCCACCAGCTATTTTATTGAGTATCCTCAATCCTCTAACGGGTAAATTAGCTGATAAGATTGGTTTCAAATCTACCTTACTTACTGGTATGTCGATGATCGTTGTTGGCTGGTTCTTACTATTTGTTTTGAACTTCAAATTAGGAATTTGGCCAATGATCTTGATTGCCATGTTGATCGAAGGTGGAAATGCCTTCGTCATGATGCCAGCGACAACTTTGGGTGGTAATTCATTACCTAAGGATTTGATTCCACACGGTACAGCCATCATTACGACTGTTCGTCAGTTACTCGGTTCACTCGGAGTTAGTTTGGCAACGTTGATCTTGGTTACTTCAAACCAAAATCATCGTCTGCCAGTAAACGGTGGTTTAGCTGGATACCACGCGGTATTTACATTCTTCTTCATCATCGCAATTGTCGGTTTGATATTTGCAATCATGGTTAAGGATTATAGTAAAAAATCAAATAGCAAATAAAAAAACACTCCTGCAGGAGTGTTTTTTTTATACCTTGGCCTCTTCAGCCATTTGATTTAACTTACGTAGTCGATGATTGATCCCTGATTTTGAAATAGCGCCACTTGGCACCATCTCGCCCAACTCTTTAAGCGATACTTCTGGATTATCCAATCTCAAAGTAGCAATCTCTTGTAGTTTTTGAGGAAGCGAATCTAAGCCGATCGTATCACGCAAATACTTGATATTTTCAACTTGACGTTCCGCTGCGGCAACGGTCTTATTGATATTAGCATTTTCGCAATTAACTAACCGATTAACTGAATTTCTCATATCACGAACGATTCGAATATCTTCGAATTTCAGCATCGCATTAGTTGCACCGATCAATTGTAAAAAGTCGGCAATACGCTCAGCTTCTTTCAAATAGACAATATAGCCATTGCGTCGTTTAGTGGTTCTGGCATTCAACCCAAAGTGATTCATCATTTCAGCGATATCTTCATTGTGTGATTCGTACAATGAGTAAATCTCTAAATGATATCTTGAGGTCTCTGGATTATTAACGCTTCCGGTCGCCAAAAACGCTCCACGTAAATATGAACGCATTCTTTGATCTTCATTCAAGATGTCTGGCGTGACATCAGTGTTGATGGACAACCCAGTCTCATCTAAAATTCCTAAGTCTTGCAGTACTTCATTAGTGTTTCTTTTGAGTCGAACTAGATATTGATTATTCTTTTTCAACTTCATTTTCTTACGAACTAAAAGTTCAGATTCCATACCGTATTTTTGCTTGATCAATGAGAAAATTCTCCGAGCGATTGCCGGATTTTCTGTTTGAGTAGTCAAAACGAAATGATGGTTCTGTAAACTCAACGAACCGTTCATTCGAATAAGAGCGGACAACTCGACACGAGCATGCTCTGGATGGACCTCTAAACCAGTGAGTTCTTTTTTAACCTCACTTGCATAGGAAGCCATTATCTCACCTCATTTTTTCTATTTCCCGACTGGAACGCCAAATTCAAGATTTCATGAGCGATCTTATCGCCATCATGAAAGGCTCCATTGTCTCTTAACTTCAAGAAGTCGTCTTGGATCACGCGACATCCCATTTCTCTCAATGTCTTGAAGTCTGGTTCTACTTGGTTGATGTACTCGTCGTATTTTTTGTGGTTAACGAATCCATCTGGAACTTTACGAGTATTCACCAAAACAGTATCAACGTAATTTCCACCTAAGTGGCGGTCAAGGACCTTCACGTGATCTGCATCGGTAAATCCTTCAGTTTCGCCGATCTGCGTCATAATATTGCAAATGTATACGACCTCTGCCGGCGTTTCTTTGACTGCTTCACCAATTTGTTTGATCATCAAGTTTGGCAAAATACTGGTAAACAAACTACCAGGTCCCAATACCACCACATCAGCTTGCATGATTGCTGCCAAGACTGGTAAAACCGTCTCTGGCTCCTTTTCAGGTTCGTCAGAATTAGTTACCCAAACACGCTTAACGTGTTTACCTGAGTGAGTAATTTCATGTTCCCCGGCCAATGTAGTGCCATCAGTGAATTCTGCATTCAACGTCAATTTAGTCGTTGAAGCTGGAAAGACATTACCATCGATTCTCATCATTTTTGATAAAGTCTGAACCGCATCAAAAATATTAGGCGACATTTCGCTCAAAGCCGCAATGATCAAATTGCCTAAAGCATGCCCTGAGAAAAAGTCGTCATCACTCTTAAAACGATGTTGGAACACTTCTAATTCTTCATTAGGAAGATCAGACAGCGAAGCCAAAACGTTTCGAATATCCCCTGGTGGTACAACGTTGATATAATTTCGAATAATACCAGATGAACCGCCATCATCAGCAACGGTAACAATCGCCGTGATGTTAGCATCTTCTTTTCTTAAACTGTTTAAAATAACTGGTAAACCAGTTCCCCCACCTATAACAACAACCTTTGGACGACGTCCTTTAACAACTCGAACTATCCTATTTGCTGCCATGTTCAATAACCTTCTTTTGAGATTTTTCTGCATCACGGTGAGTAATATCAACGTAATACTTGTCCTTGAGATCGTTGCCTAGTCTTTCAGCAATCGCAACTGAACGGTGTTGGCCGCCAGTACAACCGATTGCAATTGTCAAACTAGTCTTACCTTCTTTTTCATAACCTGGCAAAATGTATTGCAGCAAGTCATAAAGTTTCTTATAGAAAGTTTCCGTCTCTGGACTATCCATCACGTAATCGTAAACAGACTTGTCCTTACCGGTCAGTACCTTAAGTTCAGGAACGTAGAATGGATTTCTTAAAAAACGAACGTCCATCACAATGTCGGCATCAATTGGCAGACCGTATTTAAATCCAAATGACATCACTTCAACATGAAATGTTGGAACTTCGGAAGATTCTTGGAAATTGGAGAAAATTTCTTCACGCAATTGGCGAGGCGACAAATCAGTTGTATCAATGACTACTTGTGCACGCGACTTCATTTCGCTTAAAAGTTCACGTTCCTTATGGATTCCGTCGAGCAAGCGTCCTTCCATTGCCAATGGATGACTGCGACGTGTTTCTTTATAGCGAGAAACTAGTTCTTCGTCTGAAGCATCCAAGAACATGATCTTCATTTCAACCTTTTGATTCTTCTCTTGTTCATCAGCTTGCGTTTCAGCCAACATTGAGAAAATCTCATCGTAAAAATCTCTTGAACGAATATCTACAACTAGAGCTACTTTATTGATCTTGCCAGATTCATTTACTAATTCCCAAAACTTTGGCAATAAGTTAGGTGGCATATTATCAATACAGAAGTAACCCAAGTCTTCAAAGGATTGCATGGCGACCGTTTTACCAGCGCCACTCATCCCAGTTACAATCACTAAGCTAAGTACTTTTTTTGCCATTGTGCACCTCACATTCGAATTTCATCATAACATAACGACCCGGGCGTGTCATTCGAGAAATCTTTTAAAAAATTTTCTTATAGTATATTACTGAAATTGCGATAGAATTAGATTTAGCTTTTGAGGGGAGAAACACTTATGGATACGGTCTTTTTATTCCTACTATTAGTTTTAGCGGTAGTAATCTCAAATATAATTTTTTGGCGCTTTGATTCCATTCCTGTCGCATTTTTTCAAATTGCAGCGGGACTAATCTTATCAACATTGCCAATTTACGCAAATTTTCATCTGGAACCAGAAGTGTTCCTACTTGGGATCATTTCAGTCTTAATGTTTAACGATGGACAGCATACTAGCATGTCTAGGCTTACTCATCAGTTTGGAACGACTTTTTCGTTATCAGTCGAACTGGCGATTGTCTCGATCGTAGTCGTAGGATTTGTGACCCATCTATTGATCCCAGCATTATCGTTAGCATTGGCTTTCGCACTCGGAGCAATTATTACTCCCACTGATGCAGTAGCAGTCTCTTCGATCACCAATAAAATGGTCATCCCAAAAGACGTCATGACAACTTTGGAAAACGAATCATTGTTCAATGACGCATCTGGTATCGTCGCCTTAAACTTGGCCATCGCTGCCGCGGTGACCGGTCAATTCTCGGTTATGCACGGTATTGGAAACTTTCTATATGTATTCTTCGGTGGGATCATTGTTGGCGCAATCTTAGGTTCCTTGATAGTCATGATCAGATTACGTTTTATTAACATGAATATCGATACTGCTTCAGTTCTAGTTCCCTTCACCCTACTGACTCCGTTTGCTGTCTATTTGATTGCTGAAGCACTCGGTGTTTCGGGAATTTTAGCCGTCGTCATGACTGGATTGCTTCACGGCGTTCAACAAAATCGTCTGAAATTGACTAGTTCCCGTGTTCAAATAATTATGACTAACACGTGGTCAGTCGTCTCAAGTTTGTTGAACGGAATTGTTTTCGTCTTGCTCGGCTTATCGCTGCCTCGTGTTATCATCAATATCAGTCAACATCACGGAAATAGCTCTGTAGCAACTTTGTTTGGCGTTGGGATCTTGCTTTACTTGATCATGACCTTATTGCGTTACCTATGGACTCGCTTCGATTTCGCCAGGATCAGAGCTTGGGACAATCATCAAAAAACTGGTAATAGCTTTATCATGGCTTTAAGTGGCGTCCATGGAACAATCACGTTAGCTATGGCGTTTTCATTACCAATGACGTTGAACGGTCAAACATTCAATGCTCGAAACGATATCATCTACATCGCTTCAATCGTGATCTTAGCTAGTCTGATCGTACCAACGCTAGTACTGCCCTTCTTTTTACCAAAACAAAAAATTGATTTTACCCAGGCTGAGCTTTCTCAAGCTAAAGACGAAATGGTGAATAATGCCATCAAAATGGTTGCGACTAACCACGGCAATTCTGCTTCAGCCAGTCAAATAGTTACTATTCTTGACGGTCAGCGTATGGTCATTGAACGTGGCGATAGGAATACGCTCAATCAATTATTTGATAAGTGTTACGAGATCGAGAAACAGACAGTCGACCAAATGATTGAAAATGACGAAGTTTCCGTTAATGATGCCCAAATATACTTACGTGTTGCTCAACGAATAGCGATTCAAAATCAACAAAATCCTTGGCAACGAATAATGATGTTTTTTAATTTCAGAATTCGTGACAAAGTTTCAATGTCCGAATCTGCTCGCAAAAAAAGACAACTGCTTCGCCAAAAGAAACGTGGACGTAAAAATGTTGGACGTGGGGAAATGATCAAGCGCAACAAAGAAATGTGGACCATGATGCGTGACATCGAGGTTAAACCGTATGCTGATATAACCAAATTTTTGAATACTAAGATGACTAATGAAAACGCTCGTGAAGTTTCTATTGTTAGAACTGCTTATGATCAACGTCATCGTCGACTCGTCGGTGAACAATCATTTGTTGACGAACAAAATGCTATGTTGAGTGAAGCTTTCCAAGAAGAATATAACTTCATCCAAAACCAAATCCTGTCAAAAAGATATAGTCGTGAACTTGGACGAGAATTAAATGAACAAGTATCCACCGATCGGGTCGTCTTTTTACAGTCAATTGAAGATTAAAGATAAGTCAGACAGAGGTCTGGCTTTTTTATTAAATACAATATTTTTTATAACAAATTGCGATACACTTGAGACATTGAAAGCAACATCCAAATCATCCGAGGGGGACGATTTCACATGGAGACATTCTTTCTGATTTTTATTTTGATCATTGCGGTCATTGTCACAAATGCACTTTATACCAAATTTAAGCTTTTCCCGGTCGCATTTTTGCAAATTGCAGCCGGTTTGATTTTATCGATTTTACCAGTATTTCGACATTTTGAACTTGAGCCGGAAATTTTTATGTTAGTGATCATCTCAATGCTGATGTTTAACGATGGTCAAAATACCAATTTATCAAGATTGACTCGGCACATGGGGACAACTTTTTCATTGGCGGTTGAACTTGTGATCATCACTATCTTGATTGTCGGCTTTTTAACACATTGGTTGATCCCAAGTATTTCATTGGCCTTGGCATTTGCCCTCGGCGCAATCATCGTACCAACTGATGCGGTCGCTGTTTCATCGATCACTACCAAAGTTTTGGTTCCAAAAGACGTCATGAATACTCTTGAAAATGAGTCGCTGTTCAACGATGCATCTGGTATCGTCGCCTTAAACTTAGCGATTGCTGCCGTAGTTACTGGGCAATTCTCGCTCTGGCATGGAATCGGTAACTTCCTGTATGTATTTTTTGGGGGAATAATTGTTGGTTTGGTTCTAGGAATAATCATCATTAACATTCGGATCCGATTCATTAAGGCTCATGTTGATACACCTTCAGTCATGGTCCCTTATACGTTAATGACGCCTTTTGTAGTTTACTTAGCAGCTGAAGCAGTCGGAGTTTCGGGAATTTTAGCAGTCGTCGTCACTGGATTGCTCCACGGCGTCCAACAAAACCGTCTGCGACTAACTTCTTCAAGGCTTCAAATTGCCATGACTACAACTTGGTCTGTTGTGGCCAGTGCCCTAAACGGTATCGTCTTTGTTCTACTAGGTTTGTCATTGCCAATTGTCATCAAGGACTTGTCGCATAATGACACCGGATCAGTTATTACCTTAGTTGGCGTTGGTATCCTACTATATTTAGTCATGACGCTATTAAGATTTCTGTGGGTCCAATTCGACTTTGCCAGAATTCGTTCCTGGAACAAGCATGACAAATTGATGAATAGCATCGTTATGGCTCTTAGCGGCGTTCACGGGACCATTACCTTGTCATTGGCGTTCTCATTGCCATTAACGCTCCACGGGCACGCATTTACCTTTAGAAACGATTTGATTTTTATTTCAGCAGTCGTTATTTTAACTAGTTTACTAATTCCAACAATAATTCTGCCGTTAATGTTGCCAAATAAAGTCAGCAAATATTCTGAAGACGAATTGGTATCAGTCAAAAGCAAAATGGTCGATGATGCCATAAATACCCTATTAGCAAAAAATTCGAAGTCCCCAGCTGTCAGCCAAGTCATCAGCGTACTTGATGGTCAGAGGATCGTTGAGCGTCGCGCCGATAGAAACAAACTGGCAGAAATATTCAATCATTGTTTTGAAATTGAAGAAACGACGGTTGAAAAAATGTATGACGAACAAGGAATCACTCAGTCCTTGTTTGAAGCTTATATGCGAGTCGCTCAGACCACGGTTCAGCAATATCAAAAACAAGGCTGGGAAAAATTCCATTGGTTCTGGCGTTTTCAGATTGTTAGTCGACTATTCTTCACTAAAGAAGGTCGGGCATCTAGAAAAATGCGCAAACAAATGCGTCCGGCATCGATCGATCCTGATAAAGCCATGGAGATCAATCGTCAATTCTGGCAAAAAATCGCCAAGATCGAAACCGAACCATATAACAAGGTGGTCACTTATTTAAGCGAAATTTACAACGATGATAATTCTCGTGAAATTGGGATCGCTCGTCGTGCTTATGACGAAAGACATCGTCGCTTAAACTCAAATGAGCAATTCGTAGCCGAACAAAATGAGTTATTGATCCAAGCATTCCAACAGGAATACAACTTTGTTTACGCTCAATCTACTGCGAAAAAAATCAATGCAGCCTTGAGCAACGCTTTGTATGAACAAATTTCAACTGACCAATTAGTCTACACGCAATCGGTCGGGCCATCAGATTAAACTAAAAAATCACTGTTCGCGTTTTGCTGAACAGTGATTTTTTCTTATTATTAATATGGTGTCATGGAATTTAAATATGTCAGACTATCGACAGTCTCGGAACTGATCCATTCATCAGTCGCAACACGATAATAATGCATTGGCGATACTGCTCCTGGAGAATAAACCGCAATCGAACGATCAGTTTGCCAACTTGATCCAGAAGCAACATTGCGTCCGGAGATTTTATTGAAGTTATGGTCATACAGTGGTGCAGGCGTTGACGTTGAGACTTTGGCGATTCCCTTGTAAGTATCATAAAGATAACCATCTGAAGCAGGCATGTACTCATCAGTCGAAACTTGGAAATAAGTAGAATCGTCATTTCTGAATAATTCCGAACCCACACGCCAACTAGTTCCATTGCCTAATCCCCGATTAGATAATTTTCCAGCTTTGCTGTACAACTTGGCAGTCGGAACAGTAACTTGAACTGCTTTGTTTTCAGTCGGAGTGATCGTCTTAATGGGACTGACTTGTGTTGAGACGACCGTCGTCGATTGGTCATCATTGTTATCAGAAGCAGCTAAAACGTTGTTAGAAAGAATTGTGCCACTTCCAACTGTGAACAATAAACCTAAGATCATACTCTTTGTAAATTTATTCATTATACTTCCCCCCACTGCCTATTTTTCCACTATTCATAAAAATGTCCAATCAGACGATAAATTGATCGATAAACAAAAAAAGTGTGAGAATTTAATTTCTCACACTTTTTGTTATTTACCCAAAGCGTCTTTTGTCCGCTTGGTATCACGTTTTAAGATTGGTCCTAAATACTGACCTGTGTAGCTCTTTTTAACATTAGCAATGTGTTCCGGAGTTCCGGTAGCGACGATCTTGCCGCCGCCTTCGCCACCTTCAGGACCAAGATCAATATCCCAGTCAGCTGACTTGATGACATCCAAATTGTGTTCAATTACTAAAACCGTATTACCTTCATCGACCAAACGTTGTAAAACATCCAACAAGCGCTTGATATCGTCAGTATGAAGACCTGTCGTTGGTTCATCAAGAATATAGAAGTTGTTACCACTAGACTTCTTATACAATTCTGAAGCTAGCTTCATTCTTTGAGCTTCACCACCAGATAATTGAGTGGCAGATTGGCCTAATGAAACGTATCCTAATCCAACATCAACGATTGTCTGTAACTTACGTTTGATACGTGGAATATTGCTGAAGAAATCTAATGCTTCAGCGACTTTCATATCTAAAACTTGCGAAATATTCTTCCCCTTGTAAGTTACTTCCAAAGTTTCAGAATTGTAACGAGTACCATGACAAACTTCGCAAGGTACGTAAACGTCTGGTAAAAAGTTCATTTCGATCTTAATAATTCCGTCTCCACGACAATTTTCACAACGTCCGCCCTTAATATTGAATGAGAATCTGCCCTTCTTGTAACCACGAAGTTTAGCTTCATTCGTTTGAGCGAATAAGTCACGAATATCATCAAAAACACCGGTATAAGTTGCTGGGTTACTTCTTGGCGTACGTCCAATTGGACTCTGATCAATGGCGATCATCTTGTCTAATTTTTCGTAACCTTTGATGGTCTTATACTTGCCTGGTTTTTGAGAATTATGATTCATCTTCTGTGCCAAAGCACGTTTAAGGATCATATTAACTAACGTTGACTTACCGGAACCTGAGACTCCTGTGACGGCAATAAATTTGCCTAGTGGGAATTTCACATCCAAATTCTTCAAGTTATTCTCAGCTGCACCAGTCACTTCGATAAAGCTGCCGTTTCCATCACGACGTTCTAGTGGTACTGGTACAAACTTTTTGCCGGAAAGATATTGTCCTGTCAGGGACTTAGGATTCTTTTCGACTTCTTCTGGTGTCCCGGCAGCCACAATCTGACCACCGTTTTCTCCCGCTCCAGGTCCGACATCGATCAGGTAGTCGGCTGCACGCATCGTGTCCTCATCGTGCTCGACAACAATCAAAGTGTTGCCTAGATCACGCATCTTCTTGAGTGAGCTGATCAACCGATCGTTATCACGTTGATGCAATCCAATTGATGGTTCATCCAAAATGTACATGACACCTGATAAATTCGAACCGATCTGCGTTGCTAAACGAATCCGTTGTGCTTCACCACCGGAAAGAGTTCCGGCTGAACGTGACAGCGTTAAATAATCCAAACCAACGTTGATCAAGAAGGCCAAACGATCACGGACTTCCTTCAAGATTGGTTTAGCAATCACAGTATTTTGTTCTCCCAGTTTAACCGATTTGAAAAATGGGAGTGAGTCTTTGATTGAAAGATCTGAAGCTTCAGCGATATCCTTGCCTTCAATTTTGACAGCTAATGCTTGACGATTTAAACGCTTGCCATGACAAACTGGACAAGTCAATTCAGTCATGTACTTACGCATAACTTCACGTGTAAAATCGCTGTTCGTTTCGTGATAACGACGGTTGATGTTAGGAATAACCCCTTCAAATGGCACATCGACATCACGAACGCTTCCAAAATCATTCTCATAGTGGAAATGGAATGTTTTGCCATTTGAACCATGCAAAATGATATCTTGGTCTTTCTTAGATAACTTCTCAAATGGCGTATCCATATCGATCTTAAACTCTTTGGCAGCTTGAGCTAACATCTCAGGATAGTATTGAGAACTAATTGGGTTCCAAGGTTGAATGGCACCCTCTTTTAAAGTCTTACTTGGGTCAGGAATGACCAAGTCTTGATCGACCTCTAGTTTCATCCCTAAACCATCACAGGCCTCACAAGCTCCAAATGGCGCGTTAAATGAGAATAGTCTAGGTTCCAATTCACCCACCGTAAATCCACAAAGTGGACATGAGTTCTTCTCAGAAAAGACCATCATTTCGCCGCCGATAACGTCAGCGTTCATGTAACCATCAGATAGACGCAAGGCTGCTTCGACTGAATCAGTCAAACGTGACTTAATATGGTCATTGATCACGATACGGTCAACGATTACATCAATATCATGCTTCTTGTTCTTCTCTAGTTCGATATCTTCACTGATGTCGTGGATCTCGCCATCAATACGAACACGAACGTAGCCTTGCTTTTGAATTTGGGCCAAGGCCTTTTTGTGTTGGCCTTTTTTGGCGCGAATAACTGGAGACAAAACTTGAAGTTTTGTCCCTTCATCTAATTTCAAAATTGAATCAACCATTTGTTGGGCTGATTGGCTCGTAATGACTGTACCGTCATTTGGACAAATCGGTGTTCCAACACGTGCCCAAAGCAGACGTAAATAATCATTGATCTCGGTAACTGTACCGACAGTTGAACGTGGGTTCTTTGAAGTAGTCTTTTGGTCGATCGAAATTGCTGGACTTAAGCCATCTATTGAATCGACATCTGGTTTATCCATTTGTCCCAAAAATTGTCTGGCATATGAAGACAAGCTTTCGACATATCGTCTTTGTCCTTCTGCGTATAAAGTGTCAAAAGCTAGCGAACTTTTCCCAGAGCCAGATAGACCAGTCATGACAACCAGTTTATCACGTGGAATAGTCACGTTAATATTTTTTAAGTTATGAGCACGAGCTCCATGAATTACTATTTTATCATTCAGCATACTTAATTCATTTCCGCCTTTAATTCAAGAATTGTATCACGCAAGTTGGCAGCACCCTCGAAATCTAATTTCTTGGCTGCTGATTCCATTTGTTCAGTTAAATTACTGATCAATTCGTTCTTTTGTTTCTTGGTCATATTATCAAAGTCGAGATTATCCTCAGTGATAGCCTCTTTTTCTGACTCAGAGTTATCGACCTTATGGAACATGGAAATTGCGTCACGAATCGGCTTAACAATAGTCTTAGGAGTAATTCCATGCTCTTCGTTAAATTTCATTTGGATCTCACGTCTGTGCTTAGTCTTGTCGATAGCATTGCGCATTGATTCAGTAATTGAATCTGCATACATGATAACTTTACCATGTTCATTTCTAGATGCACGACCAATGATCTGAACTAGCGAACGTTCGGCACGTAAAAATCCTTCCTTGTCAGCATCCAAAATTGCAATCAAGGATACTTCGGGAACATCAATACCTTCACGTAGCAAGTTGATACCAATCAAAACATCAAATTTACCTAGACGCAGATCACGAATGATTTGCGACCGTTCGATCGTCTTGATATCACTGTGCAAGTATCGGACTTTGATCCCCAGATCTTTGAAGTAATCCGTCAGATCCTCGGCCATCTTCTTAGTCAAAGTCGTGACAAAGACTCTTTCGTGCTTCTCGACTCGGTCGTTTATCTCCGCGACCAAATCATCGATTTGTCCCATGATCGGCCGGACTTCAATTACCGGATCTAGCAGACCAGTTGGACGAATAATTTGTGGGACCACATGACTAGTTCTATCTAGTTCATAAGGTCCAGGCGTAGCTGAAACATACAGAATACGTTTAACGTGTTGTTCAAACTCATCAAGTTTTAACGGACGGTTGTCCAAAGCACTTGGCAATCTGAAACCGTAGTTTACTAGCATCTGCTTTCTGGCACGGTCACCATTGTACATACCACGAATTTGAGGCATCGTAACGTGTGACTCATCGATCATAATATTAAAATCATCAGGGAAGAAATCTAGTAACGTGAAAGGTGGTTCACCTTCGGCACGTCCTTCCATGTGACGAGAATAATTTTCGATACCAGATGTATAACCCATTTCACGCATCATTTCGATATCGTATTCAGTTCTTTGCTTAATCCGTTGAGCTTCTAATAATTTACCTTCGCCCTCGAACTTCTTAACTTGAACGTCGAGTTCATTTTGAATTCTAGTTAAAGCTTGTTCCATACTGGCATCACTGATCATAAAGTGAGTCGCAGGGAAAATACCGATATGATCCATTGAACCAATGATCTCACCAGTTAAAGCATTCATTTCAATAATACGGTCTATTTCGTCGCCAAAAAATTCGACACGAATAGCATTATCATCTCTTGATGCAGGGAAAATGTCGACGACATCCCCACGGACACGAAAGCGTCCACGTTGAAAATCGATATCATTACGCTCAAATTGATTCTCGACTAATTCTTCGAGTAATTTATTACGCGAGATCTGTTGACCAGTTCTCAAGGAAATAATACTGTCAGCATATTCTCTTGGATCACCTAAACCAAAGATACAAGAAACTGAAGCCACGACAATAACGTCATTTCGCTCAAGCAATGAACTTGTCGCTGAATGACGTAATTTATCGATCTCATCATTGATACTTGAATCCTTTTCGATGTAAGTATCGCTTGATGGAACATATGCTTCTGGTTGGTAGTAATCATAATAACTTACGAAGTATTCCACAGCATTGTGTGGGAAAAATTCTTTCATCTCACCGTAAAGTTGACCCGCAAGAGTCTTGTTGTGGGAAATGATGAGCGTTGGTTTGTTTAAATTCTTAATAACATTAGCCATCGTAAACGTCTTACCAGTACCAGTGGCACCTTCTAGGACCATTTCTTTATCGCCGTCTTCAAAACCCTTAGTGAGTTTGTCGATAGCCTGTTGTTGATCCCCGGCAGGAGCGTACTTTGAAACTAAGTCAAACTTATTGTCATCCACTCTATCTATCACTTTGAAACCTCCCAAAGCCAAAAAATACATCTAACTCAAACTGAATTAGATGTAATTTGCGTTAGAAATTTATATCGAATATATATTAACATATCGAACATACTTTCGCTATTTTTTTGGACTATTTGAAAGTTTTGGCAACATGGCAAAAATTATTAATCCAACTAAGAATAGGACACTCAACGATGCCGCACCAATAGTTGATTTACCAGTTAATTGCGTCACGATACCAACTAAGAATGGTCCCATGACAGCCGAGAATTTGCCCAGGATATTGTAGAATCCGAAAAATTCGCTACCAGAATCTTTCGGAATGATCTTACCAAAGAAGGATCTACTCAAAGCTTGTAAACCACCTTGAACAGTACCAACTAAAATGGCCAAGATCCAGAAGTCTGCCGTAGTATGCAAGTTCAATGCATAAAGACAAATTACTAGATAAACAAATATTCCTAATAGAATACCTTCACGAGTTGAAAATCTATCCGCGATCCAACCGAATAAAATTGAAAATGGGAAGGCAACTAGCTGTACGACTAACATGACGATCATCAAGACACTGGTTTTAACACCGATATCCATCCCGATAGCAGTCGCCATAGTAAAGATCGTATCGACACCATCAATATAGAAGAAATAAGCTACTAAAAACCAAGCTACTTGCTTATATTGTTTGATGTGTCTGATCGTTTGAAAAACTCGTTTGAAACTTCCAGCAAGTGGTGCTGAAGTTGGAGCAACTGAATACTTTTGATGGACATTTTTTTGCAGAGGTAAGTAAAAAATTATCCACCAGACTGCTGCAATAATAAAACTCCAACGTGAAACTGCGGCGCTGTCCATGGCTCCAAAGCCATTAGTTAAATACAATACCAGGAACAAACTGAATGCGACCACTCCACCTAGATATCCATAAGCATATCCATGCGTTGAAATTTTGTTCATTTGACTATTATCGGCCACATCAGTCAAAAAGCTATCGTAGAACAAATTACTAGCCGAGTATCCGATTGCCGATATGACATAAATTGCCAGTATCCAGCGCCACTGAGTGGCTGGAAGCAAGGCTAAGCCAACCGTTGAAACGATACCTAGCCAACAAAAAATATTTAATAAACGTTTTTTAAAGTTTGGATAATCTGCTAACGCTCCTAAAAATGGAGCCAAGATTGAAACTAATAAAGTTCCAAAACTGTTAGCATATCCCCAAAATGCCGTTGAACTGGCTGCAGAAACATGGTCAGCCTGTGCGATCGATTTAAAATACACAGGTAAAACTGCGGTCGTAACGATGATACCGTAACCTGAATTGGCCCAGTCATACAGGATCCAACTCCATTGCTTTTTGTTGATCTTCAAATTGACACCCCTTAATTTTTAAAGACATCCTCAATGGTTTGACCTGCTATTTCATTAGTAAATTTCAAACCTAGTAATTTAGCGAATGTTGGTGCTTCATCTACTAAATTAGCCTTCTCAACTGTTGATCCTTTTTTAATTGCCGGACCATTAAATACTAACGTGGTTTGATAATCTGGCTTATCAGGATCATATCCATGAACTCCGTGATAACGGTCGGTTTCGCCCAATGAATTTGGATCAACTCGTTCAACAACAGTTGGACGGTCGCTTTCATCAGTAAAATAATAACCAGCTTTGGCTTCGATCATTAAACTGCACAAAGGATCGGCACCGCGCTTAACAGCTTCGGCTTGGCTATAAACTTTTTCAACGCCTTCAACGTTTTCGACTAACTTTTTCAACTCAGCTAGTTGTTCAAAATTTTGTGTGTAAATATATGTCGAACCGTCACAAGTTTTCGCCATTGCTTGCCAATTTTTATCAAAAGTCTGGTCATCTTTGGCTTTTAACCAGCCTTTTTTGGAGAACAAGGTATTCAAATGGATCATTTTAGTAACATTGATCTGATAATGATCGCCTAGGATCACGAAATTTGTATCATCGAAGGTTCCGGCATTCTTGGTGGCTTGGATCAGTTGGCCAACATGTTTATCAAGGCGATGCAAAGCTTTCATCGCTTCATCTGAACGGACACCGTAACGATGGCGCATGCTATCCATGTCAACTAAGTGGATCAAAGTCAAATTAGGTTTCTTATTCTCGATTGTATCGACTGCACAAGCTGTAATAAAGTCATCAAGTTGTGGTTGCTTGATGCCATTGCGAAGCTTGCCGTATTTATGATTCATTTCGAGCAAAAATACTGGCGAACTGGCTTTAAGCGAAACTAAAACTTGATTAGTCCAGATGCGATTAGGAAAAATCTCAGCTAAATTGTAGTTGATCTTACTTCCGGCAGTTACTGGCCACAAAAAAGCTGCGGTCTTCAAACCTGCATGACGTGCTAAATCATAAACAGTCGGCGACTTAACATCTTTTTGATACCAATACCAATCCGGTGAACGTCTTTCTGGTTGAATCTTGGTATTGTTGACGATCCCGTGCTTATTAGGATACTGCCCAGTGATGATCGATGTATGCGATGGATAAGTCAGCGTTGGATAAATCCCAGTCACAGACTTGACCCAAGTCCCCCCATTAACTAATTCATTTAAATTTGGAAGTTCCGCTTGATGTTCTCTAATATCGCGAAAACCTAATGAGTCCAATGACATGACGAGCAAATGTTGATTTGATGCCAAAATAAAATCCCCTTTTTTACCAAACTTCGATACAAAATATTATATCGCAATGATATCCCCCATGTACTATTCTTAAAAAAACAAAAAAAATAGATGTGAATTTTACTCACATCTATAATATTTAAAAATTATTCCCAAGTATTAACTTCTTTAGCGAATCCTTCCAATTTCTTGGCAGCATTGTCATCAGTATCGCTAGTAATGCCAATGTAGAACTTCATCTTAGGTTCGGTACCTGAAGGACGAACTGCGACCCATGTGCCATCTTCCAAGATAAACTTCAAAGCGTCAGCCTTTGGAAGTCCTGTGTCAGTTACTTTTCCGTCTTTGGTGTCAGTCTTGCTCAAATAATCAAGTGATTCAACAACTTTAACGCCGTTGATTTCGCTGATACCTTCTTCACGGAATTCTTTCATCATGGCAGCCATACGTTCTTTTCCAGAAACACCATCGAAAGTCTTTGAAATCGTCTTTTCACGATAATAACCGAATTCTTGATAAAGATCCTCAAGCGCATCGTAAATTGTTTTACCTTTAGATTCGTAATACGCAGCAGCTTCAGCTAATAAGATAGTTGATTGCATAGCATCCTTATCACGAACGAATGGTTTAACTAAGTATCCGTAGCTTTCTTCAAATCCGAATAGAAATTCATGGCTATTGGTATCTTGGAAGTTTTGGATCTTTTCAGCGATGTATTTGAATCCAGTCAAAACATCATACATTTTAACGTTGTACTTGTTAGCAATTGCGGTTGCTAATTCAGTTGAAACAATTGACTTAACCACTGCACCATTTTCTGGTAGCGTGTTAGTTTCCTTCTTAGCTTGCAACAAATAATTTAGGAGAACTGAAGCAATTTGGTTACCTGTCATTAACTTGTATGAACCATCAGGTTGTCTAACAGCAGCACCTAAGCGGTCGGCATCGGGATCAGTAGCAATCAATATGTTGGCTTCAATTTTCTTACCTAAAGCAATTGCCAAGTCAAAGGTTTGGGCAAATTCTGGATTAGGGAATGGAGTTGTGGCAAACTCAGGATCCAAAATTGCCTGTTCTTTGACCATATTGAAGTTTTCAAAACCGAGATCTTGAAAAATTCGTGGAGCAATCATTTTACCCGTTCCATGAAGCGGCGAGTATACGAACTTCATCTTTCGACCAACATCTTTGATCAAGTCGTGGTTAACAACAACCGTATCAAGTTGTTTCAAGTACAATTGATCAACGTCTTCACCGATCAGCGACATTAATTTTTCTTCACGAAGTTGATAAACTGTCTTAACTTTGATGGCAAATAAGTCATCAGCTTTACGAACGTATTCAGTGATCTTGTCTGATTCGACTGGAGGCATTTGGCCACCGTCTGGTCCATAGATCTTAAAACCATTGTATTGTTTAGGATTATGACTAGCTGTGATCATGATACCTGCGTATGTGTGCAAAGTTCTAACTGCAAATGAGAGTTCGGGAGTTGGTCTTAAACTGTCAAACACGTAACTCTTGATTCCATGTGCGCCTAAAACCTTAGCTGACTCAATTGCAAAATCTTGAGAATGGTAACGTGAATCAAAACTAATGGCTACTCCACGTCCCTTAGTTTCATCATCCAAAGTATCCATGAACAAAGCTAAACCTTCGGCAGCTTGTCTAACCGTGTAAATGTTCATACGATTGATACCAGGTCCTAAGACTCCACGCATACCGGCTGTACCAAATTCCATTGGTGCATAAAATGCTTCTTCAGCTTGTTCATCATTATCTTTTAGTTCATTTAATTGTGATTTAAGTTCTGGCTCTAATTCTGAATAATCGAGCCATTTTTTCATATTTTCTTGCCAAGACATTCCTAACAGTCCTCCTAATATGTAAGTCCTTACATTTTATTATAGCAATAATTATCAATTTTAATAGGTTTTTACGTAAATTATTAGTAAAATTGTATATCTTTTTACTATTATTTTAGTAAAACAGCACAATTACTGTTGAATTTAAGCTTAGTTTACCTACCCAAACTTAAATTTGGATAAAAAAATAAGCTCCCAATTCCTGGAAGCTTATGTATTAACTCGATTATTTTGTTGTAACTTTGTCAGATAAAGTTTGAATGTAGTTGAATGCTTGTTGTCCGGCAATTCCACCTTCACCAACGGCAGTAGCAACCTGACGCAAGTCTTTCTTACGAACGTCACCGATAGCAAAGATGCCATCGACATTAGTTCTCATATGAGTATCAGTATCGATCCAGCCATCAGCATCCAAGATGCCAAGACTCTTGAATGGTTCTGTCATTGGTTGGATACCAACGTAGATAAATGCACCCTTGGCAGGAACAACATGTTCTTCGCCAGTCTTCTTATCAACGTAACGAACGCCAGCTACTTTGTCGTCTTTACCGACGATCTCTTTAACGTCAGCATTCCAGACGAACTTGATCTTATCATTCTTGAAGGCACGGTCTTGTAAGACCTTTTGAGCACGCAATTGGTCACGACGATGAATGATCGTAACTGAATTAGCCATTTGAGTTAGGTAAACTCCTTCTTCAACGGCTGAATCGCCACCACCGATAACAGCAACGTCTTGACCCTTAAAGAAGGCGCCATCGCAGACAGCACAGTAAGAAACTCCGCGTCCTGATAATTCTTCTTCGCCAGGAACACCGATTTTCTTATATTGTGAGCCAGTAGCGATGATCACAACTTTAGCCTCGTAGTCTCCATCATCAGTGTGAACGATCTTAGTTTCGCCCTTATCCTCAACGGACTCAACGGTACCATATCCAAATTCTGCACCGAATCTAGTTGATGAATGATACATCTTTTCACTTAAATCTGGTCCTAAAATAGAATCAAATCCAGGATAGTTTTCAATTTCAGCCGTATTGTTCATTTGGCCACCGTAAATACCACGGTCCAAAATCATAACGGATAAGTTTGCACGTGATGCATAGAGTGCAGCTGTAAGACCACCAGGGCCTGCTCCAATAACTACTACGTCAAATTCTTTCATTGCGTCTACCTCCTAATACTTTTAACAGCTTACCATTATTATTTATTTTTGCCATTATTTTGTCTTGTCAAATCCGTATACCATGGTAGGTCCATTTTTTTGCGTCGATAGATCCATGCACCGATAGCAAAAATCAATAGTATCAACGACAACATCTGTGAAACTCTCACTCCGGGAAGAATGTACAAGCTATCTGTTCGCATCCCCTCAACGAAAAATCTCACGATTGGATACCATACTAGGTAACTTAAGAATACTTCGCCAACTTTGTAAAAATGCTTACGATGTCTCAAAACAAGGATCAAGATCAAACCAATCAAATTGAAAAATGATTCGTATAAAAATGTTGGCTGACGATATGCTCCATTGATGAACATTTGCTCGATCACAAAGTGAGGCAAGTGCAACGATTGCAAAAAGTCGAGCGACGTCTTTGCACCAAAAGCTTCTTGGTTCATGAAGTTACCCCAACGACCAACAATCTGTCCTAATAAAACTGACGGTGCAGCAATATCTAACATTAGCCAAACAGAAATTTTTCTGCGTAAACATAAGACTAGTAAGACAATAAATCCACCGATCAAACCACCATAAATGGCGATTCCACCGTGCCAGATCTTAATTATTTCACCAGGATTAGCGATATAAAACGGCAGTTCAAAGATAACATAATAGATCCGAGCACAAATCAATCCGACGGGAACGCCAATCAAGACGAGATCCAAAATGTTATCAGAATTTATCCCACGACGAGTGGCTTCACGCATGGCCATGATCACACCAACTAAAGCACCAAGTGCAATGATGATCCCATACCAGTGGATCTCAAGTCCGCCAAGATTAAATGCAATCGGATTTAAAGCTAATAACGTCATTACTTATTGTCCTCATTCTCAGCATTTTTTTGACCATTTTCTTGGATCAAAGAACCAAGATTTTCTTCAAACTTCTTAGTAGCATCGTATCCCATCTTCTTAGCTCTGAAGTTCATGGCAGCAACTTCAATGATAATTGAAATATTACGACCAACTTTGACTGGAATAGTCATTTGTGGAACACCGACGTCAAAGAAAGTCCGTGTTTCTTCCATTGAGCCTAAACGGTCGTAACTCTTATCTGCTTGCCAGTCTTCCAGATTGATAATCAATTGAACATCGCTGGCAGTTCTAACGGCTCCAGCACCAAACAAGTTCATCACATCGATGATTCCAATACCACGAATCTCTAGTAAGTGATTCAAAATTTTAGGTGCTTCACCAACGATTGTTTTTTCATCTTGTTGATAAACATCTACTCGATCATCAGCAATCAATCGGTGACCTCTTTTAACTAATTCAAGGGCAGTTTCACTTTTACCAATACCAGAATGACCTGTTAGTAAAATACCAATTCCGTAGACATCAACTAAAACGCCGTGAACTGACTCTCTAGGTGCTAACTTCTCATCCAGAAATTCAGTGATCAAACTTGATAATCTAGTAGTTGGAAGTTCTGATCCAATTACTGGAACCCCATTTTCATCAGCAGCCTTTAACAATTCTTTACTAGGAGAAATGTTTCTTGAGATCAACAATACCGGAGTATCATCGCGACAAATCTCGCACATGACTTTGTACCGATTATTTACAGTCATTGAATGCGAATATGCCGATTCCGTTTGACCAAATAATTGGATACGTTCACTAGGATAATAGTCAAAATATCCTGTCAATTCGATCCCGGGACGAGAAATATCACTCGTTGTGATACGCTTTTTATCCAATAATTCTTGTCCACCGTAGACTTTTAAATTATTTTCTTTAACTAATTCAGAAACAGTAACGTAGTTTGCCATACTTTAACCTCTTCATAGCCTTTTTATTAATTCTATCATCAATTGTGAAATAAAAAAAACGCGTTTTAGACGCGTTTTTGAAAATTATCCATTGTAAAACTATTAATAATTGAATTGCAAATGGCCAAAATAACTGCCACGACCAAAGCGGAACCGAATCCGTTGAAATAAAAGCGTTGGGCTCCCATGATTGCGGAAGTCAACTCTAAGGTAATTGCACTGATCACAAATGAGAATAATCCAAACGAAATAATTGTGATCGGCAATGAAATGACGTGTAGCAACGGCTTCACAGTCCAATTCAATAGCACCAATACGAAACTAGCGATGATAGCTGTTAATACCGTATCAATTCGGAACATATTCGGTAAAACTCGTGCGATTGCCATAAATAACAAAGTATAAATCGCAGTCTTGATCAGTAATTTCATCTATTTCCTACCCTTTTTGTGGGAATCACGTTGATCGATCCGACGTTGAACTCGACGCAAAACATCAGTCATGTTTCCCTTAAAATTAGTTTGTTGGATATTACGATTTTCTGGCATTAACAATACGCATGCGATATATAAAATAATCGATGTAAAGTAACTGAATGGCGTGATCAACACGAATGCCAGTCTAATCCAAGTAGAATCAATTCCGAAATACTCACCTAGACCACCACAGACACCTGCCAACAATCTATCGGTACTTGATCTAGTTAACCGTTTTTTCATGATATCCACCTCAACTTGTTACAAAATATATAACAATGCGGCGGAAAATACAAGATTACTCGTTTTCGTCGTCCGCCACATGCTTCTGACTTAGTTCTACCACATGTCCGGTGTTAAGGTAAACAACCCATTCACAAATGTTAGTTGCATAATCGCTGACACGTTCCAAGTAACTTTCCACAAGCATGTATGATGAACCGCTCAAAACATTGTCAACAGACTTTTGCATAGCAGCGATACTTGCATCGTTGATCTGTTTTCCCTCACGATGAATGTCGCCATCTTGTTCAGCTACTTCGCGCGCCATCTTGCTATCTTCTTTTAGATAAGCTTCTAGAGAATCTTCAACAATCCCCGTTGAAAGGTCTCCCATGTCAGCAATATCTTTTTCGATCTCAGGAATTCTGATCTCGCCTTTAACACGAATCGTCTCTTGAGCAATACTTACTGCATGATCGCCCATTCTTTCCAAATCAGAACTAGCCTTCAAGACCGTAACGACCATCCGTAAATCTGACGTTACAGGTTGTTGCAAGGCAATCATTTCAAACGACTTCTTCTCAAGATCAACTTCACGTTTATTGATAAAACGGTCATTTTCAATAACTTCTTTGGCAAGAGCCTTGTCATGATTTACGTAAGCCTTAACGGATTTCATGATTGCTTCACTAGCCATCATCCCCATCTCCGAGAATCTTAGATGTAAATTGTTTAACTGCTCTTCGAATGTACTTCTCATATTGTTTCCCCCTATCCGAATTTACCGGAAATATAATCTTCTGTTTGTTTTTCTGCTGGATTTAAGAAAATCTTCTTAGTATCGTTTACTTCAATTAAATCGCCATTTAGGAAAAAGGCGGTCTTATCGGAAATTCTTGAAGCTTGTTGCATATTGTGGGTAACAATAACAATCGTATATTGATCCTTTAAAGTCAAGAGCATGTTTTCAATTGAAGCCGATGAAATCGGATCCAAAGCTGATGTTGGTTCATCCAATAAAATCACATCAGGTTTAACTGCTAACACACGTGCAATACATACACGTTGTTGCTGTCCGCCTGATAATGACAATGCACTATCATGTAATTTATCTTTAACGTTTTCCCATACTGCAGCGTTTCTTAAACTAGTTTCAACCGCTTCATCCAAAGTTGCCTTGTCTTTGACGCCAGCAAGTCTCAAGCCATAAACCACATTGTCATAAATTGAAAATGGGAATGGATTAGGTTGTTGGAACACCATTCCAACACGTTTTCTTAATTCAACCGTGTCGACGTTTGGCGCATAAATGTTTTCACCATCCAAAGTAAAGTTACCAGTAATTGTAACATCTGGTATCAAATCATTCATGCGGTTCAAACAACGTAAATAGGTCGACTTCCCACATCCGGAAGGCCCAATTAAAGCAGTAATTTCGTGTTCATTGAAATCTAGATTAATACCCTTGAGGGCTTCTTTTTTTCCATAAAATAAATGGACGTCTGATGAAGTTAATAATTTTTTGGCTTCAACCATTTTTGTCTTCCTTTATCCAAAATGTCCGGATACATACTCTTCTGTTGTCTTGATCTTTGGACGAGTAAATATCTTTCGAGTTTCATTAAATTCCACAACTTGACCCAAGTGGAAAAATGCTGTGTAATCACTGATTCGTCCAGCTTGTTGCATGTTGTGAGTAACGATGATGATCGTATAGCGATCTTTCAAACTTAGCATTGTTTCTTCAACGTTTGAGGTTGAAATTGGATCCAGGGCACTGGCTGGTTCGTCCATCAACAAAATATCAGGTTTCATTGCAATTGCTCGGGCAATGCAAAGTCTTTGCTGTTGACCACCAGAAAGTGCCAAAGCACTCTTGTGCAAGTCATCTTTGACTTGATCCCACAATGAAGATTGCTTTAAAGTCGTTTCAACGATCTCATCAAGTTTTTTCTTGTCATGTAAGCCATGACGTTTTAATGCAAAAGTAATATTGTCATAAATTGATTTAGAAAACGGATTTGGACGCTGAAATACCATTCCAATATGTTTTCTAGTCTCATAGATATCGACATCATTTTTATTGATGTCTAATCCTCGATACAAAATTTGACCTTCAACTCGAGCTCCAGGGATATTATCATTCATCCGGTTGAGTGATCTCAAATATGTCGACTTACCAGAACCTGAAGCACCGATCAACGAAGTGATCTTGTATCTTTCAAACTGTAAAGACGCAGGCTGCATAGCTTGCTTATCGCCATAAAACACTTCCAAATTCTTAGTTTCCATGGCAATTTCATGTTCATTTTCATCAAGATGATAGATGTATTGTTCGTCTGTATTTTGTTCTTGCATATTATTCTCCAGTCATCTTCTTATATACTAAGTTTCCAATATATCTAGACAACAAGTTAAAGATCAACACAGCGATGATCAAAACTGCTGAAGCTCCGGCTGATACTTGCACCGCATCTGGGATCAATCCTTCTGAATTGACTTTCCAAATATGAACGGCCAAAGTCTCGGCTGGTCTAAATAAGTTCAATGGACTCGTAATACTGAAGATATTGAAATTGGTGAAATCTAATGGCGGAGCACTTTGTCCAGCTGTATAGATCAAAGCAGCAGCCTCACCAAAGACTCTTCCGGCACCAATGATCATCCCAGTAATAATTCCTGGTAAACCATCAGGAATAATGACATGGATCACTGTTTCCCATTTTGAAAGGCCAAGCGCTAATCCAGCTTCACGTTGAGACTGTGGCACTGAACGCAATGAATCTTCAACATTTCTTGTCAAAATTGGCAAGTTGAAAACAGTTAGTGTCAGAGCACCAGATAAAATTGAGAATCCAAACTTGAAACTAATTACAAAAATCAAGAAACCAAACAATCCAACCACGATCGATGGCAATGAACTTAATACTTCAATGGAGATCCGGATAATTTCAACTAGCTTATTTTTACCAGCATATTCTGATAAGAAAATTCCGGCTGAAATTGAAATTGGAATCGAGATCAACATTGATAAAATCAGTAGGAAAAATGAATTGAACAGCTGAACTCCAATACCGCTACCAGCTTGGAAAGCTTTCGAAGCTGACGTCAAAAAATGCCAGTTAACGTAACGCAGCCCACTACCCAAAATGTATAGCAATAATCCGGCCAAGATCAAAACGATAATTCCTGACATCACATAAATAACGGCAGTCGCAATTTTGTCTTTTGTTTTTTCACTAAACATTAGAATTCACCTCGCTTAGCGATAGATCTGATAATGAAGTTGAAGATCAATGACATTAATAGCAGCAATAGTGCCAATGACCATAACGCATTATTCGAGGTCGAACCTAAAATTGTGTTTCCCATGTTCATCGTTAAAACACTAGTTAATGTTGATGAAGGAGAAACTAAGTTTTGTGGCAACAGCATCGCATTACCAATAACCATTTGAACAGCCAATGCCTCACCAAAGGCACGAGACATACCAAAAACGACCGCAGTCAAAATTCCTGGTGTAGCTGATCGTAAGATAACTTTGGAAATTGTTTGCCAACGTGTTGCTCCAAGAGCTAGTGATGCTTCACGATAATATCTTGGCACTGCTCTTAATGCATCGACTGACATTGACGTGATCGTTGGCAGGATCATAACGAATAAAACAAATGATCCGGCCAAAATACCAAAGCCTGATCCACCAGCTACGCTTCTAACAAACGGTACCACGATTGTTAAACCGATAAAACCATAAACAACTGAAGGAATACCAACTAGCAATTCAATAACTGGCTGTAAAATCTTGCGTCCCCATTTTGGCGAGATCTCAGTCATAAAAATTGCCGCAGCAATCGCAAACGGAGTTCCGATCAAGGCTGCGATCACGGTAACCGCGAACGAGCCGACGATCATCGGTGCTGCACCGACGATTGGATGACCGGCACTATCTAATTTATTTGGTGACCAAACTGAATGAGTTAGAAAATCGATGGGATTAACGCCATCTTTAAAAAAGATGATCAATCCTCTCGAAGCTACAAATCCAATGATAGTAACAACTAAAATCACAATAATAGCAGTAAAACTAAATGATATAATCTTCCCCTTAGTTTCTCTTTTAGCTGAGACAGATTTCTTGAGTAAACTCTCTTTAATCGGATCTTTCAATTACTTTCCCTCCTGAGAAACAGGCGTCACGTTACCCTTAGTATCCTTTTGGAATTTCATTTCCTTAATAGGTACATAACGCAATTTCTTAACTACATTATTTTGAATATGGGTAGTCATAATGTAATCCAAAAACTCTTTTGTCATCCCTGTTGGTTCGCCATTAGTATACAAATGTTCGTATGACCAAATTTTCCATTTATTGTTCTGAATATTTTCGATAGTTGGTTTTACGTTATCGATCTTCATCGTTTTCACGGTGTTATTCAAATAAGGCATAGCAAGATAACTGATCGAACCCTTAGTGTTATCAACGATCTGGCGAACCATTCCACTAGAATCTTGTTCTTGAGCTCTCACGAATTGTGCATTCCCCATCACATCCGCTTGAAATGCTGCACGCGTTCCACTTCCGTCTGCACGGTTGATGATCGTAATCGGCAAATCTTCACCGCCAACTTGTTTCCAGTTAGTGATCTCTCCGGAAAAAATTTGACGTAGTTGCTTGAGCGTCAAAGTATCGACCGAAACGTTCTTATTGACCACTGGGACCATGCCGACAGCACAAATTCGATGATCGATCAATTTTGACGAATCGATTCCACTCTTTTGTTCGGCAAATAGATCTGAATCCCCAATGTCAACAGCACCTTGTTGAATTTGACTAAGGCCTGTTCCGGTTCCACCACCTTGAACATTGACGAATTGGTTAGGATTATTCTGGGTGAACTCTTCACCAGCTAATTCAACCAACGGTTGTGCAGCAGAAGAACCAACAGCTGTGATAGTTTGTTGTCCCTGGCTACCTTTGCATCCCGTTAAGACAAAGACAGCTGAGAAAAGCAGGACAAATAAAGCGACAATTCTTTTTTTCAATATTCTCACCTCTACCACAGTATATTAATCTAATGATGTATATTTTTTGTATAAAAAAGTGCTTACAAAAAAAGATTGAGTAAAATACTCAATCTTTATTAATTATCTATTCTATAAAGGTATTTCAAAAGTGAATTTGGTTCCTAATCCTAGATTAGATTCGACTTGTAAATTGCCATCTAAACTATCAAGGGTTTCCTTAACGATTGCCAATCCTAATCCAGTACCACCCGTTTCAAGGCTTCGTGAACGATCAACACGGTAAAATCTCTCAAAGATCCGTTCTTGATCTTTTTGCGAGATACCGATACCGGAATCGCCAACGATCACTCTCAGACGATTTTCGACCTCATCGTGATGAACTTCAATGTCGATGCTGCCATTTTCGGTATTGTACGAAATAGCATTTTTGATCAAATTGTTCAAAATGAGATTGACCTTCGACTTGTTGATCGAAACCTCTTTGTTGCCAAAGAACTGTTTGTTGACCTTCAAGTGGTGCTTGTCGATCGACACTGCCAAACTCTTCAACAATCCGTCGATATCTTTTTCCATATCAACTAGTTGAGTCTCATCGTCATCCTTTTTGATCTTGGACAACGATAAGATATCTTGGATCAAATCAGTCAGACGAACGCTTTCGTCATGAATGATATTCAAGAAATGCTCACGTTTTTGAGGATCGTCTTGAGCTCCATCAAGCAAGGTCTCTGAGAATCCCTCGATCGAAGTGATTGGAGTTTTCAATTCGTGACTGACATTGTTGACGAAGTCGACTTGCATTTGTTCCATGCGACGACTAGCTGTCAAATCATATAAAATAACTAAAATTTGCTTGTCGTAATCTTCTTGCGAATGAACTAAGTGAATGACGTTAGCATCGACATAGCGTTGCGAATTACCAACAAGTTGAATCTCGCGACGATAGTTTTTATTTTTACGCAATGCGTGTTCGATCATTCGACTTAAGCCATAAGTTTTAACATCCTCGATAAATGGATGAATATCGTCTGAAATATTTTGGTCCAACAATTGTGCCATCGACTGGTTGTGCATTAGGACTTCGCCTTGAGAATTCAAGAGCATAACGCCAATTGGCAAATGTCCAATCAAACTCTTAAAGCGACGTTCACGTAACTTGGCATTGTCACGCAACTCACTGATATCTTGGTTGATCTTGTTAGTTTGCTCAACCAAATTATACAGATCGTCATCCGGCGAAAGAATCAACGACGTAATGTCCTTATTTTTACGAACTCGACGCAAGTTAGCTGTCACGCGGTCAATATCATTCTGGATATTTTGACGTTTGCGATAATATAGCAAGATTGTCGAATCCGTAATGATAAAGTACATGATCGTCAACAGTGCAAATGAGACCCAGTTTTGATACCACAGACGAGAATATTTTTTGGCAACGACGTAGTTACCGTTATTAAAACGATAAAACATCGTCCGATATCCAAATGAGACGTCAGTGGCATATTGTTCGCTCATTGAAAGGTTGCCACGGTGAATCTGGTCTGACGCTTGTTTAGAGATCTTGGAATCATCATTGATGTTCACATATTTTAAACTAGTGACATCAGCAGCGTCTTCCTTAGTATGGTTCTTTCGCAACTCAGTAAATGACTCCACTTCTTCAGAAAAAGAATTTTGTTGCGAATTACTGAGGATGTTATCTGCAAACAGCGATAAAGCGATAAAAAGGAGAATCGAGATCGAGATTGCTATTACTGGTCCAAATCTTTTTTTCATCATTACACCTCTAAAATATAACCAAAACCGTGAACAGTTTTGATGATTTGTGGGTCTTTAGTTTCCTTTTCGATTTTATCACGTAAATGGCTGATTTGAATGTCAACCATACGAATTTGTGAATTTGAATTAATTCCCCAAACATTGTCAAAAATCTGATCGCGTGAGACCACGATTCCCCTGTTTTGAATCAAAAATTCCAACAATTCGTATTCTTTTCGTGTTAATGAAATATCTCGACCATCCATCTTCAAACTTTTGAGTGCCTTATTAAGTTTAAACTCATGTTTGGTTGAATCATCTTTGTTAGTTCGTCTTAACACCACTTCGATCCGTGCCAGCAGTTCCTTGACGCTAAACGGTTTCGTGACATAATCATCGGCACCGCTGACGAGGCCATCGATTTTATTTTCTTCAGTATCTACGGCTGTTAAAAAGATGACCGGTGTCATATCGCCACGCGAACGCAGCTTTTTTAAAACATTTAATCCGTCGACTCTTGGCAACATTTGGTCAAGTAAAATCAAATCAAATTTACCATCGGCTAATTTATCTAAAGCCATCTGACCATCGGTTGCAGTGTCAACTTGATAGTTATTGCTTTCTAGATTATATTCGATCAATTCCAAAATTGATGGTTCATCATCAACGCATAAAATTTTGTTTGTCATAATTACTTTGGACTATCCCCTTGAAGTTTCCATTGCAAATAGGCATAAATAAATGGATCTAAATCACCGTCCATCACGGCTTGACCGTTACCGGTCTCATAATTTGAGCGATGGTCTTTGACCATTGTATATGGATGGAATACGTATGAACGGATCTGCGAACCCCAGCCGATATCCATTTGCTCGCCTTTGATTTCAGCATTACGTTTAGCTTGCTCTTCTTGTTCTTTTTGAAAAAGTTTTGCTTTCAACATACTCATCGCAGTTTGACGATTCTGCAATTGCGAACGCTGTGCTTGAGAACTGACTACTATGCCAGTGGGTAAATGGGTAATTCTGACTGCAGAAGACGTTTTATTGATGTGTTGTCCACCAGCACCTGATGAACGGAAAACATCGACACGCAGGTCGTCATCATTAACCTCGATGTCAATTGAATCATCTAACTCTGGCATGACATCTACTGAGGCAAATGAAGTATGCCGTCTACCGGCAGAATCAAATGGAGAAATCCGAACGAGACGATGAACGCCACGTTCTGATCTCAATAATCCGTATGCATTAGTTCCTTTGATCATGATCGAAACACTCTTGATACCTGCTTCATCGCCGGGTTGATAGTCTTCGACTTCGACGCTGAATCCATGTTGATCAGCCCAACGTTCATACATCCGTAACAGCATGGCACCCCAATCTTGAGATTCGGTACCACCAGCTCCTGGATGAATTTCTAAAATTGCGTTGTGCGAATCATATTGTTCAGACAAAAGCATCGTCAATTCATAAGAACGCATTTCTTTATCAACAGTTTCTAAGTTAGCTTCCATGTCGTTTAAAAGATCATCGTCAGGATCATCTTCATACAATTCAGCCGAGACTTCTAAATCTTCAGAGGAACTTTCGATTTTTTTGAAATCGAGGTATTTGGCTTTTAATGAATTAGTTTCGTCGATCAATTTTTGAGCTTTGGCGTGATCATCCCAAAAACCATCCTCGGTCATCTTTGCTTGATTTTCAGCAATACTTTCCTCGAGGTTATTGAGGTCAAAGAGACCTCCGGAACTGATTTATTTTTTCTTCAATCTCTTGGATTCGACTTTTAATTTCTCCAAATTCCATATTTTCACCCTTTAAACAAAAAAAGCAGGCCTTAGGCCTGTTTTTTTGTTATCTTTCCATGTTTTGTCTAATTTCGGCCTTCATGAACAATCTAGTTACATCATATTCAATATCTGAAATCATTTCTTCAAACATACGATATCCTTCTTCTTGGTACTCAACTAAAGGATTAAGCTGTCCATAACCACGTAAACCAATTGATTGACGTAGTTGATCCATGGCATCGATATGGTTTGTCCAGTGTTCGTCAACAACACGTAGGATTACAACCTTTTCAAATTCAAGCATTTGTGCTGGATCGCCAAGATCTTCAGCTTTCTTATCATAGTTATCGTGAACCATGTCCATCAAGAACTTCTTGATTCCATCGGCATCACGCATTTGAATGTCAACAACACTGAAGTTTTCATCAGAAGTAAGAGCTGCTTTAGCAAAATCAACGATTGCAGGCAAGTTCCATTCTTCTTTTTTACCTTGAGTATGAACGTCTACTTGAGCGTCAATTGTACGTTCGATCATTGGCATCAGAACCTTATCAAGGTCTTCATCCTCAGAAATAACATCCATTCTCTCTTTATAAATAACTTCACGTTGTTCACGCATAACATCATCATATTGAAGGGTATTCTTACGAGTATCGTAGTTGTTACCTTCAACACGTTTTTGAGCTGATTCAACTTGACGTGTCATCATTCTACTTTGAATAACAGCATCGTCGTCTTCGATTCTAAGTGTTTGAAGCACACGCTTGATACGTTCTGAACCAAAACGTTTCATCAAGTCATCTTCAAGTGACATGTAGAATTGTGTACAACCAGGATCACCTTGACGTCCTGAACGTCCACGAAGCTGGTTATCAATACGACGAGACTCATGTCTTTCAGTACCAATAACAGCTAAACCGCCAAGTTCAACAACACCAGGTCCAAGTTTAATATCAGTACCACGACCAGCCATGTTAGTAGCGATAGTAACAGCACCACGTTGACCAGCGTTCATAATGATCTCAGCTTCCTTGGCATGGTTCTTAGCATTAAGAACGGCATGAGGAATGCCTTTTTGATCAAGTAATTTTGAAAGATATTCTGATGATTCAACCGCAACAGTACCAACTAGAATTGGTTGACCCTTAGCATGTCGTTTCTCGATATCTTTAACTACAGCGTTGAACTTACTCTTGATAGTTGGGTAAAGGACATCGTCGTAATCCTTACGGATAACTGGTTTGTTAGTAGGAATTGAAATAACTTCCATGTTATAGATTTCTCTAAATTCTTCAGCTTCTGTCTTAGCTGTACCAGTCATACCGGCAAGTTTGTCATACATACGGAAGAAGTTTTGGTAAGTAATGTTGGCCATTGTCTTAGTTTCATCTTGGATCTCAACACCTTCTTTAGCTTCAATAGCTTGGTGCAATCCATCTGAATAACGACGACCTTCCATTACACGACCAGTAAATTGATCAACGATCTTAACTTGATTGTCTTGAACCACGTAGTCGATATCTAAACTCATGATTTCATTGGCACGCAAAGCTTGATCCAAATGGTGGTTCAAAACTGTGTTGTCAATATCATACAAGTTATCAAGACCAAAGTAATCTTCAGCCTTACGGATACCAGTTTCAGTTAAACTGATTGACTTTGTAGGCCAATCGATCTTGTAATCATCTTCATCAAGCGTCTTAACGAATCTATCAGTACGAACATACATTGCTGTAGATTTTTCAGCAGCACCTGAAATGATCAAAGGAGTTCTAGCCTCATCAATTAAAATTGAATCGACCTCATCAACGATGGCATAGTTCAAAGGACGTTGTACCATTTGTTCCTTATAAACAACCATGTTGTCACGTAGGTAATCAAAACCTAGTTCTGAGTTTGTTGAGTAAGTGATATCGCAATTGTATGCATCACGCTTTTCTTCAGCATCCAATTGGTTAACGTTAAGTCCAACAGTCAGACCTAACCATTTGTATAATTCACCCATCTCTTTAGCATCACGGCCTGATAAGTATTCGTTAACTGTAACAACGTGAACACCTTTACCAGCTAATGCGTTTAAGTAAACAGGTAGAGTGGCTGTCAAAGTCTTACCTTCACCAGTTTTCATTTCGGCAATGTTACCTTCATGAAGGGTGATACCACCAATTAATTGCACTCTAAAAGGATAGAGACCTAGAACTCGTTTGGCACCTTCACGGGCGGTTGCGAAGGCTTCTGGCAAAATATCATCCAATGTTTCGCCCTTTTTAAGTCTCTCTTTAAATTTAGGTGTCTTAGCTTGAAGTTCTTCGTTTGATAATTTGCTAAAATCGTCAGCATAAGCTTCGATCTTGTCAGCAATTTTACCCATACGTCTGACTTCTCTTTTATCGCTTTCGACCCATCTTCTTAATGGATTTGCCATATTTGTATATCTCTCCTAAACGTTATAAACATATCTACTATTCTATCATTATTTAATGTACTTTTAAACTTAATATTGTCCACAGTACAAAGTACACTTCCAGATTTTTAATTTTACACCTATTTTGTTAAATGTCTAAATTATCTGCCCAATCTTAACTTTTTGACTTGAAAAATTAATATAACCGCAAAAAAAGAGCTTGGGAAAAATCCCAAGCTCGATAAATATAATCTATTATTCGTTTGTTTCGATCAAACCATACTTGCCATCGTTACGTTTGTATACGATGCTTGCGCCGTTAGTTTCTGAATCTTCAAAGATGAAGAATTCATGGCCTAACATTTCCATTTGAAGAACTGCTTCTTCGGCATCCATAGGTTTCAATGAAAGACGTTTTGTTCTAACGATTTGTGATTCGTCTTCTTCAACGTCTTCTTCAGGAACATCATCTAAAGGAATATCCTTGATTCCTGGTTGGTCGCGGTCTTTACGGTTGACCTTAGTCTTGAATTTTCTGATTTGTCTTTCAAGCTTGTCAATTACTAGATCGATACCTGCGTACATATCGTCGTTCATTTCTTCAGCTCTTAAAGTGATATATGGAAGTGGTATTGTAACCTCTACCTTTGTACCCTTTGATGGGTAAATCTTCAAGTTTACATGTGCAATGGGATTGCTGTTTGGACTAAAGTACTTTTCCATCTTCGTAACTTTTTTTTCAACGTAATCACGAATTGCAGGTGTTACCTCAATGTTTTCGCCTCGTACATTAATTGTTAACATAAAAATCTCTCCTTCCGATGATCAGGAATTACTTCAGAGCCAAGATCAACTCTTCACTATGATTATATAATTCTATCATCAAACTGGCAACGGTTTCACTAACGAGTTAATGAAAAAGTATGAATATTTTGAAAACCGACAAAAGTTAACAATTGTCTCGCATGCAACAGCGTTCGGCCGGTTGTATAAATATCATCGAGAATTAAAACCTTGCTATCAATCGGTTTTTTCGGAAAATCGGGCTTGATATTGAAAGTCTGAGGGGTCAACATTCGCTCAATTTTATCCTTTTGAGCCTGTGGTTTATCGGCATCTTCTTTCAGAAAAATATCGTTTAAATCAAAAATATTTTTGTACATCTCCAAAACTGGATCAAAACCACGTTTTTTCAAATGAGAATTGCTGGCTGGAATATAGGTCACCAAATCGTATTGATGTTGACTTTGCCATTTTCTGAGGTCAGATTCAAACGCCTGGGCAATCAAAATATCGCCATATCTTTTGTAGCGTTTGAAATAATCGTGCATAAATTCATTGTATTTAAAAATTGCAAAATGTTGATTAAAAATATTGTATTTTTTCTGCCAAATTTGGCAATCCAAACAAATCGGTTCTGGATCATCCTTCAAACAATACTGACAATGAGGGTTTCGTCCCAATTTTTCTAATTCTTTGCGACAAAACGTACATAAATGATCATCATCCAATGCTTTCCACTTTAATATTTCTTGAATCGATAAGTTCTTTTTGACTGCTTGTCCACAATTTAAGCACTGAGTCATTTCGTAAAGGCCTGCCGATTGATCTCTTTGATTTCACGACAAGCTTGTTGAACGCTGCGAGTGTAGTACTGATAATAAAAATGTACTTCGTCATTTGGATGATCCTTAGCTCGTCCGGCACGTCCCGCAATTTGGATCAGTGCAGTTTTGGAAAATTCTCTAGCATCGGCATCAATTACGATCACGGTTATTTTATGAAAGGTCACGCCTCGCTCCAAAATTGTGGTCGTCAAAATAATTGAAGCTTGTTCGTCGCGAAATTGTTGGACCTTCTCAATTCTTTGACCATCTTTTGAACTCACAGAAACAATTGAAACTTTTGGGAAGGCTCGTTTCAACTTTTGTTCAAATCTCAATAAGGCAGAGATTCGCGGGAAAAAGATCATGGCTCTTTGGTGATTTTTTACGATATTGGAAATACGATGTTTCAATCTCGGATTGATCTTCCAAAAGTCGCTAGCTTTGAATAATAAGTGACAATGGGGCTCTGGCAGTGGATGTCCGTGAAACCTTCGATGCAATTTCGAGATACTTATTTCACTTCGATTAACCCGATGTAACAATTCAACCGGCGGCGTAGCTGATAAATAAACGATGCTGCCGGATTTTTTCTTAGCTTTTGCGATAGCCCGTTCCAACATTTCATCACCAGCTAGTGGAAAGGAATCGACCTCATCGATCACTAGTACATCAAAGGCCGCTTCAAACCGGACCAATTGGTGAACGGTCGCTACCATAATCTGACACGGAAAATATTGTTGGTCAGTCTTACCGTGAAATAAACCAATCGAGGTTCTTGAAAAAGCTGCCTGAATCCTTGGATGCAATTCTAGACAGACATCGATCCTGGGTGAACAAATTGCAATTCTCTTCCCTGCCTGAATAACTTTTTCGATTAGTGGGAAAATGATCTCAGTTTTTCCAGCACCTGTGACTGCCCAGATCAAATGATCTGATTTATTTGCATATGCAGCGAGTAGCTCAAGGGAGACTTTTTGTTGCAGGTCAGTTAGCTGTCCAGTCCAACTCATCGGATTTTGCTGAATTGGAAATTTCAGATTACTAGTCGTGATCACTAATTTATCGTCGGTCAACAATTTGCCAAAATTCAGACAATTGCGACAATAAACTTTTTGATCAACGAAAAGATCTGTTTTAATCACAGATAAACACCGTCGGCAGACTGTTTTCCCATCCTTAGTCTGACTGGCTGGAACCACCTGTGCTCCCCGTTTCTTTAATTGACTAATCTGTTGATTACTTAGTAAGCTAGTATTAATGATTCTTCCACCGGAAAGTTCTTCTATATTATTTGTCATATAGTAAATTACGCATTGAAAGGTACTTATTTTGAAAAATTACAAAACTATCGCAAAAACTGCCGATTATCTCAAAGAAATCAAAAAGTCTAAATTTACAGTCCACTTGGCTCAGACTAATTCTGAAGCAGAAGCTAACGATTTTATCGAAAAAATCAGAACTCAAGAATCTGGTGCGACCCATAATTGCTTTGCCTTCATCGTTCAAGAAAATGTGTTGATCGAACGAATGTCTGACGACGGCGAACCTAGTGGAACAGCCGGTTCACCAATTCTCAACGTTCTTCAGCAACAAGGATTGGAGAACGTGACCGCAGTGGTGACGCGTTACTTTGGTGGCATCAAATTAGGTGCCGGTGGATTGATCCGGGCTTATTCTTCCACCACAGCTGAAGGTATCAAAGAAATTGGTTTAGTTGAAAACCGTCTCCAACAAGGTTATCAGTTACGTATTCCCTATCACATGTATGACAAGTTTGAGAATTATGCTAAAAATGAAAAAATTATTCTCGAGAACAAACAATTCTCAACTGACGTCTCCGTCGAAATTTACTTTGACCTGTCAAATGAAACTGAAGAATTGCAAAAGATGGTCGACAGTTTTCAAAATCAGATCAAGTATGAAAAAACAGACCAAGAGTTTAAACAAATCCCAATTGAAGCAAACTAAAAATATTAAATTTTGACATAACTCCAACATCAACAAACTTGCGGCATAAACGTGCGACAAAACATATCTCCCTCCGCCTAAATACAAAGAGGATCTAATTCAAAATACGAATTAGATCCTCTTTTATGTTGGTGCCCAGGAGATGACCATGTTTTGTCACACTCACTACTTTTTATTTTGATTATTCTTTTCGAGTCGTTTAATGAACTTTTGAATTGCGTGCAGCAATGGTTGGCGATTATCGCCGATCAAGCCGATCGATTCGACGAATAGTTCCAAGCCAATCAGCAATGCGACTGCTAATAATAAGCTACCCCAGAAATTAGATAGCGGCAATAGCAATGAAATGAAGGCAAATACTAAAGCCAAGCCATAAATTACCAACACAGTTTGACGATGCGATAATCCTAACTGCATTAATCTATGGTGCAAATGATGCTTGTCGGCTTGCGTAATTGGTTTCTTATTTAAGAATCGACGCAACATTGCATAGACAGTATCAGTGATTGGGACACCTAAGATGACCACTGGGATCAACATAGTAACGAAGGTAACATTTTTTAAACCCTTCAGTGAGAAGACAGCAATCATGAATCCAATAAACAGCGCTCCGGTATCGCCAAGAAAAATACTGGCTGGGTGGAAGTTGTGCGGCAAAAATCCAACCAACGCCGCAACTAAAGCAAATACCCAGATAGAAACATAAACGTTGGTAAGGTTTAAGAAGAAGTAACCCACGATTCCCATGGTGAACAACGCAATTATGGAAACACCAGTCGCCAATCCGTCTAACCCATCAATCAAGTTGACCGCATTGGTAATGGCCAAGATCCAAATGATCGTGATTGGAAAACTCCACCAACCAAGTTGGAACGTACCCAAATATGGAACAACAATTTCATTCATTCGGATTCCAGCTAAGAAGTAAATTACCAATGAGGCAACGAAAATCCCCGCCATTTTAGCTTTTGGCGACAGTTCTCGAATATCATCAATAATACCAGTCAAGATAATGATAACTTCAGCTAAGAAAACACTGAACAATTCATGACTAGGGAACTGATTACGCAACAAAACAAAGGTCGAGAAGGTAAAAGCAATAAAGATTGCTAACCCGCCCATTGTTGGCATCGGTTTTTTATTAACTCGCCGAGCATTGGGATTATCGACCGCTCCCAAAATATAGGCCAGTTTTATAACAAAGGGAGTTATCACGGCTGACAAGATCATCGTCAGGAATAACTTTACAATCACACTAAACATACTCGACATTTCCCCAAAACTCACTTTCCAATAATATTTCAATTATAACAATACCGTGAGCTAATACCAAAACATTATAAAAAAAAAGATAGTGATTTCACTATCTCCCCTAAAATCTATTTAGCTAATTCAACTTTTCTAACCTCACGTACCACAGTGACTTTAATATGTCCTGGATATTCGAGGTTAGCTTCGATTTCATTTTTGACGTCTCTTGATAAAATTGCTGCTTGATCATCAGAAATCTCTTCTGGTTTAACCATAATTCTGATTTCATGACCCGCTTGAATAGCATAACTGTGATCAACACCCTCATGTTTATTCGCAATTTCTTCAAGTTTTTCAAGACGGTGAATGTAGTTTTCCATAGATTCAGATCTTGCACCTGGTCTAGCAGCAGAAATTGCATCTGCGGCTGCAACGATGGTGGCAATCAATGAAGTTGGTTCTACATCACCATGATGAGAAGCAATCGTATTTACGACCACTTCTGGTTCTTTATACTTAGTGGCTATATCCACACCAATTTCTACGTGTGAGCCATCTACTTCACGATCAATAGATTTACCTATATCGTGTAATAACCCTGCTCGTTTTGCTAAAGTAACATCTTCACCCAATTCACCAGCCATAACTGCGGAAATCTTGGCTACTTCGATTGAGTGACTTAAAACATTTTGACCATAACTAGTACGATATTGCATACGTCCAATAATTTTAATAAGATCCGGATTGATTGAGCTGATTCCCAAACTGTAAACAGTTTGTTCACCAATTTCACGGATATGATCATCCATTTCTTTTCTAGCTTTATCAACCATTTCTTCAATACGTGCCGGATGGATACGACCATCCTCAATTAATTTCTCCAAAGCCATCCGTGCTATTTCCCGTCTGATTGGGTCATAAGCACTTAATGCAACCGCTTCCGGAGTATCATCAATAATCAAGTCGACACCTGTCAAAGCTTCGATAGTCCGGATATTACGACCTTCACGGCCGATAATACGTCCCTTCATATCTTCGTTTGGCAATGTGACTGTTGATACTGTAGATTCTGAAACGGTGTCTGCAGCACTTCTTTGAATAGCTGCGACGATTAATGACTTAGCTTCTTTGTCAGCATATTGTCTTGCTTGTTCATTACTTTCGTTGATCATTGTGGCACGTTCGTGAACAAGATGCTTGTTTAGATCATCTAAAATTATTTTACGTGCTTGGTCCCTAGTTAAGTTACTTACTCTTGTCAATTCCGCTTTTTGTTCTTCAAGAGTATTAGTCAATTGTTTATCTTTTTCATCAAGTTGTTTTTCTTTAGCGGAAATATTATTTTCGTTCTTCTCAATATTTTCTTCACGTTTTTCCAACGATTGATCTTTACGATCTAAAATATCCTGACGTTCAAGATTGCGATCTTCTTGTTTCTTAACATCTTGACGACGTTCATTAAGTTCGCTTTCTTGTTTCTCGCGGTACTTGTGTGCTTCATCCTTAGCTTCAAGAAGAGTTTCCTTCTTGAGAGACTTAGCAGACTTTTTCGCATCTGAAATAATATCTTCAGCTGTTTTCTTAGCTTGTGAAAGTTTCTTCTCATAGGAGTCTTTACAGAGAGCATATCCGAAAAAGGCACCTACAATCAATGTTATTAAGGCAAAAAAGAGGGTTATGATAGCATTCGGCATGCTATCACCTCCACTTATTTACTAATTAAATTTGTTTGTAAAATCTTAATATGTACAAAACTTTTACATACAACTTTATATTATAGAATAAAATCAGCATGTCAACAAAACAATCTGCAAAAAAAACGAGACCATTACTTGGTCTCGTTGTCTGAATCCTTAAGCATGTCAATGCTTTCGCCGGTTTTGTCAGTGTCTGCATCTTTTTTATCATCTGATTTATCTTCGTCGGCTTGACCGTCCATATTATAAGCTGCACGAACTTTTGCCATAATCTCGTCCATTTTTTCAGGATTTTCTGACAAGAAGGTCTTAGCATTTTCACGACCTTGTCCAATTCGCTCATCTTCATATGAATACCAAGATCCAGCCTTCTTGATAATGTCCTTTTCGACGGCCATATCAACTAGTTCACCAGTCTTAGAAATACCATGACCATACATGATATCAACGATTGCTACCTTAAATGGAGGGGCAACCTTATTCTTAACGACTTTGATCTTAACCTTGTTACCAATTACATCGCTACCATCTTTGATTTGTTCTGAACGACGTACTTCTAGTCTAATTGTTGAGTAGAACTTCAAAGCTCTACCACCAGGAGTAGTTTCAGGGTTACCAAACATGATACCAACCTTTTCACGGATCTGATTGATAAACAAGGCGATTGTCTTAGTCTTGTTGATCGAGCCAGAAAGCTTACGTAAAGCTTGTGACATCAAACGAGCTTGCAAACCAACGTGGGCGTCACCCATTTCACCTTCGATTTCTGCTCTAGGAACTAAAGCAGCAACTGAATCGACTACAACAATGTCGACCGCACCACTGGAAACCAGTGCGTCAGCAATTTCTAGTCCTTGTTCACCTGTATCAGGCTGTGACAGAAGCAAATCATCGATATTTACTCCTAAAGCGGTAGCATAGGCAGGATCCATGGCATTTTCAGCATCGATATATGCTGCTGTACCGCCTTGCTTTTGAACTTCAGCAACGGCATGCAAAGCAACGGTTGTTTTACCAGAACTTTCTGGTCCATACACTTCAATAATTCTTCCTCGTGGAAAACCACCAACTCCTAGTGCATTATCTAGAGCCAATGATCCAGTTGAGACAGTTTGAATTTGAGTATTCAAGTCGTCTCCCATACGCATAATGGCACCCTTACCAAAGTCTTTTTCGATCTTCTTTAGGGCAACATCTAATGCTTTTTGACGTTCATCTTTTGCCAAATTGTCTTCCTCCTAATGCTTTCATCATTATAAATAGTATTAGTAAATCGTCCAAAAAGCAAGAAAAAAGCAAACATTTGTTCGCTTTTTTTTCTAGGCAATATTTCTAACGAGTACAAAGGCAGATATAACAGCCTTTCGACGAATAGCATTTCGACTTCCATCAAAATGAAATTCTTTTACTTCAACGTTATTACTGATTTTATCGTACACTCCAATATAAACTGTTCCGACCGGACTTCCTTCTAGCGGATCTGGTCCAGCCACTCCGGTCAAGCCAACTCCGATATCCTTTTCTAAGATGATCGCAGTTGATTCAGCCATCTGTTGTGCCACTGGTGCGCTGACCACAGTATGCATTTTGATGACCTTTGAAGGTATGTGCAACATCTGTTCTTTCATTTCGTCAGAATAGGTCACATAACCTCCCTCAAAGACTTTTGATGCATGAGGTACGTCTGCTATCGTTGACTGGAATAATCCAGCAGTCAAGCTCTCAGCAGCCGTAATGGTCTTGTTATCAGCTAATAGCTTCGACACAGTTTCTTCGGGAATATTTTGGTATTCCTCAGGAATACCATTTTCAAAATCTGCAACTTCGATCTGTTCACGAAAGTTTTCAAAAATATCTTTATCCATTGTTCTCTCTTCTAAATTACGACATTATTTTTTAAATACATCTCTGGCTTGCCAGAAGTAATCAAATCCGGAATATAAAGTAAAGAATAAGCAAATGTATAAGAAAATCTCACCGATTGGGAAATTAATAGCTGAGAAGAAGATGTTGTGCATTAACAAGAAGATAATTGCCAACATTTGGGTGGTAGTTTTGATTTTACCAGGCATTTGAGCAGCCATAACTGAGCCGCCTTCTTCAAGTAGCAACATTCTCAATCCAGTAACTGCAAGTTCCCGACAAACAATGATTGCGATAACCCAAGCTGGTGCCATCTTCAATCCAACTAAAAAGACAAATGCAGTCATTACTAACATTTTGTCAGCTAACGGATCTGCGAATTTACCAAAATTAGTCACGATCTTATTCTTTCTAGCAATTTTACCATCAGCTAAGTCAGTCAATGATGCAATGATGAAAACAATTGTTGCAATCACATGATTCATCGGTATGAGGTCATCCATCACATAAATGTCACCCCAGCTAGTGAAATTAAAGGCCAGTAAAATAATAAAGACCGGGATCAAAATAATTCTGAACATTGTTAATTTATTTGGTAAATTCCATTCCATTGTTAGCTTCCTCCACATTATCTATAAGTCATAAATCCCTTGATACCAAGAAATGGCGCCACTCTATTCTCTTAAGCAGACACCATTTTCTTTTTCAAAAAACTATTCAATATTAAATGTTAGTGTTCTTACAATCGAAGAACTATTGCTTGTTGTACCCAGATCTACACTCTTACCAGCCACGGTGATCTTAGTGTATTGGATATTACCAGTGTGGATACTAAATGTCTTAGTATCAGCAGGTACGCTAGTAGACTTCTTATCGCCAGAACTGATTGCTTGTTGCCAAACCATGTTGCTAGTTCCCTCAGTAAATGAGATCCAAGCTTGGCCACCATCAGCAGAAACGACAACATCAGTATCTTTGTTTGCGGGCAAGTTCTTGATTGTGTAAGTACCTTGCGTTGCTGATTCTTTGATACTTACTTCATTAGTAGTTGCCTTCTTAGCAGTAGATTTCTTCTTAGTTGAAGAACTGCTCTTTGACTTGGACTTAGATGTCGTTTGGCTGCTAGTATCCTTCGGAATCGTAACTTGAGACGAGCTCTTGCTACGATTTACCATACCAAAAATGATCACGCCGATAATAATGATAACTACGATTCCGACAATAATTTGAGGAACATAGTTACGCAAGCCTGATAAAAAGGAATTTGAACTTTCAGAGATAGCTCGTTTCTTGGTTGTATCTTCTTGTGTAACTTCTTCATGTGGTTGAGAATCAGGAATCTCAGCCTTGTATTCATCTAGCAATTCATTGCTATCTAAATCAACAGCTTCGCAATATTGCTTGATAAATGCACGAACATAAAAATCACCAGGAAGATGATCAAACTGACCTTCTTCAATGGCAATCAAATATCTCTTTTGAATCTTTGTGACTTGTTGCAAGTCATCAATTGTATAGCCCTTTTTGATACGAGCATTTCTTAACTTTTGGCCAATTTCGTCCATTTCATACCACCATTAACTAATTTTTATAAGTATAACATATCATAAGTATCATCGTTGAATTACAGGAGCCATCCACCTGCAAAATAAATGGTTTGTCCTGTTAAATAATTCGATTTAATTTGTACTAAATATCCAACCAGATCAGCAATCTCATCTGAGTTAGCTAATCGATTGGCCGGGATCTCTTCACGAACGGCTTCTAGATCTTGACTAGAAAACTCATTGTTCATTTTCGTATCTACAGCCCCGGGAGCCACTACATTGACTGATATTCCCAAAGACGCGACCTCTTTAGCGTAAGCATCTGCAAATGAAGACATCGCGCCCTTCACCGTGCTGTAAACAACTTCCATTGCTGAGCCAATTTTCCCATAGATGGAACCAATAAAGACGATTCGTCCATGATGTTTAGTAGCCAATTTATCCTGCAGTTCTTTAAGAATCAAGATTGGTTGCTTGATGTGAATGTTCCACAACGAATCCAATTCCTGCTCATCCATATCTACCAATAATTTATAGTAAGTATTTCCTTGGGCAAAAATTATTGCATCAAGTCCAAAAATTTGCGAGGTCAATTTATCTACATGATCTTTTTCCATATCATATTGAACTGGAATAAAGTCCTGATGTGGATATTGATTTCTTAATTCTTGATACAAGTGATCGATCCGCTCACGATTCTTATTGTAATGAAGGTAAAGCGACCAACCTTTATTAGCTAAATTTTTCGCAGTGCTAGCTCCGATATCGCCGGAACTACCCATTATCAATGCATACATATTATTTTCCATCTGCAATCAAATTATAGTAAGTAAAATTATCATTCTTAAAAACATCTTTTGATGCTTGGAGGACTTCTTCTAGACTGATTGAATTGAGCAATTGGACCAATTGTAAATAATCCACGTCATAAAATTGCAATTCAGCGATTTGATTAGCAATCGCATCAGGTGAATTTTGAGCAAAAAGATATGCTCCAATTGCATCGCGTCTGATCCGTTCAAATTTATCCTTGGTTAATATTTTATCGAGATCATTGTTAAGGAAATAATCACGCAAATATTTCTGAAATTCATCAGGTTTATTCGTCGACCCACTAACAATGATAAAACAATAGTCATTTTCTGCAACAACATTATAAGAAAAACTATCGTCGATGAGGTTTTTATTAGTCATAGTTTGATAATTTTCTGATGATTCTCCAATCAACGTTTCCATGATCATATTCAAAATATATTGATACTTGACCAAGTCGTAGCCTGTCAAGTCAGTATCGATCCGAATTCCAAAAGCAGCTCGACTCTGACTGATCTTCATAGTCGATTGACCGCCAGGACCGATTGGCTCAAATTTATTTTTTTCAATTTCAGTTTGACTATCCATTGATTCAAATGGCGACTGTTCAACCACATCAACGATCTTGTCAAAATCGACATTTCCAACGATCACTAGATCCATATTTGCTGGACGATAACTATTCCGATAAGTAGCCAAAAGATTATCCTTATTGATCATTTGCAATGACTCCGAAGATCCCGCAATATCGGCAGAGATCGGATCATGTGGATACAACTGACTCAAGATCTTTTGTTCAAGGACCCATTCTGGCATATCCAAATACATTTGGATCTCTTGATTGATAATGCCACGTTCAGATTGAACATTCTGCTCAGTGAAGTATGGATGCTCCACCAAATCTAGCAGCACCTTGAGGTTGTCGTAAGGATTTTCTAAGGTTTGAAATAAATATGCTGTCTTTGTATAGCTAGTATATGCGTTTGAATTAGCACCATATTCAGCAAACTTCTCGGACACATCATAACCAGGCTTTGCAAAAAGTTTATGTTCGATAAAATGGGCGATTCCAGCTGGCAAATGTTTTCCAGAACCTAGATTGGTATCAACTGAACCAAAATCGGTCATGGCTACACTATAAGTTTGTTTGTAACCAGGAAGCGGTACAGCAATTACCTGAAAACCACTCGGCATCGTTTTAATTAATTTTGTGAGTTTTTCTGCCATACTATTCTCCAATCAACTTGTATTCAGCAATCAAATGTAAATTATTTGCTACGGAAATAATATGCTTTCGATCTAGTTTGGCTAATTCTTGTTTATATTCTTCTTCGTCGAGCATTGCTTCTGGGTATACGCATTCCCAAATACTACGCATAATATAGTGTTGAATACTATCCGAACTAATGGCTCGTCTAGTAAAAAGCACCTTTTTAGCATGTTCGATCTGATCATCAGTGAATTTGCCATCTTTCATAAATTGCAACTGATCATTGATCAAGGAAATTGCTTGATCCATTGAACTTGCATCAAGTCCGGCAGAAATTGACAAAAGATGATTATTGGGCTGATAAGTACTTGAAACTGAATAAGCTAAACTATTTTTTTCTCTGACTTGTAGGAACAATTGCGATTGATCATCCCCACCAAAAATCAAATTCATTGCTTGAGGAGCAATGTGACTTGAACCCTTTTCTAATTTATCTGATACGTATCCAATAGCTAAACGACTTTGGTTAACTTCCTTGTGGTCAGCTTTTTTAGCAGGATTTTCGATCAGATCGTCAAAGTTCTCAAATTTGATTTTTAAATCTGAACGTTGTTGTTTCAGCAAAACATCTGCAAACTGGCTCTTAAATAAATCCAGGAATTTTGAGCCATCGACATTCCCAACCACGTTGATCAAGACAAAATCATTTTTGACGACATCACGGTAGTAGTCCAATAACTCAGCATTTTCAAGACTAGCAAGTTGCGTCTTATCCCCAAAAAGCGGGATCAACTTGTCAGGATTAGCATGATGAATTAATTTAGACAACTCAAGCATGCTGACCAAATCCTGATTATCAACAACAGCTTCTAAGTTCGACATCATGTTTCGTTTCTCGACGTCAAATGCGGTTTGGTCAAATTCATGTTCGTTCTTCAAATTTGGCTCAAAAATAATTTCTCGCAATAATTCCAAATTATTTTGAACTTGGTTAGTGTCGCCGATCAAAAAGCCTGGATCAGCAAATTCAATACTGAATCCGAGGTCATTAAAATTTAACAACGAACGTGTATAGGCACTGATTTCAGCTCCATATAATTCCATTTCACGATCGTTTAAGGCTTTGAAACTTGGAAATTTTTCGGTCGAATTACTCAGGACGTTAGCTAATAAACGTCGTTTGGTAGATTCATCTTTATTGATCGGACGTAAAAAATCGATTTGGATCTTAATCGTCCGAAATTGATTTAATTGTTTAACGTTTAGTACTACATTTTTGGCTAAGGTTTCTCTCAATTTTCCACCTGTTTTTTCCGTATAGATTCTAACTGTTCAGGAGTCAGCAATACTTTTCTAGGCTTGCTTCCTTCTGATGGACCGACAATGCCTTTTTCTTGCATTTGGTCAACGATCCTAGCAGCTCTATTATACCCAATTGAAAACCTTCTTTGTAACATGGATACGCTGGCTGACTGTTGGTTGACGATCAAATCGACAGCATCGTCCCAATATTCATCGTTTGGCTTGTCTTTGCCGCCTTCGCCACCATCTTCAGAAACATCGGTTGGGATCATATCTTGATCATATTCGGCTTGTTGTTGCGAGCTAACAAAGTTAACAACGTTTTCAACTTCTTCTTCAGAAATATAAGCACCTTGTAAACGGACTGGCTTGCTTTTTCCAATTGGTTGAAAAAGCATATCTCCTCGTCCTAATAGTTTTTCGGCACCAACCGAATCCAAAATAGTTCTTGAATCGACACCACTAGATACCGCAAAGGCAATTCTAGAAGGAATATTTGCTTTGATCAAACCAGTAATAACATCAACTGATGGACGCTGGGTAGCAATGATAATGTGCAATCCAGCCGCACGTGCCATTTGAGCTAGACGAACGATGGCTGCTTCGACTTCGTGTCCGGCGACCATCATCAAATCAGACAATTCATCAACGATAACTACGATAAATGGCAAACGTTCCATTTGCTTATCTTTAGGGGCTGTCTTGTTGTACTCATCAACTTCTTCGTTGTATTCACCAATATTACGATGATTAGTTTCGGCAAAAAGCTTATAGCGTCGTTCCATTTCAGTCACGGCTTTTTGCAAGGCACCAGCCGCCCTTCTGGCATCAGTAACTACAGGAATCAACAAATGTGGAATCCCATTGTAGACGTTTAACTCAACCATCTTTGGATCGATCAAGATGAGTTTGACTTCGTTAGGCTTAGCTTTCATCAAAATACCAGTAATGATGGTATTGATGGCAACTGATTTACCTGAACCAGTCGAACCGGCAATCAACAGATGGGGCATTTTGGTGATATCTGCTTCAATGATATTTCCCGAAACATCTTTACCTAGTGGGACGACTAACGGATTCTTGTTAGCCTTTTGATGCTCCGTGATGTCCTTGAATGAAACCGAAGAGACAGTCTTATTAGGAACTTCGATCCCGACAAATGACTTACCTGGAATCGGTGCTTCAATACGAATATCTTTTGCTGCTAATGCTAGTGCCAAGTCATCAGCTAAGTTGACGATCTTGCTGACCTTAACACCGATAGCTGGTTGAACTTCGTATTTAGTGATTGTCGGACCTAAGCTAGCTTTTTTGACATCAACGTCGACGCCAAAACTCTTAAAAGTACGTTTTAATTTATCTTTATTTTCATCGATCAATCGAACTTCAGCACTCTGATCAACGTTAGGAACTTGTTTCAACAAGTCGACCGATGGCAATTTATAGTCGTCATCAGAAACGTTGTTATGTTCTGCTGCTGAACGTGGAGTTGGCAAATCTTTATCAGCGGTCGCTCCATCAACGCCATAAGGTTTTGAAACCACTTCAGCTTTATGTGCGATTGGTTCAGGCGCGGAACTATCTTGATTTGGCACATCGATGACAAAACCAGTATCTTCATCTCGTGGACGTGTGTCATCAGATTTAGCATCAGGTTCAGAATCATTTTTGTGAGCAAAGCTGTTCACATCTTGATACTTGTCATCTTCACGTTCAACTGCTGCTGTACTCTTAGCCTTTGGTTTAGCAACGGGCTTATCTTTATCCTTGTTGTCGACGTAGTTTTCATATCGTCCGGAAAATGCATCTTTTACAGCGACTAAGCCGTTGCGACAGTGTTGCATAAATGACTTAGTCACATTTGAGAATTGTTCCATGGTTACGTTAAATAACATTAAAATTCCGACTACGATCAGTAAAATCGAAACCAGTGTCGTTCCTAAACTTGAAAATAGAGGCATGCAAATACTGTATAAATAAGAACCGAGCATTCCTCCGCCGACTGAGTGGTAAACCGAGTTGCTGCCCATATCAGCCGTGATGGTATTCCAAGTTACCAGGTTGTAGTTATGATACAAGTCAAGTTTTGAGAACATGAGCTTATGCAGAAAAATCAATACTCCCAAATATGTGAAGACGAAACCAAAATTCCGTTTTGGATTCATCTTCGGCAATTTACCAGTTGCAATCAAAAATGCACCGGCAAAAATACTAACTAGCAATAAGAATTGGTAGCTATCTCCCACGACGATCCGATACAAATTATCGTAGAATTTACCGACGATACCCAACTTGAATAAGCCTAGGACGGAAAATATTATCAACCCTAGACCTACCAATGATTTTATTAGTCTGACATTATCAACTTTATTTTTTTTAGTAGTGCGTTTACGTGTTGTTTTACTAGGTGTCTTCGTCGACTTTCTTCTAGCCATAAATACCTCACCTTAAATTAACTTCATCTTAAAAATTATACATTTTTGTGGCACAAAAAAAGCGCATTTCTGCGTTTTTTTAATCTTTCTTATTCTTCTTTTCACGAAGTTTTTTCACATTTTCATTTGGCTCAACTGAATCCTCAGCAGTGAAGTTTAATGACACGCCTTGATTTAAAGTAACTGCAGTTACTTGATAAGTCAAAGTCTCAATATATTCCACGCATTCGCGCGAAATTTGTTGAACTTCTTTATCTTTGAGGTCTTCTGGGTTGTCGTGGAAATCGATCAATTGTAGCACTTGACCAATTAGACCTGAAACTTTAAAAGGTGCTCCTTGAGGATGAATTTCAAATGGCACGATCACTTGATAGATCTTACCTTTTGTCTCATCCATTGGATTGCCATTTTCATCCTTCAATTCCGGATGCTCGATTGAAACATGGATCTCCTGTTTGACTTCATCGCTAGGATTAGCCATGTCGTAATGAAATGATTGGACTGTAATTGGACCTTTGTTTGTTTTCATGATCTAGCTCCTTAATCTAATTTGTCGTGCTCATAATGATGACTTAGTTCAAGACCTGCAAAATGCTGTTGACGAACTGCTTCATAGATCACCAATGCTGCAGTGTTTGATAAATTCAAAGCACGGATATTATCGCTCATTGGAATTCGCAGACATTTTTCAGGATTTTCACGCATGAATTTTTCAGGCAATCCGGTAGTTTCCTTACCGAATAAAAAGTAGTGGTCAACGCTAGTATCCGAAAAGTCTGTGTCACTATATACTTTATCAGAAAACTTAGTGATCAAATACAAGTATTGTTCATCAGGAATGCTGTTCATGAAGTCGTCTAGATCATCATGATAGGTGATATCGACTTTGTTCCAGTAATCTAGGCCAGCACGTTTCATATGTGCATCGTCAGTGCTGAAACCTAGAGGTCGGATCAAATGTAATTTTGTGTTAGTTCCTGCACAAGTACGAGCAATATTCCCGGTATTTGCAGGCATAAGTGGTTCAAATAATGCAATATGATTAGTCATTTTTATCTCCTTAAAATAAAAAACGCATTCCCTCGGTGAAGACCACAGCAAGGGCATGCGTTATGAAACTTATCTATTTACGCGCTTTTATCAAAATCTCTTCTGATAAAAACACGCAATGAAAAAGTTTAAAATCATTATAAACTATGATTTCAGCCCATTCAATAGGTTAATGAATTATTTGTGATTTTTTTCCGAATCTTTTGTGACATCAGAAATTGGTTCAGGTTGTGGATTCTTTGGTGCTTGTGATTCTTCTTCGATAATATCTTCATCGGTATACCAAGAAGAATTTCGCTTGAACCATCTGAAGATACGAGTACAAATAATCTTTAAAATGGCAAAAATTGGAATACCAGCGATCATTCCGATCAAACCATACATCCCTGCCGACACTAGTAAAACTAGAATAGTCGTGACCGGATGCATTTGCATCTTATTACCAACAATAATTGGCGAGATCACACGAGTTTCAATGGTCTGTTCAACTAAGAACACGATAATTACTTTCAAAACCATTGATGGTGCAATAAAAGCAGCAATTACCAACGATGGCAGCAAGGCTAGCGTTGAACCAATGTAAGGAATCAAGTTTAAGATACCGGCAACTATACCTAATACTAAGGCGTAACGCTGACCGATAATCAAATACCCAACAAAGAACATTACCGCTACCCAAAAGGCCACAGTCAATTGACCAGTAATGTATGAACTTAATGATTGACTCATTTCAGTAAGCATTTCGCTAGTTGACTGTCTAGCACGATTAGGAACAAATTTGATAACAGATTCCTTAAATTTCTTATCGTCTTTTAGCATGAAGAACAAGATAAAAGGTGCTGTCAATAAGATCATCACTACATTAGTAACAACACTCAAAGCAGACCCAATATTGTTAAATGTCTGGGGAACGATCGAGTCCATCGACTTTTCAAAACTCTTGCTGATGTTTTGGTCAGCCGACATCAGACGATCCCTAAAGACGTGCATCTTAGGATCTGAGAACAAATGTTGCAATCCTTTATTTAATGAATCCCAATAACTAGGCCAATTCTTGATCAATGAAGTGATCTGACTTTGAACTAATGGAATCAATGACATGATTCCCCAAACTATCAGTGCTGCGATAATAATAAATACCACTGAAATCGACAATATTCGATTAACGTGAAATTTCTTTTCAAGCACATTGATCAATGGGTTGATCAAATAGTACAAAATCAACGCTAAAATCACAGGAGGCATGGTAATGCCTAAAATTTGGCCAACTGGCTGAAATACAAAGCTGATTTTTGAGAATAAAAAGATAATTAAGAAAACAATTAAAATGTTGATCAATAAAACAGTTGCGTGGTTATTCAAAAACGAACGATAAAACCAACTTTTTTCTTTTCTTGATTCTTTCATGGATAGCCCCCATATAATTATTTGGCATTAACCATTATACTGTAGAGTATACACGTTTGGAGGTAATCTGATGTTAGAAAATGTTCTACTTAGTGGCTACACTAGAAAAACTGGAAAAGGTATTTATAAATCTCAATTAGATACTGATACCGGTGAATTAACAGATCCAAAATTATTTATCGAATTAAACGGTCCAACCTACATTGATGTGACCAATGATCTCAAATTAGTTGCCATCGCAAAAGATGACAATGGCGGCGGTATCGCACTCTACGATATCAGTGGCGACGAACCGAAATTTTTGGATAAGGACTTATCTGAAGAGACTTCCCCTTCATACGTCCATGTCGACAAAAGCAGCAATTTAGTTTTCAGTGCCTATTTTCATTTGAGCGAAGTAACGATTCATCAAATCACCGCTGACAACAAACTTGAATTACTATCAACAATTCATTTTGAAGGAACTGGCCCTCGTCCCGAACAAGACCAATCAAAGCCTCATTACAGCGTTTTAACGCCAGATGGCAAGCTGATTATTTGCGACTACGGTGCAGATAGAATTTACTTGTATGACATTTCTGATCCAAAGAATCCGCAATTGTTAACTAGCTACATTGCACCAGCTGGATATGCACCAAGACATTTGGTGTTCCACCCTACTAAGCCATATATTTACGTGGCTTGCGAATTATCTTCAAAAGTTTTAGTGCTCCATTACGATGCCAAAGAGTCACGCTTTACATTAGTTGACGAAGCCAGTGCTGCTAAAGACGAGCAAAAGAATACTACCGCAGCTATTCGGATCACGAAAGACGGCAAATTTTTATATGTATCGACTCGTGGAGCTGATACTATTGCTAGCTTTGAAGTCAGTGAAGATGGCTCTCGCTTGAAGGAATTAGGCACAGCTAAGACTAAAGGTAAAGGACCTCGTGATTTCGAGTTAGACCCTTCTGAAAAATTTTTACTAGCAGCAAATCAAGACTCTGACAATTTGACACTATTTAAACGTAATCCTAAAAAAGGAATCTTAACAATTACTAAAGATAGTATTGGCATTCCTGAGTGTGTATGTGTACACTTTATCTAGTTTCAAAAAATGTAGGAGAATAGACTATGCTCATTGAAATTATCAAGACTATCATTCTTGGTATCGTTGAAGGATTTACAGAATTCCTGCCAATCAGTTCAACCGGACATTTGTATTTGGCTAATGAGTTCGTCAAACTAAGCGAACCCAAGGCATTTATCGACATGTTCATGGTGGTTATTCAGTTTGGGGCAATTTTAGCGGTTATCTTAATTTACTTCCACAAATTAAACCCCTTCTCACCGAAAAAGAACCGAGAAGAAAAGAATCAGACTTGGCAAATTTGGTTTAAAGTTATCATCGCCATTCTACCTTCAGTCATTATTGGTTTACCATTAAACGACTGGATGGAAGAGAACTTAACTAGTTGGCAAGTAATTGCTGCCACACTATTGATTTACGGTATTTTATTCATCGTCGTTGAAAATTATTTCAAAGGCAAAGAAGCTCGTGTGACTGATCTAAACAAACTTTCATATGGAACAGCTTTGGGAATTGGATTATTCCAAGTCCTTTCATTAGTTCCTGGTACATCACGTTCAGGAGCAACTATTCTTGGTGGTATCTCAATCGGTACTTCAAGATACGTAGCAACAGAATTCTCATTTTTCTTAGCTATCCCAACCATGTTTGGTGCAAGTTTGTTGAGGATCTTCTCATACTTCCACAAAGGAAATTCCTTTACTGGCGACCAAACAATCATCTTATTAGTCGGCGTTTTAGTATCATTTATCGTCGCTTATGCCTCAATCAAGTTCTTGCTTAACTATATTAAGAAGAATGACTTTAAGGCCTTTGGTTGGTACAGAATTATTTTAGCTATCATCGTTATTTTGTACTTTGGATTTATGAAACGCGCATAATCTTAAAGCTGAGACGTAAGTCTTGGCTTTATTTTTTTGTGTTATACTAGTTGAACATTTTGAACCTATTTGGAGGATGTCTATGTACAAAGAAATTGCTGTCGAAAACTTTACTAATATTCCTCATGCTGTTCTAGCAGGAGCTAACAGAATCGAATTAAACGATAACCTAGCTGTCGGTGGAACAACGCCCAGCTTAGGTGTCTTACAAGAAACTAGTAAGTATCTCCAAGAAAAATCGATCCCACTCGTTGAGATGATCAGACCTCGCGGCGGTAACTTCGTTTATAACGATATTGAGTTAAAAATGATGGAAACTGACATTTTTCAAGCCCAAAAATTAGGTATCGATGCAGTCGCCTTTGGTGCCTTGACCAAGGATGGCCAACTGGATGAAGATGCTCTAGAAATGATGATTGGCGCCTCTTCTGGTATGCAAGTAGTCTTCCATATGGCCTTTGACCAAATTGATCCTAAAGACCAACCCGCTACCATCGACTGGTTGATCGACCACGATGTTGATCGTATTTTGACTCACGGTGGAACATTGGATCAACCAATCGAAGCAACTATCCCAAACATTAAAAAGACGATTGCATACGCTGACGGTAAAATCGATATTTTACCAGGCGGCGGAATTACTTTTGAAAATGCTGATGCAGTCGCTAAAGAATTAAATGTAAATGCCTTGCGTGGAACAAAGTTGATCGACTTAAATTAGAATCAAGTAATGTAAATAGCCATACCCCGTTATCTTTGGGATATGGCTATTTTAGTGTCTAATTAAACTTTTCCCTGTGCAGAAAAACCATAGATCAAGAATTTTCTAAAGAATACCGCAACGATTATTGGTGGAATGATGGAGATTATTCCAGTCGCAGCAATCAATCCATAATTAATTGAATCTCTGGTCATAAAATCTGAAAGGATCAGTGTCAATGTACGATTTTTATAAGTAGTCAACAGAATCATCGGTATCATATATTGTTTCCAAGTAGCTAAGAAGATGATCAAAGTGCTGGTTACTAAAATCGGACGACAAAGTGGCACGGCAATTTCAAAAAATGTCTGTGGTCCAGAAAAACCATCAATTTTAGCGGCTTGCCAAATCTCAGGAGAAATCGATTTGAAATAGTTTAAATTTATCCAAGTCAATAAAGGCATAATTGATGACGTGTATATGATGGCCGTCCAGAACATGCTGTCCAATAGACCCAAGTTTTTGAACACGTTATAAATTGGGATAATAGTTGTCAGCACTGGGAAAACCAGTGTTAAAAATAAAATTGTGATAAATAATTTCTTAAATTTGAAATCATATTTGAATAAAGCGTAACTAGTAATAAAAGAAACTGGTAAGGCAACAATGATAGTCAAAATTGAGATTTTTAAACTATTCATTAAACCTAACATCACCGTTTCGCTTTGCGGAGTACTGAAATTAAAAATTGTTTGATAGTTATCAAATGTCATACTCTTGCTGCTGAATTGAAATTGCGATGACAGCATTTCTGATTCTGGCGTCAGACTGATAACCAAACACCAAATAATCGGCAACAGCGTCAAGACAATGATTAACAAGCATGAAATTGTATACCCAATAGTTGATTTTTTCATTTTCATCCCTTAATATCTCTCGTCATATTTTTGACATAAAAATAACCAACGATTCCAGATAGAAGCATGATTATGTATGAAGTTGCGCTTCCCATTCCAAAATCTAAGAAATTGAAAACAGTGGAATAATTATAGACTAAAAGCGTTGCGTTATCCGTTTGATAACCTGACAATGCAATCACCTCATCAAATACATTCATTGCCGTAGTGGTCAAATTTATCAGCACGACCCCTAGAGATGGCAACAATAGTGGCAAAGTTATTTTGGTAAACGATTGCCATTTTGACCCACCTTCTAGTCCAAACGACTCAGCGTAAGTATCTGGAATGTTTTGTAAGTTCGCCAAAATTAAAATTGCACAAAATGGAACAGATCTCCAAATTATAATAATTGCAATCACAATCAAAAATAATGAACGACTAGTTATCCAGGAAATTGGTGCGTTAATTAAATGTGATTTTACTAGCAAGTTGTTTAACAAACCATATCCAGGAAAGAAAATAAACTTCCACATAATTCCATTGACTAGCGGTGGCAATGCCCAAGGGATAATGACGATTGCAGTTAAGATGGATCCAAACTTGGTACTTTTATTCAAAATAACCCCGACAAAAATACTCATGATCAAGCCAAGGATAACTACGAGTATTAAAATTGCGATGTTATTGATCAAAGCATCGCGAAATTCAGAATTAGTTAATACTTTTCGATAATTTTCGAATCCGACAAAATTATTCTGTTGGCCTTCAGTCAGATTCATGTTTCTCAAACTATAGCTAAATGTTGTTATGATCGGATAAAAAACAGTTCCACCAATTATCAAGATGCACGGTAATAACAAGGCAAAAGCTATGATATTTTTATTTCGTATTTTTCCCATCTATCTCACACAAAATAAAAAACGGTGAATAAAGACACCGTTTTTTGTTTTTATTCCTTAACAATCTTATTGATTTCTTTTGCCAAGTAATCAGTTGCCTGTTGTGCTGTTAATTTTTGACGGCCAACTTTGTTAACAGTATTGAAAATAGCACTGCTTATCTTGGAATAATTTTGAGGCACTCCATTTGGAAATGGCATGCCAACGACTTTATTTGAGTCCACTAAAACTTCACCGTTTTTAATAGACTTATCGTCTACTAATTGTTGCAAAACACTAGTTCTAGTTGGAATATTATTTAAGTTCTTGTTCAACTGCTTTTGGACTTTCGCTGAAGAATACCATTTAACGAATTTTGCAGCAGCTTTTTTATTCTTAGAAAATTTAGAAATACCAACGGCTTCTGTAAAGGCAACACTCTTAGATGATGCACCTTTATCTGAGGTTACCTTGATTGGTTGAATTTGACCAACAACCTTTGAAGTTTTCTTGTTGTTAGTACTTACAGTAAATGATGATGGGCCGATCAGGAATGCACCTTTGGCATTATTCAATCCATTGTAAGTATCCATTCCATCAGTTGAAACACTGTTTGGATCGATATATCCTGATTTAACGCCATTTTCAATAAACTTGAATGTATCTAAGGCACTAGCCTTGTTTAAGGTATTATCCTTATTGAAAATAATACCGTTTCTCAAGTATGCATATGTTAAAAATGTTGTTGTAGCATTTTCCTCTGCCCTTAGTGGAAATTGAAGTGGGTATTTTACTACATCCTTATCCTTAAGAGCTTTCATATCCTTATCCAAACTCGACCAGTCAGAAGGCATTTGATCAACCCCGGCTTCGGATAACATTTTTTTATTGGCGTATAGCATTCTTACTCCGTTGGAATAAGGAACTGCGTAATAATTTCCGTCGACCTTAAAAGTTGAGAGCGATGGCATATCTTTGATGTCATTTTTGCTGACATCAACTTTTTCTAGCCAATTGGCTTTTTCAAATTCTCCGACCCACGACCAATCAACTTCAATGACATCTGCTGGTGCTTGTTTACCATTGGATGCAATCGAAACTTTACTCTTGATATCATCCCAAGAAGTTGGTTGGACATTCGCCTTGACTCCAGATTCTTTTTCAAAATCCTTTAACATGCTCTTACTTGGTGCTCCCCAATCTGGCACCATTACGGTAATTTCTTTGCTGGAATTATTTTGGCCATTCTTAGATGAATTTGAACATCCGGACAAAAGAATAACGAACAATAATCCAAAAATCCCGTATTTAATCCACTTTTTAAACATTAATTTACTCCCCTTTTTATCCCAATAAATATCTTATCATAGATATCTTCAGATTAATGTAAGCGCATAAATTTTTATTAGATATTAAGAAAAGAAATAAATTTTATGAAAGTTAAATTGCGTTTTCACTAATCATATCTACAAAAAAACGTTACCTGACCATACAATACAATTGCATGATCAGATAACGTTTTGATGCTTTACTTATCCTTATTAATCTTATTAATTTCTTTTGCTAAATGATTTGTTGCCTGTTCTGGAGTCATCTTTTGACGACCAACCTTGTTAACTGTATTGAAAATAGCACTGCTCAACTTGGCATAGTTGTCTGGAACTCCATTAGGGAATGGCATTGCAACGATCTTGTTTGAATCAACCAAAATCGAGCCATTCTTAATAGTTTTATTATCAACTAATTGTTGGAGGACACTAGTTCTAGTTGGAATATTATTTAAGTTCTTATTCAATTGTTTTTGAACTTTTGGTGTTGAATACCATTTAACAAATTTAGCCGCAGCTTTTTTGTTTTTAGAGAATTTCGAGATACCAACAGCTTCAGTAAAGGCAATAGTCTTTTGAGAAGATCCGTCGTTTGAAGGTATTTTGAGTGGTTCAACTTGGTTGACTACTTTAGATACCTTTTTATTATTTGAACTTACTGTAAATGAAGAAGGACCAATCAAGAAGGCGCCCTTTCCCTTGTTCAAGCCATTGAATGTATCCATGCCGTCAGTTGAAACACTATCAGGATCGATATATCCGGATTTAACGGCATTTTGGATATATTTAAATGTGTCTAAAGCGCTAGCTTTATTCAAGCTATTATCCTTATTGAAGATTACACCATTTCTCAAATATGCATAAGTTATGAAGGATGTAGTCGTCTTTTCCTCTGCTCGAAGTGGAAATTGGAGCGGATATTTGACAACATTTTTATCTTTGAGTGCCTTCATATCTTTATCCATTGCTGACCAACTGTCTGGTGTTTCCTGAACTCCAGCATCTGACAACATTTTTTTGTTCGCATATAAAATACGCACATCATTTGAATATGGTACTGCATAATAATTACCGTTGATTTTAAAAGTCGAAAGTGATGGCATATCTTTAATATCGCCTTTACTTACATCAACCTTTTCAAGCCAATTGGCTTTTTCAAATTCCCCGACCCATGACCAATCGACCTCAAACACATCAGCAGGTGCTTGCTTACCATTGGAAGCAATTGATACTTTACTCTTGATGTCATCCCAAGAAGTAGGTTGTACGTTTACTTTTACACCAGATTCCTTTTCAAAGTCATTTAACATGCTTTGAGTAGGTGCTCCCCAATCTGGCACCATGACAGAAATCTCGCTATTAGAATCGCTTTGACTATTCTTCGAATTTTTAGAACAACCTGATAAAAGAATGACAAACATCAGGCCAAAAACCCCGTATTTGATCCACTTTCCAAACATTAATTAACTCCCCCTTTTCATACCATGTTGTATTTTATCATAATATATTGTTAGATTAATGTAAGCGCATGAAATTTATTATTTGACAAAAAGGACTGGCGATGCATGACCACTATTGAATTAAAAAATATCAGCAAATCGTATGACAATAAAAACTATATTTTCAAAAACTTAAATTTGGAAATAGATTCTGGGGAGTTTCTAAGTTTAGTTGGGCCCTCTGGTTGCGGCAAAACAACCTTGCTACGAATCATATCTGGTCTTGAAGACATCAATGAAGGAACCATCTTATTTGATGGCAAGGATGTAAAGTCAATCGAACCAAAAGATCGTGACATATCGATGGTTTTTCAAGACTATGCACTTTACCCACACATGAACGTATTCAAAAACATTGGTATCAACCTAATCCTGAAAAAAATTCCAAAGAACGAATTAAATCAACGAGTCCATGACATTTCAAAAATGCTAGGGATCGATAATTTGCTTGATCGATACCCTCGTGAACTATCTGGTGGTCAAATGCAGCGGGTTGCTTTAGCTCGAGCCATGATCAGACAACCAGAAATATTTTTAATGGATGAGCCATTGTCCAATCTTGACGCAAAATTGCGTAATCAAGCCCGAGCAGAAATAATGGAATTGTATTTAAAATTAAAAAAGACATTTGTCTACGTCACTCACGACCAAAAAGAAGCCATGAGTATGTCCACAAAGGTCGTTTTAATGAACGATGGACAGATTATGCAAATGGGCGAGCCTGAACAATTGTACGAGGACCCGCAAAATATTTTCACAGCATGTTTCATTGGCAATGTCCAAATGAATTTCTTTAATACTGATGACGATTCAAAATTTATCCGCGAATATTTAGATCCAGAAATCAATGGCTCGATTACTGTAGGAATCCGTCCCGAAGATATTAAATTGGCTTCTGGCGATGACTGGAAAATTGAACTAGTTGAAAACTTAGGTAGTGAAAAAATCATTACTCTATTTCATCCAAAATTTGAAGTACGCATGACAGTTCAGACCACTAAAGAATTCTCTTCAAAAATCGGCGAAACTTTGAACTTGATTTTTCCAAAGGACAGATTGTATTATTTCGATTCTGAAACCGAAAAGAGAATTGAACATGCAAAATAATTTAACCTTAATTTGGACTGAAGACTTACAAAGTTGAGCATATCAAGACTTAAAAAAATTACGAATTGCAGTTTTCGTCAAGGAATTACATGGTGACTTACCAACAGAAATTCATGATGAAGAAAAATGTCGATACCTAGTAATTTACAACAAGAATCACCTTTGCATCGGCGGAGCGAGACTATTAAAACTCGATGCTAATACGATGCGTATCCAACGAGTTGCCATTGCAAAGCCATATCGTGGAAATGGGATCGGTCACAAATTGCTTTCTGAGCTTGAACAAGCATGTTTTAGATCAAAGTGTCAAAGAATAGAAATAGTTGCCCGATACACTGCCCAAGATTTTTATGCGTCACTTGGCTATCAGCCAGAAAATAGTGATACATTTATCCGCAGCGGAGTTCCTCACCAATTATTTTATAAAGAACTAAACTGAGCGCTAAAAAGACCTCTCCTAGTTGGAAATTCCAACTTAGAGAGGTCTTTTAGATTGAACAATTTTAAAGTGAATCGTTTTTGATCTTATTGACCAGTTCTTTCTTGATCTGAGAAAGAATATTATAGTCGTCATGATATTTAAGATTTATCGTGTCATCCTGCTTGTTATAACTAACGTCATCAATTTTACCAGTTAATTTCTGCACAGTTTCGATTACAGCAGCTCGTCCGAGTTTTGTTTCACAATATTTGAAGAAATTAAAATCCTGAATTCCGTAAATCAATTGTTTAAATCTTAAACTATATTCAGGCTTGCCATTCTTCCCTGGGTAAACGAAAAACATGTCCCCTGCGGCCCATTTCCAATCTTTATAGGTCACGTCAGAAAATGGATCTGTGGTCCATAAGCAATAATTCCAACGTAAAAAGCCCTTCATGTTGAATAAATACGTCAATGGCCCTACTAGTCTGGATTCCATTAAGGGACTGTGGATAAACTGATTTAAATTTTTGGGGAAGCAGCAAGTATACCAGGTAAGATTTGGAAGTGATTTCGTCACAATTGAATCCGGTTGATGAATATTGTCGCAAATAATTGAACTGATCAACGAATAATTTTTTAGCACGTGATCCTGTTCTTTGACGACTCGATCATGTAAGATGGCTAATTTATAATTGATCGGCAATTCGCTACAGCTTTGAAGAACAGCCTGATATCCCTCCATAACCTTTAAATCGCTGGGTTCATCTGCCATTACCAGTACTTTGTCCCAAATACCAAGTTCTTGAAGGTGTTTAAAAACTAATTCTAAATACTCTTTGACCTGGGCTTTACTTTCAATAAAGGCAAAGCGCTTTTGATCAACGTCATAATAACGAATCCGCAATGGGTCGCGGTAATCATTTATTGGGTTGCCAAAATCTTTGGCAGACCAGTTGCCCACCAATCCAAATAAGTCAATTTCATCATCCATTTGATACTTCTCAGCCAACGCTAAATAACGATCTAGATGTGAAAAATCACAGCTTATTTTTCCGTCAGTTTGATAAACTTCAACAATGTTGTATTCATAAAGACTGCTGGGATTAGTATCTTCTGCAAAACATCCTTGTCCGGCCCATGGGAAATCTGTCAAAACCAAATCACAGACCTTTTGATCAGCCTCTTTAAGTGGTTCAAGATAATTTTCAATTAATTCAAAATGTTCATCAGACCACAGTGGCACCTGATAATATCTAGCTAAACTACTCAAGTGCTGCCATAAATCCAAATAAAAGCTCTGATTATCTGCAGTTGGAACATTTGATACTTCAATTTCTTGATTGGCAGTTTGTACTAATTTTTCTGGATCATAATTAATATTTTCAAATTGTTTTAAGGTTAAGTTCTGTTTCCCAGGAGTGGCAAATTGCAGATCTGCCCACAGAAAATGAGTCCCCTTTTTCAATAATTGAGCTGTTTTTGTACTGATCAAATCTCTTTTGGAAATATTGTCATCATCATTGACCAAATCTTCAAAATAAAGTTTTCCATTCAAGAAATCACCATCAAGTGCTAGACGACATCTTTTTACTAATCCTTTGAATGGCAATGACTGATCATCATTTAAATTTACCCAAGTGTCTTCGTCCAAAGTTAAACTGACTTGCAGTCCAAACTTCTCATTTTTCAAAGTAAAAACATTTAAGGATTCTTCGTTGACCATTTGACGATATCCTTCTTGTCTTACTGTTGGTGAAACAAATGATATTTCCACGATAATTATCCCCCTAGATATGGCTTCTGAAGTATTCCTGTAAAAAATGAGTGATTAGAATATTCGAACATTAATACATCAGCTTTACTTGAAAAAAGTTATCCGCTTACAATTATATCAATAATCTTATAATTACAAACAATCATTAAGAACGAAAAAAGCCTTCGCAAATTATTAATTCAATTTGCAAAGGCTATTCTATTTTCATTTTCCAACAAAATATTGCAAAAACATCCCTGCGATACTGAAGTAGATCAGCACACTGGTCAAATCGCTCAGTGTGGAAATAAATGGTCCACTGGCCACGGCCGGATCAAATCCTAGTCGAGACATCAGCATTGGGATAAAACTACCAGCAACGTTGGCGACGGTGATGGCAGCACACATCGCTACACCAATAACTAGGCCTAGAACGAAATTGTGCTTCCATAATCCTACAATCACAAAGATCGATACTCCAGTAACGATACCGGTCATTAAACCTGTCAGCAACTCCTTACCGAGCAACTTGAAAAAGTCGCGACGGTCGATTTCTTCGGTTGCTAAACGTCTGACGGCAACGGCCAAACTTTGGGTACCGGCATTACCGGCAGTACCAGTAATAGTTGAAATAAATACCGCTAAAATACTAGCTTCAGCTAGCAATCCTTCATAGTGATTCACTAAAGTTGCAGTAAACATACTCAGCAGCAGCAAGGTGATCAACCAAGGCAAACGTTTGGTGGCTGCTTGAAATGGATTGTCATTGATCGATTCATCAACGTCAACACCAGCAAGTCCTGAATAGTCTTGTTGGGCTTCGTCATCAATAACTTCAATAACATCATCAACCGTGATGATACCGACTAATTTATTTGAGTGATCAACTACTGGTACAGCCAGTAGTTCGTAATCTCTAAAGACTTGAGCGACTTTTTCTTGTTCGTCGTCAACATTTACTGCGACGACGTCGACATTCATGACTTCGCTCAATTTGGTCGAGGCAGAAGCCAAGATCAAATCACGCAAAGACATAACGCCGACAAGGTCTTTATTGTCATCTAAAATATATAAGTAGTAAATCGTTTCAGCGTCTCCAGCTACCCGACGTAATTCCTTGATAGCTTCGCTACAAGTGAGATCTTGACTGAACTTAACGAAGTCAGTGGTCATAATACCACCGGCGGTCTCAGTGTCGTAATGCAATAATCCACGTAAATTATTAGCATCAGTCTTTGGCATTTCATTTAAAAATGCGTCGATCTCGCTTTTATCCAAATGTTCCAACACGTCGGCTGCATTATCGTCGTACATGTAGTTCAACATTTGTGATGCATATTTGACATTCATCTCCGCTAAAAATTCAGGGATCTCTGGCAGATCATCCTCGATGGTATCGAACATATCGCCCATCTCATTTGGCGATAGGATCTTGTAAAGCTTCATCCGATCTTCTTTTTTTAACCCTAAATAAAACGTACTTTGGTCATAAAAATGCATATCCAAATACGTTTTACGGAATTTAACGATGTCATCATGGTCAAGAAAAGTATTTAGTACATGAAATTTCTCATGCAGTCTCTTCTCTGCTTCTTCCATTTGACTCACCCCCTAAGTGTCTGGCAAAGTCTCGTCATGTCTTCTGGCAGTGGTGCCTGCAAGTCCAATAGTTCTCCGGTCACTGGATGCACTATCTTTAATTCAGCACAGTGAAGAGCTTGACGATTGATCAAAGGCTCTTCTTGATTAGTGTACATATAATCCCCAAAAATTGGATGGCCGCTCGCTTTAAGATGGACTCTGATTTGATGCGTCCGACCAGTCAATAACTTCAATTTCAATAAACTACCACGCGAAAAACGCTCAACAGTTTTGTAAATCGTTTTAGATGGTTTTCCGTTATCATGGTCAATGGTCCGCAAGTAAAAAGCGGATTGATCGATCCCAATCGGTAAGTCGATCAAGCCTGATTCTGGCTCCATATGCCCGTAAATAATTGCTAAATAATATTTTTGAAAATGGTCCGAATGCAAGATCTGATCAAGCATCGAATGGGCATATGAATTCTTGGCAAAAACCATTAATCCGGAAGTATCGCGATCCAATCTCGTCACTAAATGGATCGTCCCGTTCTCACCATTTTGCTCCAAATAATATTTTACGATATTCGCCATGGTCTTGCTAGTTAATGCCTTTGCAGGCAAAGATGCGATCCCTGGTGGTTTATTGATCACCAAAAAATACTTATCCTCATAAATCACATCAACTTGTCCCGGCATGGGCTTAATCAAGTCTGACGGTGTCTCGACACTCATGACGATCAAGATCTCGTCCCCAGTTTTCATTTGATAGTTAAAATGTCGTTGGCGATGATTAACAAAAATTAGTCCACCTTTATTTTTCAAGTTGTGGAGCTGGCTTGAAGAAAACTTCTTGTGGACTAAAAATTTGCGAATAACTTTCTTATCGGTCTCAGTAACTCGATATTTTAAATAGCGTCTACTCGTCATTTTGACCTAAGAATGCCGTTTCCACACGAGTCCAGAAATGGCGGTGACGATATTGAGCAAATTGAGCACGTTGCTTGCTTAATTGAATCTTGATGCATTCTGTATTCTTTAATTCGACCACAGTACCGTCAAAGTTGATGACGTAATCTTCAGCATCTTGAGGATACAAATGAACGACTTGATTTTCCGGAATGATCAAAGGCGATGAGATTGTCCGATAAACTCGATTGTTGATCGAAGCCATCTCGACCATTTGAAAAACATTTACTTTCGGATGGATCAAGGCGCCACCAATACCTTTTGAATAGGCCGTTGATCCAGTTGGAGTAGCAAAACAGAGGCCATCGCCACGAAAGCTCTCAAAATATTCGCTGTCAATATCGACCCGTGTCTTCAAAGTTAAGGCAGACAATCTACGAACAGTAGCTTCATTGATGGCGATTCCGTGCTGCGTCGAGCCATCTTTTGCTTCAATATCCACCTCGACCAATGGATAAGTCGTCGATGGAATATCCGAACCATGTTCAACGATCCGTTGAATCAACTCTTCAATTTCGTCATCAGTCCAGTCAGAATAAAAACCAAGATGACCAGTGTGCAATGCGACAAACTTTACTTTATCCAATTGATTGATGTATGAGTGAAAAGTACTGATCAGAGTACCATCCCCTCCGACACTGATCACTAGTGCCGGACTGTTTTGATCTAACTCAAAATCATGTTCGATCAGTTCGCGGCGAATCGTATCAGCCGCTTCGACTGATTCTTGTTTTCCATTATTATTTACCCAGAATTTCATTTCTTCGTCGACCTCGTCGTGTTATTTGAATCGCGCTTATTATCTGTAAAGTATTGCTGGGCATCCTGAATTTCTTCACGAATCTTCGACATTTCTTCATCCAATAAAAATGAAGCTTCGGCGGCACGCTTCAATCGTTCGTTGATTTCTTCAGGGAAATCGCCCTTATATTTGTAGTTTAGTGAATGTTCGATGGTGGACCAGAAATTCATAGCTAAAGTTCTAATTTGAATTTCAGCTAAAATTTTCTTTTGGCCAGTCGCTAGTTGAATTGGATATTCAACTACCACGTGGTAGGAACGGTAACCACTAGATTTACTATTGGCAATGTAGTCACGTTCTTCGATCACTCGCATATCTTCTCTTTGATGTAATAGTTTGGCTACGTCATAAATATCTTCAACAAATTGGCACTGGATCCTAATACCTGCAATATCTTGCATATCTTGTTCCAATAAATCTTCAGAAATATATCGACGTTTCATCTTCTCTTTAATGCTTGGAACAGTCTTAACTCGACCAGTAACGAATTCGATTGGAGAATGATTGTTCTTTTCCAAAAATTCTTTTCTAGCATTTCTAAATTTGAGTTTGAGTTCATCAACTGCTTGTGTGTACGGAATTAAAAATTCATTCCATTTAATATCTGACATTATGACCCCTCTTTACTATTTAAATATAGCTTACTCTCCATTAATATTCATCTAAAATTATTTTTATGTAAATAAAGCAGTTTGTTTTACCTTTTTTCTGATTGCTGTTAGAATGATTTTGCTAAAGAGATGGAGGGAATATTATGTGGGAAGTTTTTTTGTATATTAATCCCTTATGTTCGTACTGCTTGAAAGTCGAGCGTTCAATTATCGACTTCACTAGAAAAAATAATATCGATACGCAGTACCACTTCGTGACTACCTTCAATATGGCTACCATCACTGATTATATGTTGATGAAAGGTTTTAAACCAGCCGACTTAGAGAAAAGAAACGAAGTTACGGAAAATATTTACGAAGCAGCCCTGCTATATAAGGCTGCCGCCTGTCAGGGGAATAAAAAGGCAAGAAATTTCTTAATGAATATCCAAAATGAAGTCAACGTCTTGGATAAACCATTTAACGAGGAAACGATCAAACTAGCCGTTGATAAAAGCGGTCTAGATTTCAAGGCAATCATTACGGAAAAGAACAGCGAAGCTGTCAAAAAAGCCGTCAAGAAAGATCAAGAATTGACTTGTGAAATGAAAATTGAAAAAGCCCCAACTGTCGTTGTCTTCGATGACGACAACCCGCAACAACCAGGACTAATGATCAATCGATTTGGAAGCGATACTTCAGAAGATACGATCAATGATAACTTGACCGCAATGCTTGAAAGAACCATACCCCAACCAGACGAAAACATTCAAAGTGGATATGGACATCAGAGCAGGATCATTAATATAGAGAACTTCAGAAGATAATCATTGGATTATCTTTTTTTATTCAGCAATGGTTGCTTGAGCCGTTGTACAGGAGCACCACTTTTGATCATCCAAAGCTGCGTTTTATAAATAGGCTTTTGCATCTTAAATTCCTGGTCGAGCAAATATTTTTCGACTGGCAAACTATTTTTTTGGAAAAAAGCCATCTTGAATCGATCAACAATCTTGCTGTTCAACTTTTGGATCCTGTTGGCATGAAACTCCGTGAATTTGATGTTTTTAAGCTAGTAAATTTTGGCTTAAAGTTTAACAGATAGCGCAAATTGCAACTATTAAAACTCTTTTTGCGATAAGCGATTTTATTAAATGGTCCGACAAATCTGATTTCATAAAACAACGTGAATTTCTGTTTGATCGAGTCTAGCATTAAAATATAAAAGCCCCATTCCGGCTTATGGTTGATAAATTTCAAATGCTGTTTAGTCAACTTATCGTCTAAATAATCTCCACCCAAGATCCAGTAATTGTCGATTCCAGCATGGTAATAACTCATGACTCGTTGAGATAATTTTCGGAGATCAATTTTGGCGCACTGGTATTCGATCACGGTTTGTTTATTGACCATAATATCCGGTCGCTGTTCGAGTTTGCTTAAAAACACTTCAGATTTGATTGGCCGACCGTAGGCTTTCGACAATCCTTTGACCAAGATATCTTTTCCGTGTTTATGAATATCGCGCTCATTAGTTTCGTTAAAATGGGTATTTTCATGTCGAAAAAATGGCGTACCTTCATTGATGGTCAATTTAACTGGCATTTGACACCTTGGACAAAAATATTTACCTTCATTTTTACATTGTATTGCATTGATCAATTGCTGTTTTTCATTTAATGCAGCATACATTTCACATCACCTCTATAGAGATTACGTGAAAAAATCAAAGGGAGCTCGGATAATTTCCGAACTCCCTTTTTAGTTACCATATAACGACTAATTCATCGTCATTCCGCCGGTCACATTGATTGCTTGACCGGTCATGTAATCCGATAACGGACTAGCAAGAAATAATACCACATTTGCAACATCTTGAGGCCTACCAGTTCTCCCTAATGGGACTTGGCTATTGTCTTCTTTTTCAATATCGTCAGGTTCAAGCCCTCTGATCTTAGCACCATCTTTTCTCTCACGATGCTTCATGGCAGTTTCGATAATACCTGGACAAACCGCATTAACATTAATGTGCTTGCCAGCAACTTCGATTGCCAAAGTTTTCGTCAATCCTAAAACAGCATGCTTTGAAGCTGAATATGCTGCCATTGCCCGATAACCATTTTTACCAGCTTGAGAAGCCATAAAAATTACTTTACCTGGTTGATTATTCATCAACATCAAATTGACGATGTTTTTAGCAATCAAATAAGTTCCGCGAGTATTTACTGCAATGGTTTTATCGAAGTCGCTGGTCTTGCTATCGACTAAGTAGTCCATAGTTGAGATACCAGCCACATGTGCCAAAACATTAGGAATCAATCCGGCTTCGTGCAAATCTGTTGCGACACGCTGCACTGATTCCTCATTAGCAACATCAACGTGGATCTGATACAAATGATCGGTCACTTTGACGAGGTCTTTATTTTCAAAGGCTAAGTCAGCTTCAATCACGATCGACCCTTCATTGATAAAGGTATTAGCAACTGCTTCGCCAATACCTTGATGAGCTCCGGTTACGAAAACAATTTTGTCCTGCAATTCTGGAAATGTCATATATTTCTTACCTCTTCTCTAATTAAAAAATTAGATCACGTGGCGTTCGTAAGGATCGTTGCTGATTCCTTCTTCAAGAATCTTCTTTGACCATTCTTTAGCTGAGAATAATGAGTGGTCACGATAGTTACCACAGCTATACTTGTCTGTTCCTTGAACGTCTTTCCATTCGATCTTGTTTGCAATATCGTCAAGTGCACCCTTCAAAGCTTCAGCAACTTCTGTAGTGGAGTGTTCGCCCCATGTGATCAAGTGGAAACCTGTACGACAGCCGAATGGTGAACAGTCGATAACGCCTGTTAGACGGTCTCTTAATAGTCCTGCTAACAAATGTTCGATTGTGTGTAATCCTGCGGTAGGAATAGCATTTTCGTTAGGTTGAACTAGACGTAAATCGTAGTTTGAAATAACGTCGCCTTTTTCACCATGTTCTTCAGTGATCAAACGTACATAAGGTGCCTTAACCTTTGTATGATCCAATGTAAAACTTTCAACTTTTGCCATAATTTAAAATCTCCTCTTCTTTTTGATACATCTATAATATTAGCCTAATTATCAAAATATGATAATGGTTTATTAACTTCTATTTTGGTTCCGTAATACTTTTTCTTGATCCAAGCTTGAATATCTTTGTTGTGGTAAAGCTTGACCAACTTCTTGTAATTCTTGTTGTTCTTGTTTTTAGCGGCCGTTGCTAGAATATTGACATTGTCTTTGGTACTTTGATCCAGTTTTTCGTGGAACAGTGAATCTGTCAATACGTGCAAGCCACCATCAAGTGCAACTGTGTTTGAGATCAAGACGACATCGACATCATTTAAAACACGTGGTCCAGTAGTATCGTCGATCTCCTTAAACTTCAAATGCTTAGGATTGCTAGTGATATCTTTAGTATCGCCTAATGCTGAAAAATTCTTTTTCAACTTGATCAATCCAGCTGTTTGTAATAATTCCAATCCTCTGGAAGTATTAGCAGGATTATTAGCGATGGCAATAGTTGATCCATCTTTTATCTCATCCAACTTCTTGAATTTCTTAGAATAGATTCCCATTGGTTCCAAATAAGTTGTCCCCAGTGCTGCTAATTTACCATTTGGATTTTCGCGGTTATATGCTTGGTAATACGCCCATGATTGAAAGGCATTTACATCAACTTGGCCCTCAGTAGTAGCTTTGTTTAACTGTGTTCCATCAGTGATTTCTTTGACTTGGATCTTTAATCCGGCATCTTTTGCTTGTTTGCTTTTAGCAATGTGTTCCCAGATCTGAAGATCTGAGCCTTGGGAGCCGACAGTGATTGGACCATCGGCGCTCTTATTTCCACATCCTGCTAAAACTACTAACAACAGGCTGGCTAATATACCAACTAATACCTTTCTATATTTTCTCATCGTTACCCTCCTAATTTATTTAAGACCCCTTATTCAAGTTGGTCTTAAATAATTTCTTTGTAGATACATGGAATCGCCTTCTTTGGTCTTTTTTAGTTATTTTGGTTGGTCGGTTCACTTTGGTTCAGTCTGGTTTATTTTGTTTATGAATTTGACTCAAGTTTTTTTTAAAAAGGAATCGCGGACTCCCATTCGGTCGTTCGCGCAACCATCGCTAAGCGGCAAAGCCGCAAAACGATGGCGAAATAAAAAAATCGTCCCTATTCAGGACGATTTTTTTATTCCTGAATAGGGACGACTCAACGTGGTACCACCCTAATTCATATTTTGCTTGCACAAAATACCTCAACGACACTTACATGTCCGGGATGATATCGCATCCTTGCGTACCTTTGGCTTTCACCTCAGTAAGACTCCAAGCTCATGTTCAAATTATCGTTCATTCCGTCCTTTCACTGTCTAACGGTCGCTTCTAATTACTTAATAATTCTACTCTTCTCTTCAACGTCTAATGAAATTAGATTTGCTTTAATTGATATGAATAAGATAGTACCGACGTTTATTTTTGTCAATGGATTTTCTGAAAAAAGTTTTCATGAAACTGATCAAACACTGATATCAATGGCAATTTTACGTTTCAAAAAAATTGTTATTATGCGTATTTATTGATTTATAACACACTCACAATATCACGAAATTTTGATCCAGAAAACAAAAAACCACTAATTTGAAAATACAAATTAGTGGTTTTCTCATTAATCTTTAAAATAGTATCTAGTCAATTCAAGAGCAGTCTTGCTCATTAATTCTTTTCCGTATTCGGATAATACTGCAGCAGTAACTTTTGTCCGATAGCTATATTCACTCAATAGCGCTAAGACATCGTTGTAAGTCATATCATGCATCTCGTCAGTAAACAATACCAGTTGGAGATAGTATGAACCCTTATATTCCCATAAGTTAGAAATTCCACTCTCTAAGCGAAGGATCTTCGCCAATTGAATGTAGTCCTCGAAGTTCTTGAATTCCACAATAATGGTCTTTGTTGGGGTATCTGGATCATTCAAATAAGGCGCAGTGTCTGCGTCGTACTCTTCATGACCAAGCTCGTTAGAACCAATTGGAGCGATTTGCTCGTCATTAGCACCAACTTGCTCATTGTCCAATGGCAATGAACCGTCAACATCTTCATCATTTGTTTTACTGATAAGCAATTCTAAACCAGCCTTGTTGGGCATGATTTGGAAAGTAACCGGTTCATTATTAGAAAAAGTATGATTCTTATCAACTTCATCTAAAATGCTATAGAAAAATGATTCAATTTGTTTCTTATTACCTAATAAATCTAATACAGTTACTCCACGATCCTGCAAATCCTGCGTACTAAGAATGACTCTGATCGTATTTTCATTAATATGATCCATTTCCATCATAGTCACCTCAATTCTTGTATCTACATTTTAACAGTCTTCAGTTTCTTGTAAAGCAAAGAACTCTTGAAAAACAAAATGAAGAGCCTAATTCAAAGATTAGACTCTTCATATTTATGTCAGTTATTAAAGACCTGCCATGAGTTGAGCTTTTTGAAGCTCCATTGTCCGAACGCTTCTTGGCAAGAATCTTCTGATTTCGTCTTCGTTGAAACCAACTTGGAGACGTTTGTCATCCATGATGATTGGACGTTTCAAGAGACCAGGATTTTCTTGTACCAATGTTAATAGTTGGTCGATCGTAAGATCTTCCAAGTTTGTCTTTAAGTTTTGGAATGCCTTTGAACGAGTAGAAATAATTTCTTCTGTCCCGTCTTCAGTCATTTGTAATACTTGTTTGATTTCTTCTTTATTTAATGGTTCGGAGTAAATATTTCTTTCTTTGTAGGGAATGTCGTGCTTTTCAAGCCAAGCTTTTGCTTTACGGCATGAAGTGCAACTTGGAGATGTGTAAATAGTTACCATAATAATCTCTCCTTTTTCACTAATATGTGCCAAGGTAATTCCTTAACACAATATATTGTAGCTCAAAGAATTTATAAAATCTACACTATTTGAAATATAAATAGCGAATATTCGTTCTCATAGTTAATAATTGTGAAACACTAATCCGCTAATAATCAGTATTAAACACATAGTTCACAATCTAACATAATCAAATTTTTATTTAATAAATAAGAAATAATTAATGATAGTCTAATTTAAAACTTATAGATGTTGTGGTGTCTAGACTTCCACTTCGAGTCCAGTAAATGCATTAATTGTTGGAACATTTCCTGCATAATTCTGTGACTGTTTTAACATAGTATCTACATCTATCTTTTGAGGAAGATGACTGATCATTAATCTCTTTACGCCGGCATCTTTTGCCAATTTACCAGATTGTTTCGTAGTCATATGCCAAATTTTGCCAGTTTTGTCTTCAGCGAAGTTAGTATCGGTTATTAACAAGTCGCTGCCCTTTGCAAAATCGATCAACCCATCAAAATAAGCAGTATCTGATGTATAGACAATTGATTTATCGTCCTTAGTGATCTTCATTGCATAGGCAGGAACTGGATGGATCGTACGTAAAAATTCGAACTTAAATGGCCCAATTTCACTAGTTTCATAATCATTGTAAGCAATGCCCTGGCTAACTCCGTCCATTGTTAATTGAGCGAAGTTTACAAAATCTTGAGTATGACCATAAATAGGTAATACCTCATGCTTGCGATTTTGTGGGTCCAGTTGCCAGTTGTATTGCAAGACGCCTAAATCTGCTGTATGGTCATGGTGGTAGTGCGAAAGGACTACGGCATCTAGTTGTAGTGGGTCAATGTAATTTGATAATTCATTCAAAACGCCGCTTCCGCAGTCGATCAAAATATTTTGGCCTTCATCTTGCAATAAATAACCAGATGTACCATGTCCCTTGTACGGATAACCACCGTAATAACCAAGTACTGTAATTAACATATAAACCCTCCAAATTTTTTAGAAAGGATTCCAATAATTATGAACATATCATTAAAGCTAGGCACAGATAATTTTTTAAAAAATCAGCTAACTTCTGCTGATACCTTATTAAAACCCTTATTCGATAATAGTGGAGACCATCTTTTAATAAAAGAATTAACCACTTCTGGTGACTATCGTTCCCTAAGAGGTGAATTTGATTCTTCAAACAGTCTCTATTTACTAGTGTACATAAAACTCAATAACGAGCAAATCGCTATCTTTGAAGATAAAGTGTACTACAAATTTTCCGAATTTGTCGAAAATAATCACGAACCAACTGTTTTCCAAAACAATGAAGATCACACTCAATATTTGTTGATCAATACTTTCAAGACTGAAGCTGATCTAAATGATTGGAAAGATTTGATTTATAAGGAAATCAAAGATGGTCTGCAAGGCGCGTCCAAAGAACCATTTGGCTTTTATACCAAGGCTTATCAAGTAGACTAATTGATCTTTTGCCGGACGCCACGCCAAGACAAGATATACGTCAAAAAGCCGACTAGTCCGTATAAGACGAGATAAGCTATCCCAATCAATAAGAATGGAATAAATGTTGGTTGGTTGACGGAAAGATTGGCCACGCCCACGACTAGAAACGACTGGATTAAAGCAAAGGTCATAGGGATCGCAAATAAAAATTTAGTTTCCCGTTTAACGATTTGTTTTAATTCTTGATTCGTCATCCCGATTTTTTTCAAAGTCTTTAATTGACGCCATTCATAATCGTCACGCAATAGCACTTTTAGCGTCAATAAACTTCCCAGTGCAATCAATAGTGCCACACTGAAGATCGAGACTAAGAATAAAAACAATCCAGTCGCTTTACGCATAATACTTTTAGCATCCGCCTGGCGAAGATAGCCAGCCTGCAAATAATCATTTACCTTCAGCTGGTTCAGTGGCACGGCTGCCTGTTTAGTTAAATAAGAATCATCCAAAGAGGATCCTACGTGTACATTCAACAAGTAGTGATTCTTTTTTTTGTCCAATTGTTTAATAAAATTCTTCGACAGCTTATCCGAGCCTTTGACATCCCAGCCATAAAAAGTATCGCTAGACTCGCTCTTGATAGTTTTGAAGTAATTATCCGGTACGATCATCATGAATCCCGAGAACATCCCAGTTCCATATGGGAAAAACGAGCCAACCTTGCGATCTTTAATTGGCTGCGAATCTTTGATCCTGACTGGATATTTCGTTGAGCGATATCCTGGCGTCAACGATTGCATGTCGTACTTTAATTCCAAAAATTCGTTCGAAGTGATAGTCGGATTATGGTCTTTGATCCGATCCGGCAATTTTGTGTAATCTGAATATGACATAAAAGAAATTAGTTTTGGTTCATAACGAGCATTACCATAGTCGAACGTATAGGCAACTGTTCGTTTGATATCCGAATGATATTCCATTTTGACATTCACATTTTTACTAGCAAGTTCTTTTTGAATAGCTGGAGCATTTTGTTTGATCGAAGCTAGTTCAAATGGATATGCACCGACAAAATTTTGGTAAACCACTTGATAACCGGCGTAACAATAAACTAGTAATGCGATTGCCAAAGCTGATAATTCAGTCACGAACCAGACGATTGAAGTGTTTTTGATCAACCTAGCCCGTAAGTATTTGAATGAAAATAAATTGATGCCACGATATGAAAAAATCTTCAATCGGTCGCAAATGTCTAAAACTAGCGGCAAGAATCCGAGATAGATGAAATAAGTCCCAAAGAAATACAGCACGCCAATGATAAAGGCTCGAATCAAGGCGTTATCGATCTTAGCAGTATCGGTAAAGGACTGAAACAGCGAGATCGTTAAACCTAGTCCAGAAAGGAACATCAAAACTCCCAAAATGCCGAGTACCGATTTGACGAACCAATTCAAGTGGAGCTTGCGATGATTTTTAGAAGTCCGGACCATGTAGTATGACCTGACCCCGTTGACTAAACTTAGAAATAACGTCGAATAGATACCAACGCGCAAGATCAGCCAAGCAATGTCCCAAGTAAAGAAAAATTCAAAGTTCAATTTGATCCGCATCAAATAAACTAGTAGCATTCCGATAAATTTTTGCAAAACGACCGCGACGATCATTCCCACGATCCAGGCAAAAATTTGGATCACAAAAGTTTTGCCAAAGCCGATAACGCTGATGACGAACCGCGACATGCCAAGTTTTCGATAGGTCAGAAATTCCTGTTGCTGTTGCTTAACGAAGAAACCACCCACGTAGATCATGTAGATAAACGTGAAGAACGCGAAGACGAAAACCATTGCGTACATGATCGACTGCAAAGTTTGGTCCCAGTAATGGACTGTCTGTAATAGCGGATCTTGGATCAAGGTAGTCAACAGTGTTAAGACAGCCACAGCAAAACTGGATGAGAGGATATAGATCAAGTAGCTGTCGCGTAAATTGTAGAGACCACGTCTAATTATTTTCAGGTACATTGAAATAGCTACCACCCCCGATCGTCCGTTGCATATTAATGATCTGTTCAAAGAAGTCGTTGCGATTGCCAGAATTAACGATCTCTGAAAAAATCGAACCGTCTTTGATAAAGACTACCCGTTTGCAATAACTAGCTGTAAAAGCATCATGAGTCGCCATTAGGATAGTTGTATTTTCCTTCTTATTGATCAACTGCATGTAATTCAATAAGATCGTAGCCGACTTAGAATCCAAGCTCCCCGTTGGTTCATCCGCAAACAAGATCTCTGGATTATTGATCAGAGCTCTAGCTGCAGCAATTAGTTGACGCTGACCTAAAGACAAGTCATCAATGCCACGTTCGCTCAAATCTGAGATATTCAATAAAGTGTTCAAATGTTTGAAACGTTGGTCGATCAATTTTTTCGAAGCGTGATTCAGCACTAACGGCAAAATGATATTTTCTTTAACGTTTAATGAATCTAACAATTCAAAACTTTGATAAATAAAGCCCATTTTATTGCGACGATATTTGGCCAGCACTCGATCATGTTCTTGCGTCATGTCAATCCCATCAATAATAACTTGACCATGGTCTGGTCGCTCGTTACTTGAAATAATATCTAATAAGGTGGTTTTCCCCGCACCAGATGGTCCCATGATCCCCAAAAATTCACCTTGCTCAACTTGCAAGTCGATATCTTTGATGGCATGAACAGCGTTTCGCTTTTTTCCAAAGTCTTTGGCAATGTTTTTCACGATTATTTGCAAGACAATATCTCCATTAATATTTAATTATTGGTATCATTTAGATAGTGTATTTATTTTATCACGAGGGTGGTTTAAACATGGCTAAAATAATGATTATTGAAGACGACCCTTCAATTTCTAAACTCATAAGCGAGAACCTTGCCAAATGGCAGTTGGATTCTTACGTGGTCACAAATTTTGAAACAATTATGGAACAATTTAAAGATTACGCCCCAGACTTGGTATTGTTAGATATCAACTTGCCAATTCGGGACGGTTATTTTTGGAATCAAGAAATAAGAAAGGTTTCGAAAACTCCTATCATTATCATTTCGTCGCGCAATTCCAACATGGACCAGATCATTGCAATGAACATGGGTGCTGACGATTTCGTGGAAAAACCTTTTTCGATCGATATTCTGATTGCCAAGATCAATGCGTTGTTGCGTCGAACTTACGATTTCACCCAAGCTAGTGGCGATATTATTGAACACAACGGTTTAAAATTGAATTTATCCGACAGCACGGTCGAAATTGGCGAAAATAAAATCGACTTATCTAAAAATGAATATAAGCTCCTTCAGAGACTTTTACGGGACCAAGGTAAGATTGTCTCTCGGGAACAGTTGCTCAACTTCATGTGGGACGATGAGAGGTTCGTTGACGATAATACATTGACAGTCAACATCAACCGACTCAGAAATAAATTTGAAAAAAATGGGCTTTCCAATTATATCGTTACCAAAGTTGGACAAGGATATATCATCCCTTAGGAGGTCATGATGTCTTTTTACAAATATTTACGTGATCATCTTTTATTAGCTGTTTCGGTCATACTTGGCGTCACATTCATCGAGATCGTCCTATTTTTTGACCCCTTCGTCAATTTTCAAAAAGGAACGCTGATTTACACCTGGGTGTTGGCAATCATCATTACAATCGCCTGTATCGGCTTTTCTTATTATCGTAAAAAATCTTGGTACATCAATTTGAACAATTACCAAGAGGATTTGTCCAAAGAATTAGGCGGCGCTAAAAATAACGAACAAAAATTTATTCAAGAAAAAATCAATAATATTGTGCTTGAATATCGTAAAGAATTAACTGACTTGTATCAGAATCAAAAAGAACAGCAAGAGTACACTGAGTCGTGGGTCCACGACATCAAAGTCCCCTTAGCAGCTTTAAAACTGGCTCAAGACACAGACTTAGACCCGCAACTGCTCAGCGAAGAAACTGAACAGATCGATTATTTAGTAGATCAAGCCTTGTATTTTGCTAGATTAAATAATTTTTCCAACGATTATTTGATCCAAGAGCAAAATTTAAACGACATCGTCAAAGCTTCCATCAGAAATAATAAACGTAATTTCATCAACAAACGCATCAGTATTAATTTGAATATCACTGATGACAAAGTTTTGACTGATGAAAAATGGCTCAGTTTCATTCTGAACCAGATCATCGCTAACAGTTTGAAATATACTGACCAAGGCGGTCGCATTGAGATATTTACCACGACCGATGAAAACGATATTTCGCTTCACATTAAAGACAACGGAATTGGGATCGAGCCACAAGACTTGAGCCGAATTTATAAAAAAGGCTTTACCGGATCAAACGGCCGCAAGACCGGCAGCAAAGCAACCGGTATCGGCTTGTACTTAGTTAAAAAGATGATCGATAAATTAGGTCATCAAATTTACGTGAAATCTACCGTTGGCAAAGGAACCGAAACAATCATTACCTTTGCTGACTTGCCATATTACCAATAAAAAAGTGTCCCATAATCAAACAGACTTTGAAGTTTGTGATTATAGGGCACTTTTTTCTAAAAATATTAAACTCTCGTATATACCTGAATATAGTCGTTATTGCTTGATCGAAGAACAATTCTCTCCGTATTAGTTTTGATAACTTCTGGAATATCATCACCCCAGTCAGTAGCACTTAATGCTATTCCCTTCGGATAAAAACAAAAAGATACGAAGGCCGCACCGGCATCACCCATAATTTCTAAAGCTCCATTATCATTTCGAAATTGTGCCGGATTGGATTGATTGTTTCCACCTGTAATCATATTTCCTGACAAGGTACTATCCATATTAACAATCTGAGAATTGGAAATGGTTATCTTATCATCTGGATTTACTGGTCCCCAGTGGCTGCCAGTCATGTCTTGATGATTGGCACTTGTGGCCACTTCCTTCCAATTACCAACTATACTTGCATACGATCCATTCTTGATCTCATTTAAGTTCATTGCTGGCGTCTTGGGTGGTTGTGGTGCTGCATTTGTTTTTTGTACTGGTTTATCAGCAGCAACATTATTTGCTTGCTGGTTGTTTTCAGCTGTAGATTTCTTTGGCTCAGCTGGTTTCTTTTTCTTATGAGCAACTTTAGTTGTTGTGTCCTTTTTAGCTGACGCTTTAGTTGTTGAATTTGCTTGGTGGCTACCACAACCACCTCACAACAATAACGAAATCAGCGACAAACTGAGCAAATATTTATTTTTCATTGTGCTTCCCCTATCAGAATTTAATCATGATCCCTGTAAATTTTTCCAAAAAAAATGAATTACATCAAAATTTAAACTCTGACGTTTGCTAACTGTCAACGAAATACACCTTTCTCAAATGCACAAAAATAGCTTGGTCCCATCTGGAATCCAAGCCATTTTGCTATATTTTTCTTAAAGTCATTGCATTCAACGAAACGATCACGGTTGAAAGTGACATTACGATTGCACCGACGGCAGGACTGAGAATAAAGCCTATTCCTGCTAGAACGCCGGCTGCTAGTGGGATAGCGATGATATTGTAGCCTGCTCCCCACCATAAGTTTTGAACTTGTTTACGATAAGTTTCTTTTGCTAAATCCAAGAACTTGATGATGTCATGTGGATCACTATTGTACAAAACAACATCAGCTGAATCGATGGCAACATCAGTCCCTGCACCAATGGCAACGCCAATCGTGGCACTGGCTAAACTTGGTGCATCATTGATACCATCGCCAACCATCATTACTCGATGACCATCTAATTCGAGATCTTTTATCACTTGATGCTTATCTTCGGGCAATAGTTCAGCTTTGAACTCATCAATTCCGAGTTGTTTAGCAAAGTTAATTGCCGCTGCCTTATTGTCACCAGTCAACATAATTGGCGTGATATTCCGCTGTTTGAGTTCTTTGATAAACTCGATAGAATTCTTCTTGACCTTATCTCCTAAGGCGACAAAGCCGATCACCTTGTTGTCGACAACTAGATAGCTGACGGTATTCCCTTTATCCAAATAAGGCTGAACATTTTTGGCATCAAATTTAATTTCGTGTTCATTTAGATATTTCATGTTAACTAGTAAATATTTTTGAGTAGAATTTTCACCGCTCATACCATAACCTTTGATTGCTTGAACATTTTCGAACTTCTGCGGATCAACCTGATCAGCTTTGGCTTTGGCCATAATGCCACTAGCAATCGGATGACTAGAACCTTGCTCTAATCCAGCCACAAAGTGAAGGATGTCTGTATCAGAATATTTATCAGAGGTTGATTTCAAACCATTCACAGTGAATTTACCTTCTGTTAGGGTACCCGTTTTATCCATTGCAACGTAGTCGATGTGACGACTATTTTCAATGGCTTGGTTATCACGAATGATCAATCCGTTAGTAGCCGCAATAGATGTGCTACGCGACATTACAAGTGGGATTGCCAATCCTAAGGCATGTGGACAAGCAATGACCAAAACGGTCACTAACCGGTCTAAAGCCACGCTGACTGATCCAAAAATCAACCAGTAAATGAATGCGATGATTCCGACTGACAATGCTGCATAAAATAGCCAGCCAGAAACCTTATCAGCTAATACTTGAGTTTTTGATTTACTGTTTTGAGCATCAGAAACTAGCTTGCTGATTTGTGACAAATATCCTTCATCGGCAGTTTTAGTTACCTGGACTCGGATGGTACCTTCACCATTGATCGAACCGCCAACGACTTTATCGGCTTTTTGCTTACGAACAGCTTTAGATTCCCCTGTGATCAACGATTCATTGACATAACTAGTTCCAGAGACGACCACACCATCAAGTGGAATCGACTCACCGGCCTTAACTTCAACGACACTGCCGGAAATGACTTGATTAATATCAGTTTCTACGATCTGGTCGCCCTTAACTAAATGAACTTGATCAGCGACCAATGAAGAAATTTTGTCCAATGCACTACCTGCTTGCATGGTGGACTTCATTTCGATCCAATGACCCAATAGCATAATGACAATCAAGGAAGCTAATTCCCAGAAGAAATCCATAATATGCTGGTCAGAACGTACCATATTATTCATTACAAAAGCATACAAACTGTATATGTATGCCACGCTGATACCCATGACGATCAACATCATCATGGCTGGTTTTCTTTCCTTTAACTCAGCTTTGGCTCCAGTAAAGAACGGCTTTCCACCATAAAAATATAAAATACTGGATAAGATCAAGACGATCCAATCAGACCCAGGGAACTGAAATTGAAATGGTAAATGCAGTCCCATAAATGGCGACAAAATGAATACTGGAATAGCCAAGACTAATGAGATCCAGAATTTTTTTCGTAAGTCTCCCATATCCATCATCATGCCACCGTGCATCATCATCATGTGTCCACTATGCATACCTGACATATCAGACATTGATGACATATCCATATTTTCATGATCCATGTGCATTTCGTCATTATTCATATTTTTCATTATTTGGCATCTCCCAAACAATCGCATTCGACCTTATCTGGCGCGGTCTCCTGCTTCTTATTGAGTAACTCGATCATATCGTTGATATCACTTTTTGAAATCTCAGAGTTTTGAATCAGATCTTCGATTGCTCTGCCTTTTCGCATACAGCACAAACTGTTGAACAAACGATTAACGTTTTGGTCAATGGCATCTTCTTCTTTGATTGTTGGCGTATAAATATACGGACGAGAAGTTTCATCAGCCTTCAAAAAATCTTTCTTCTGCAATCTGACGATCAAGGTCTTGATTGTGGCCTCTTTCCAGTCAATCTTGCGTTTGAGGTACATAATTGCATCTTTGCTAGTACCCTTGCCTAATGTCCAAAAAATCCGCATAACATTCCATTCGGCATCACTCATCGTTTCAATATTTCTCATGTGAATACCTCCATTAATTTACATTTGTAATCCTAATCAAATACAGTTTACATCCGTAAACGTAGATTGTAAAGAAAAAGACTAAAAGTACGCTTTTAGTCTTTTTATCGTATTCAATTCTAATTGTTACTAATTATCTAATAGGACATGCTCCACTGGCACAGTCTGATTGATCAACTAAATCTAAGTCTTTCTTATCATGATTGTCGTTTTCCTTGGCAAATTCTGTTGCTACGTCGCCATGGATCTCGCTTAATTTTTCAAGATATTTAGCCTTGCTGATTGGTTCCTTTGGTGCTTGTTCAAAGGCGTCTCCACTGTATGGCAACAATGATGTTGACTTGGTGATATGACGATATTGACGCATCAAAGGTGCAATTTCCTTACCTTCTTCAGGTTGGAAAGTAACTGTACAGCTGACAGCATTATCTGACCAATAAGTTTGCAAGAATGCTTGTGTGGCAAATTGTTCAGCAATTGAGACATTACCAGCTGATGCAAAGTTATCTGAATCAGCGTTTTCTGCCTTAACTGGGAACTCAACGCACATTGTATTCTTGGTATAAACATCAGGTTCGATCTTATAACCACATGCCTTCAATGCTGGAAGCAATGGATCAGTATCTTGGAATCTGATTCTTTGGATCAAGTAGTTTGAATAGTGGAAGTGCATACCTTCTGAAACACCTGCTAATTTAGCAACAGTACCAGATGGTTTAACAGTTGTGTGCTTAACTGAAGTATTGCAGTGCAATGTATCTGAGTATTCTTTATCAGCATCAACAACTGATTGATACATGTCTTCAACTTCTTTGACAATTTCTGGATCGTAAATAGGTTTCTTGTATGTTTCGCCTGTTTCAGAGTCTACTGCATCTTCAAAGTCAGTTACGACACGGTGGCCAAAGTTAGTTAAGATCCAGTCTTGGATACCAGACATTGAAACACCAATTCTTCTGTTCTTAGCAATCGCATTACGTGAAACTTCCCAGTCATAAGTGCTGAATGTTACACGTTTTGTATATCTAGCTGCTAAAGCAAAAGCTTCTTCCAAGTTCCAGCCTTGTTCGCTAGCAACTTGTGGGAAGATCTCAAATAAGTTGCAAGGTTCGCCGTTACTTAGAGAAATTTCGCCACAAGGGTTTGTTCCTTCAACTTCTGGATCTGCGTCTTCGTTGTAACCATCAATGATACGACCATAGTGTTGCGACAAGTCCAGGTTAACGATTCCGGGTTCCCCATTGTGTTGGATTGAATCAGCAATTGGTTGATAGTCGTTAAACATTGAATCAACAGCAACTGAGTTGTTGGAAGCCCAACGATGATGATAAAGTTTATCTTTATCTTGTTTCATAGTGATGAAGTCTTGGTCTTCAGCACCGCCAAGTGCTAATTCAGCTGAACGACGAACGTTACCTGCAACAACCGTCTTACCAATCATGTTGCCGATATCAGTAGCGTCAACTGATGATAACTTTTTGCCAAAGTTGTCGTTCAACAATTCGTTGATATCTTGGAGCATTTCAATCAATGGAACAGGACCTGAAGCAGTACCGCCAAAGCCCTTGATCTTTTCACCCTTGGCACGAATGTCAGTTATATCAAGCACGACTTGAGCTGTGTTTTCAGGATTTGTTTCACTAAAGTGGTTATCGATCATAGTAGCGTTACCTACGACCCAGCCTTCACGTGAATCTGGCATTTTATAGAAACGTCCAGCGTCAACATCATTGTTAGCTAACCATTCGTCACGGTCAACAGCACCAGCTTTAATTGATTCGTCATAAGATGCACTGTCCTTGCCAATCAAAATTGTCAGATCTGTTTTAACATCTACTGCTGGAATCTGTTCGATGTTTGAAGGAACGACTGAAAAACCAACGCCGCCACCTTTCATCAATTGGTCAAACATGAATGAATATGGCATTGAAACAGCCTTTGTGTCTTTATCCAAATATTCAGGCACGATGCGACTGTCACCATACTTTTGTGGTCTAACAGCGATAAACCAACAATTATTTAAAGCATCGCCATTTCTGTCTTGGTAAGGTGTACCAGAGATCCAGAGGTTTCTACCAGATGGTGTTGCTGACAATCCGTAAACTAATTTGAAGAGGTTCTTAGCCTCATCAACTAATTCGTTGTAATCTTGTGTACTGATTGTCTTAGCTTGCAATCTAGGGTCGAGATTAATGTTTCCTTCGATTACACGTTTAACTGTTTCGTCCCAGTTTTCTGTACGTCCTAATTCAGGAATCCAACGTGCATATGTTCTTTTATATGTGACCCAACCGAGTTCACCCCAGTGTGGTTTAATTTCTTCTTTGACTTGGTCAATAAACTCTTGACTAAGTTCAATTTTTGTTTTGATAATGTCCATTAAGCTCACCTCAGAAATATTTATAACACTACATATAGTAGCTCTTTTATTTCTGGTTAACAACATATAGTGTTAAAAATATTTTTTTGAAATGATGTGAAACAAATTTTTATCACGAGCTTCCGTCCGCCTGCCGTCTATGTGTGACAGTGTCAAGGAGCAATTTTTTCACAAGCAAAATAATGACAATAAAATGAAATTGTCATTATTTTGTCTTGCATATTGTTGTATTTAATGCCTGAAAAATTAATACAAATTTGGGTAAACATTCAAACTAGGTTTTAAGCAAAACTAATTTTTGGATAAATAATATTATAAAAAATAAGAAAAAAGCGAATATCTACCATAACATATATCGTGTTATCATTTATTCTGTTGAAAGTTATTTGTAAAACGATTATTTATTTACGTAAATAACCATATTTTTCAAAATCGCTCTGACAAGCTCTGAGAGTTTGAGTCTAATATCGTTTAAATCTATATTAACCTGACGTTAGATGCGCTTAAATCGGCCAAATTTGACGTCACTATCCAAAATTTTGTAACAGTTGGGAGCTTTTTATGAGACACCATCATCCATTATTATTTACCACCGTTTGGTCACTAGTAGTATTTTTCGTTTGTTTTGGTTCTTTATACATTCGATCACGGTCAGGTGGCTATCCAAAGATCAACGAGATCCAAATTCAAAAAGGCCAAGAGGTCCAGGCAAATGGAATCGATTTTACCGTCAAGGATATTCAAACTGACAAAACTGCAACCACTGTTGCAACTAACGTATTGATGCACATCAATCGTTCCCATCACAGTTTCTTGGGAATACAGGACCAGAATTACAAGCTCGGCAACAATATGTTTTTAAATATCCCTTACGGACAAAGTAAAACTGCGGAAACTATCACCGACGTCAATGGAAAACATCTTAAATTTAAGGATATTCAGAAGAAAAATTTAGATGTCATCGTCCATTTTTATGCTGATCGAGGTACTTATGAACAACGCAATCAGGTACCGGAATTTTCATTTATGATCCCTGGCAATAAAAACATTACCAAATACTCCATGAAAATAAGCTAGAAAAAAAGCCAAGCGAGAAATTCTCGTTTGGCTTTTATTGTTTAATTATTTTTCTAAGTATTCTTCAACTAACTTCTTGTTATCTTCGTTTGTAATGGATTCAGTTACAGCACGTTCTGCTAATTCTTTCAAATCAGCTGTGCTTAACTTCTTCATTAAACTTCTAACACGAAGAACTGAAGTAGCACTCATTGAGTATTCATCTAGACCCATGCCAAGAAGTAGTGGAACCATAATATTGTCTCCAGCAGCTTCTCCACACATACCGGCCCATTTACCCTCTTTGTGTGCTGAATCAATAACATGTTTAACCAATCTAAGAATAGATGGGTTATATGGTTGATACAAGTATGATACTCGATCATTACCTCTATCAGCAGCCATTGTATATTGAATCAAGTCGTTTGTTCCAATACTAAAGAAGTCAACTTCTTTAGCGAATTGGTCAGCTAATACAGCAGCAGCTGGAACTTCCATCATCATACCTAGTTGGATATCATCAGATACTTTGACGTTGTCAGCAACTAATTTAGCCTTTTCTTCTTCGAATACCTTCTTAGCATCACGGAATTCGTTAAGAGTACCAATCATAGGGAACATGATACGTAAGTTACCAAATGCAGAAGCACGTAGTAAGGCACGTAATTGAGTTCTAAAGATATCTTGTCTATCAAGAGAAATTCTAATAGCACGATATCCTAAGAATGGGTTCATTTCATCAGGAAGTGGTAAGTATGGCAAATGCTTATCACCACCGATGTCCATTGTACGGACAACAACTGGCTTGCCTTTCATACCTTCGAGAACTGTCTTGTAAGCTTCAAATTGATCATCTTCAGTTGGAAGTTCATCTGAGGCCATGTACAAGAATTCTGTACGGTAAAGTCCAATACCTTCAGCACCGTTATCAATAACACCCTTTAAATCGTCAGGTGTACCGATATTTGCGGCAACATCGAAATGTTTACCATCAGCTGTAACTGTTGCTTCACCCTTGAGTTTTTCCCATTCTGCTTTTTCAGCAGCAAAGTCTGAAGCTAGTTTTGCATAATGCTTTACATCTTCGTCTGAAGGTTTTAGTATGGCAGCACCATTCAAGCCATCAACGATGATCTTGTCACCGTCTTTAGCATCTTTAGTAATTGTGTCTGTACCAACAACGGCAGGCAACTCAAGCGAACGAGCCATGATGGCTGAGTGAGCTGTACGTCCACCGATATCAGTTACAAATCCCTTAACATATTTCTTGTTAAGTTGAGCTGTATCACTAGGAGTTAAATCATGAGCAACGATGATAACTTCGTGATCGATCAATGAAGGATTTGGTAATTCTACACCAAGTAAGTGTGCCATAACACGCTTTGTAACATCGCGCACATCGGCAGCTCTTTCTTGCATGTAGGCATTATCAGTCATACCTTCAAAAATTTGAATGAAGTTATTTGATACATCGCTTAATGCTTGTTCAGCATTAACCTTTTGATCTTTAACTTGTTGTTCAATAGCACCTGTGAACTCTGGATCAGCCAGAATCATCTTGTGAGCATCAAATACTTGAGCTTCTTCATCACCTAAAGATACTTTGGCAATATCTCTGATCTTCGTAAGTTCTGCATCTGATTTAGCAATGGCATCTTGCAAACGCTTGATCTCGGCATCAGCGTCTGTAATGCTCTTCTTGTCAAAAGATAGATCTGGTTGAACTAAAAGGTAAGCTTCCGCAGTGGCAATTCCATCACTGGCTGCGATTCCCTTGATAGTTTGAACCATTATTCAGCAAGTCCTTCCTTTGTCATTGTTTCTGAAATAGCTGAGATAGCGTCGGCAGCGTCGTCACCGTCAGCTGTGATTGTAACATCTGATCCTTGGCCAACACCAAGTGACATAACACCCATGATTGACTTAAGGTTTACTGATTTACCATTGAATTCGATGTTGATATCTGAACTGAATTTACTTGCAGTTTGTACCAACATTGTTGCTGGACGTGCATGAATACCTGTTTCTGCGATAATGTGAAAGTCTTTGTTTTCCATAGTTAATACCTCTTCATATTCTTAAATTCTGTAGATACTCTACAATCTTCAACTTTTAATTTACCATTATATAACAGCCTTCACAAGTGTTTTCTCTTATTTTAAGAGTGTCTATCCCCTTATATGATTGGTCGTACAACGCTTACAGGTTTTGTCATGAAAATCATCATTATGAAAAATTTTTATACACAATATAATAGAAGAAATAAAAAAATACGAATTCCAAGCCTTAGCACTTGCATACCTCGAGTGCTAATTGTATACTACCTGTGTATTCTGAAATAAGGAAAGGTGGGGTGCGAATGCTCTGTCAGAATTGCCACAAGAATCAGGCAACAATACACTTATATACAAGCGTCAATGGTAAGAGAACTGAAGTCAATCTCTGCCAAGACTGTTATCAGAAACTAAGAAATCAAGCTAGCGAGGGTATGAATAATATGGCAGAAAATCCATACGGTTTTTCAAGTTTTGAAGACCTCTTCAACGCTATGAATGGCGGTGCTCAGCCAAACAATGGTTTTGAGCAACAACAAGGTCCCCAAACGCAAGCCGGTCTTGGCGGTGGCGGTAATCGTGGTCGTCGTCCTGGAAATGGTGTGCTTGACCAATACGGAGTAGATTTGACTGCTCAAGCAAAGAAAGGTCAAATCGATCCAGTTATTGGCCGTGATAAAGAAATTAACCGAGTAATTGAAATATTAAATAGAAGAACTAAGAACAACCCAGTTCTAATTGGTGAAGCTGGTGTTGGTAAGACAGCTGTCGTTGAAGGTCTTGCACAAAAGATCGTCGACGGAGATGTCCCTGAAAAATTACAAAACAAACGTGTAATTCGTTTGGATGTTGTCTCATTGGTTCAAGGAACTGGTGTTAGAGGTCAATTCGAACAAAGAATGCAACAATTGATCACTGAACTACAAAAGAACCAAGACATTATCCTATTTATTGATGAAATTCACGAAATTGTTGGTGCTGGTAATGCCGAAGGTGGAATGGATGCAGGTAACGTTTTGAAACCTGCCCTAGCCCGTGGCGATCTTCAATTAGTTGGTGCTACAACCTTGAATGAATATCGGACAATTGAAAAGGACTCAGCTCTGGAACGTCGTTTACAACCTGTTCAAGTTGAAGAACCTTCAGTTGATGAAACGATTCAAATTCTCAAGGGATTGCAACCTAAGTACGAAGATTATCATCACGTGAAATTCTCACCAGATGCTATTAAAGGTGCTGCTGAATTATCAGCAAGATACATCCAAGATAGATTTTTACCAGATAAAGCAATTGACTTGATCGATGAAGCTGGTTCAAAGAAGAACTTGCAGATCAATCACGTTGATATGTCAGAAATCGATAATAAGATTTCAGATGCAGAAGTTCAAAAACAAGCTGCATTAAGAAATGAAGACTATGAAAAGGCTGCCTTTTATCGTGATCAAGTTACAAAGTATCAAGATATGAAGGAAAGTGCTAAGAAAGAACCTGAATCAAACTCAACCGTAACTGAAAAAGATATTGAAAAAATCGTCGAAGAAAAAACTAATATTCCAGTTGGTGAATTGAAGTCTAATGAACAAGCACAATTGAAGAATCTTGAACCTGATCTAAAGGCTCACTTGATTGGACAAGATAAAGCTGTCGGCGATGTTGCTAGAGCTATTCGTCGTAACAGAGTTGGTTTCAACAAGTCAGGTCGTCCAATTGGTTCCTTCCTATTTGTAGGACCTACTGGTGTTGGTAAGACTGAATTAGCAAAACAACTTGCTAAGGAACTCTTCGGTACTGAAGATTCAATGATCAGATTCGATATGTCTGAGTACATGGAGAAATACTCAGTTTCTAAGTTGATCGGTTCGCCTCCAGGGTATGTAGGTTACGAAGAAGCTGGACAGTTAACTGAAAAGGTTCGTCGTAATCCTTACAGTTTGATCTTGTTAGATGAAATTGAAAAAGCTCATCCAGATGTAATGCATATGTTCTTGCAGATTCTTGACGATGGACGTTTAACTGATTCACAGGGTAGAACTGTTAGTTTCAAGGATACAATCATCATCATGACTTCAAATGCTGGCCAAGGTAACGAAGCTGAAGCAAATGTTGGTTTTGGTGCTGAGAGTTCTGGTGAAACGCACTCAGTTATGGATAGATTATCAGATTACTTCAAACCTGAGTTCTTAAACAGATTTGATGGAATCGTTGAATTCAATTCATTAACTAAGGCTAACCTAGTTAAGATCGTTGATTTGATGCTTGAAGATACAAATGCATCAATCGCTGATCAAGGATTATCAATTCATGTAACTAAGGACGCTAAGGAGAAATTAGTTGATCTTGGCTACGATCCTAAGATGGGCGCTCGTCCACTTAGAAGAGTTATTGAAGAACAAATCGAAGATAAGGTCGCTGATTACTTCTTGAATAACCCACATACTTCGAAACTTGAAGCTAAGGTAGTTAACGGTGAGATCGTTATCGCAAAGATGGAATCGACTCCGGCTCCTGCCGCTAAAAAAGAACAATAGACTTTTTAAAAATAATAGGCTTAGACACTTATAATTATTTAGTCTTTAAAAAGAGCATCGACATTGGTCGGTGCTCTTTTTGTTTGGTTTGTTGGGACCCGACTCCAGAAAATATCGATTTTTGGGGTCCGTGACATGTTGGCTCCTATCAATGTTTTCTTCCGCCTGATCTGGTTTAGTTCAAGTTCCCGAAAACTTCCATGCAGTTGTATTCATTTTTTCGCGGACGCTAAAAATGCCAATTTATAAAAATTAAAGAATAATTCAAATATATTTCGAGTAAGAATTTTTGTGCAATATCACTTTCTAGTTCAGCATTTATTCAGACCTTTAATTTATTCACCTTTTCTTCAGGTTTTATTTAGAATTTCTTAATGTTCATTACGTTACCTTTGAAAGTCTCTAGCCTTTGTCTGGCATATGATAGAATGACCATAATCTAATGCTATAGAAGGGATTATTATGGGGAAACATAGTCATAAACTGTTCAGCTCTCATAATAGGAAAAAGTCTATGGAAAACAATTTAATGAATAATAATGTCAAAAAACTTTCTCGCGATGACATTCAGATCGACGTTCACTATATTGATTCAAATGGGAATAAATTAGCTGAATCCACTACTCTGACTGGTCATTATTTGGATAATTTAAAAATGCCTTGGAAAACTATCCCTGGGTATGTTTTGTCGTCCATTCAAAACTTCCAACAAACTTTCATCCCTAATTCCGATGGCATCTACTTGATCTACTTTACACAAATGGCTGCACCTGTGATCGTCTATCACCGTAATACTCAAGGCGAGTTGATCTCTGATCCACAGTATTTAACTGGCGACCTCAACAAGAGCTATCAAGCTGAACCATTGCCTGAAGCCCGCAACTTTTTGGTCGACTATCCTAAAAACGTCACTGGACGTTTCTCTGATAAAGTCCAAGAATATGAATTCATCTACGATACGATGCAAATGGATGATTACGACATCCCTAAGAATCTATTTATTCAAACTAACAACAACGTCCCTGTGTACGAACAACCAGCTGGACAGTCTCCATTGAACCAACCTTTGCCATATGACACTACTTGGAGAGTTTTCAAAGCTGTCAAAGAAAACTACAACGAAGTAGTCTGGTACAACTTAGGTGGAGATATTTGGGTCTCCGATCAAGCTGATATCAAGACATTCACTATCAATCATTTTTCAGAGGAACAAAAGTTGCTCGACAATCCACTTGGTGCAAGCGTCGACAACATCAGTTTTACATACTCTGTCATTAACAGCATGGATATCAATCGCCCGGTCAAAATTCTTTTTTACGATAATCAAGACATCACGACTTGGGAAACTCCTTATGGCACGATCATCAACACTCGCTATCAAGGTGGCCAATCTGTCTATGTCAAAAAATTATTGCAGCTAGACAATAACAGCGTCTGGGCACAATTAGACAACGGAAATTATATTGAAAGTAAATACCTAGATCTATAAAAAAATGGAAGCCTGATGGCTTCCATTTTTATTTGCATATTAGGCTCTGTGCCAAGCAGCATATCCGATGGTTGGGAAAATCCCGATCAATCTACCGACTTGTTCGCGACTCATTTTAAATTCGATAGCTGGAAGCAATGTATTAACGGTGTTTTCAGCTTGGTCGCTGATTTCGGTCACACCGACTAAATGTCCCTCCGTATCGTGGACCTGCTTACTGGCAGCAATCTGTTCCTTATCAATTTGATAGTACCAATAGTTGGCTAAGTCGTTGTCAGTGATCGTATAGCCTTTTTCTTGTCCCTCTTCAACTGACATCCCTGCTTTAGCAATTCTTGGTGAAGTGAAGACGACTGATGGAATAACTGGAAAATCAATTGGATCAGTCGTTTGTCTAGCAAATAGTTTCATTAAATAATGGGATTCAAAAAATGCAGTTGGCGTAAGCTTAGGTTGGTCGCTTGAAATGACGTCTCCAGAAGCATAAATATTTTCAACGTTTGTTTGTAGATGATCATTAACGATCACGCCGGTTTTATCAAATTTAACGCCGACATTTTCTAATCCTAAGTTTTCCACATTGGGGATTCTGCCTGTCGCATCTAAGATCCAATCAGTGGATAAATGCTGATCTTGTTGATAAGTAACGTCAAATTTACCGTTTTCTTCAGAAAATGATTTAATATCGGCGTTTTCCACAAACTTAACACCACGTTTTTTCAAATCATCCACAACTTGTTGAACGAATGGTTGATAAAATTTCCGCAATACTTTGTCACTGTGCAACATGACAGTTACTTCTGAACCGGCAGCATTAGCCATTGTTGCAAATTCCATGCCAATATAACCAGAACCAATGATCGTGACATTTTTTGGCATAGTCTGAAGGTTCATAAAATCTTCGCTATCATGAGCTAATTCAGTTCCGGGAATATCCAAACGATGTGGACGCAGTCCAGTTGAAATAACAATTTTTTCAGCGGTAACTGGTTTGGTATCATCCACTAATACCGTGTGTTGATCTTTAAACTTAGCATATCCCTTGATGATCGTAGCACCGGCATTCTCCAACTTTGCGGTCAATCCAGCAGGAATAACGTCGATGATCTCTTGTTTGTGAACAACATTTTGAGTCCAATTCATCGAGATGTCGCCATCTAACACGTCACCCAGTCGTTCTCTTTCACGGACCATTTTAACTGGTTCGTCCAAACTGATTTTGGCATTGCAGCCACGATTAGGACAAGTTCCGCCAATTAAGCCACTTTCAATGATCCCAACCTTAACGCCAGTTGCAGCTAGTGGGGCTGCCCCATCGAAAGTTCCGTGACCAGCGCCAATATAAAGCACTTCATAATCATAATTTTCAGCCATATGTATCCCTCCATTAAACAAGCTTATATATTCAAATTAATTCAATTCGAATATCATGACAATAGATATGCTCAAAATAGACAGAGCGTAAAAAGGAAAGGTCTGAGGCAAGAACATAAGATTGACAGAGACGGAGTGGGCTCTCCTTGCACTATCGTTCGCAGACTACCGCTAAAAGGTGCTCATAGGATGGCGTCACGCCCCGCAGTCTTTGGCGAGCTTATGTGTCCTGCCTCATTTTCTTTTTTCGCGTTTCAAAATCAGAGAAAAAAAAACACGTATTGAGTGCGGAGCATAAGGGTGGCAGAGACGGAGAGTGGGCTCTGTCTCAGGGTGCTTTTTTCACGTTTCCACTAAAAATCGGAGAAGCGACCATCAATCAATCATTCACCAACAAAAAAAGAAAGAACCCAATGATATCAGGTTCTCTCTTAATTAACGGTAGAAAAAAGTTATTTCACAATTACTTATTTTGAAAACTCTTTGATCAATTGTTCGATGTTTTGATTGTCATCTGCAGTACCGACGGTAATGCGTAACCAGTTTGGTCTCAAGCCGGTTCTGATCAAGTAGCCGTTGTGCAAAAGATAGTCCGCTAGCTTATCCGCATCTTGATATTCAAAAAAGATGAAGTTAGCTTGGCTTTGATAATGCTTGATCCCCTGTTCATCAAAGAAGGCTTCTAGTTGAGTTCGTTGCTCAGCATTATTTTTGACCACATCGTCAACGAACTTCTGGTCTTTAAACGCTGCTGTAGCTGCTACTTGGGCAATCGAATTAACGTTATAAGGCAAACGGACCTTTTGAACTTGTTCTGCTACCTCTTTTGAAAATACCGCATAGCCAACGCGGAAGTTAGCTAAACCATAGGCCTTAGAAAAAGTCCGCATGACAACGATATTAGGATATTTTTTCGTCAGATCCATCGCAGTTGCATTGGGTTCTGAGACAAAGTCGATATAGGCTTCATCAACCAAAACTAAAGTGTCAGCTGGAACTTGGCTAACAAAATTTTCAATATCCTTAACAGTCTCAAACGTACCCGTTGGATTATTAGGATTGCAGATCCAGACAAGCTTAGTCTTGGTTGTAATGGCTTTTAGCATGTTAGAAAAGTCGATCCCGCCATTTTCAAGGACTGGAACCTTTTTGATAACGGCTTCTTCAATTTCAGCATGCAATGCATATTCTGAAAAAGTTGGCGATGAAATGAGCTCTTCATCCCCTGGTTCCAGAAATACTCGTGACAGCATCACGATGACCTCATCTAGACCAACCCCAAAGACAATTTGCTTAGGATCTAGTGAGAATTTCTCTGAGATCAAATTACGCAATTCAGTCGCATCTCCATCGGGATAACGATTGCTTTGCGAATAAGCCCAGTTGACGACAGCGTCTTTGACAGTTTCAGAAGTCCCATAAGGATTTTCATTAGCTGATAAGCGAACTAGTTTCGATAGTCCTAATTCAGATTGCAGCTCTTCTAGTGGTTGTTCTGGGATATACGGTTGTAACTCCTCAATCGCTTTTTTCATAGTTGCCTCCTAGAGATCCTTGATTTCGGGACGGTCCTTAAATTGACTCATCAAACCTTCACGTTTGGCTAATTCTTGTTTGATCTGGTCAAACGTTACACCTTGTTCGACCCACAAAACGCACAAGTGATAGAGCAGATCAGCAGACTCATATACTAGTTCGCCATCTCCACGGGGCTTATCAGGATTTTTGGCAGCGACGACCACTTCGGTCGATTCCTCGCCGACCTTTTTCAAAATCTTATCTAATCCTTTGGTAAACAAATAATCAGTGTATGAACCCTTCTTAGGATTATTTTTACGGTCAAGGATCATTGCATATAATTCATCTAAATTTTGCATAGCTTACTCCTTCTTTTCTACTTCAACTGGATTAAAGAAACAACTGTGGTGTCCGGTATGACAAGCTGGTCCGTGTGGATGGACTTCTGCTAAAAGCGTATCTTGGTCGCAGTCTAACGTTAAGTTCACCACGTCTTGAAAGTTTCCGCTAGTTTCGCCTTTGTGCCAGAGTTCCTGTCTTGAACGTGACCAAAACCAAGTTTGACCACTTTCAACTGTGCGTTTATAGCTTTCTTGATTCATCCAAGCGACCATCAAAACTTCTTTGGTGTCGGCATCTTGAACGATCGTTGTTAATAATCCTTTTGAAAAATCTGGTTCGATCATCTGACCACGACTCCTTTTGATTTGAGATAATCTTTCACATCGCTAATAGTCAATTCGCCATAGTGGAACACTGATGCGGCTAAAGCTCCATCAACATTGGCTTCTTGAAATACTTCGCTGAAGTCAGCTAATTTACCAGCACCACCAGAAGCGATGATCGGTACGTTAACTGCTTGATTTAATTTTTGATAAAGATCGATATCAAATCCGTCTTTGGTACCATCCTTATCCATGCTAGTAACTAATAATTCGCCAGCACCTTTTTTTACCACTTCTTTAGCCCAGGGAATTGCTTCTAAATCAGTCTTTTGCTTGCCACCATGTGTGTAGACAAAGGATTTTTGCGTCTCTGGGTCATACTTGACGTCTATTGCAACAACGATACATTGGTTGCCGAATTTCTGTGCTCCTTGTGTAATCAAGTCTGGATTTGAAACTGCGGCGGAATTGATTGCTACTTTGTCTGCGCCAGCCTTTAACAAGTTTTGAATGTCAGCAACAGAACTGACTCCACCACCGATCGTCAATGGCATGAAGACTTGTTTGGAAACTTCTTCAACCACGTCGATCATAGTTTTTCTCTGTTCGTTAGTAGCGGTGATGTCCAAAAAAACTAATTCGTCAGCACCTTGTTTTTGGTACTCTGAAGCAATTTCTACTGGATCGCCAACGTCAGTCAAATTGACGAAGTTGACGCCTTTTTTTACTCGTCCATCATCAACGTCTAGACAAGGGATGATTCGTTTAGCTAGCATTTTTCTCCACCTCCGCAATATCCTTCAAGGTGATAGTTTTTTCATAAAGTGCTTTCCCGATAATTACGTCAGTGATGCCTAAAGCTTTCAAGTTGTGCAAATCCTTGAGATCTCTGATCCCGCCACTGGCAACTAGATTAGCCTTTGGCAACTCTTGATATAGCTTCATCAATAGATCTAAGTTTGGACCTTGCATCGTCCCGTCACGAGCTACATCCGTCACGATAAATGATTTAGCACCATCGTCCATCATAGTCTTGATCAAGTCTGACATTTTGACATCTGATTGTTCAAGCCAGCCGTTGACAGCTACTTTACCGTTAGAACCATCGACGCCAATGACGATTCGATCTCCGCCATAACGCTTCAAAAGCTTTTTGACAAATTGAGGATTTTCAATAGCTGCCGAACCAATGATGATGCGGTCGATACCTAAATCGAGATACATTGAGGCGATTTTCTCGTCACGGATGCCACCACCCAATTCCAGAAATCCGTCGAAATTTTTTCGAATGTCTGAGATAACGGTGTAATTTTCTGGTCGACCAGTCTTTGCGCCGTCAAGATCAACTAAATGCAATTGGTTTACGCCGGTATTAATGATGTCTTTAGCTTGTGCGACAGGGTCTTTATTGATCAAAGTGACTTTATCGTAGTCGCCTTGGTATAATCTGACGCTTTGTCCATTATGAAGATCAATTGCGGGAAAAATCATTTTGCTTCACCATCTCTTGAAATTTTTGTAGTAAATTTAGTCCGACTTGCCCACTCTTTTCAGGGTGAAATTGCATGCCGACCACATTGCCATTTTGAACGATACTTGGAACTTGTACGCCATAATCCACGCTGGAAACGATGTATTTAGGATCGCAGTCAGCATAATATGAGTGAACGAAATAGGTGTATTGTTGATCAACTAGTTGAAAGTCACTAGTTGGTTGTTGGAGTTGGTTTTGATTCCAACCCATTTGGGGAACTTTTAGACCAGAGGATTCAGGAATTGCTTTGATGTGTCCGGGAATCAATGAGAGCCCCTTATTCAAACCATATTCTTCACTGTCTTCAAACAACAATTGCATGCCTAAACAAATACCTAACATCGGAATTTTTTTAGCGGCAGCTTGTTTAATGACTTCCACTAGATTACGTTCTTCTAACGCATCCATCGCCGCCTTAAACGCACCAACGCCAGGAAGTACAACGGCGTCCGCTGATAGGATCTCATCTGGATCAGCGGTCAATTTATTTTCGATGTTTTCGTAATTCAAAGCTTTTTTCAGATTCAGTGTGTTACCTGTATCGTAATCAACGATTGCAAACATTAGATCACACCTTTCGTTGAGTTAATTCCTATAATATCAGGATTAATTGTAACGGCGTCACGCATAGCCCGTCCAAATGCCTTAAACAAGCTCTCGACCTTGTGGTGAGTATTTCTTCCATACAGTACTCGAGCGTGGAGATTCATTTCGCAAGCAAAAGCTACTGCTTGAAAAAAGTCTTCGACCGTTTCAGTATCCAAACCGCCGAGGCGTGGATTTTCAAAATCAGCGTCAAAGACTAGGTATGAACGTCCACTCAAGTCAACGCTGACCTGTCCTAAAGTCTCATCCATCGGAACAAATTCAGTCCCATAACGCTCGATACCAACCTTATCTCCCAAAGCTTTTTTGAAACATTCGCCTAGGACGATACCAGTATCTTCAGTCGTGTGGTGCGGATCGACGTCTAAATCGCCATGTGCTTCGACGATCAATCCAAACCGACCGTGCTTAGCAAACAAGTTCAACATATGATTTAAAAAGCCAATTCCAGTATCAATTTTGATTCCACTTTGCTCATCCAAATTCAAACTGATCTTGATTTGTGTTTCTTGTGTCTTTCTTTCAATCGTAGCTTGTCTCATCCTAATATCTCCTAGTCGTAGTATTTTCCAAAACGTGATTCGATAGCTCTAGCGTGTCCTTCAAGTCCTTCGACACGTGCAAGCGTTGTGATCGATTTAGCTTCTTTTTCAAGAGCTGGTTTAGTGTATTGAATATATGAGGTTCTCTTAACGAAATCATAAACGCCAAGTGGTGATGAAAATCTAGCAGTTCCTCCAGTTGGCAAAATGTGATTAGGACCGGCAACATAGTCGCCAAGTGGTTCTGATGCATATTTACCTAGGAAGACTGATCCAGCATTTCTGATTTGATTCAAATATTGAGTTGGATCTTCCAATTGAATTTCCAAGTGCTCAGGGGCAACGGTATTCATCAAGGTAAACATGTCGTCGATTTTTTCAACCACGGCGATAAAGCCTTTATTATTTACTGATGCGGTGGCAATTTCTTCACGTGGCAAAACTTTAAGTTGTGAATCAACGTTTTCACTAACTGCTTTAGCGAGTTTCAAACTATCAGTTACTAAAATTGGTCTTGCTAACTTGTCGTGTTCTGCTTGTGACAAGAGGTCGGCTGCTAATTGGCGAGGATCAGCTGAATCATCAGCGATGATACCAATTTCCGAAGGTCCGGCTACCATATCAATGGCAACTTGTCCGAAGACTTGTTTTTTAGCTGTAGCAACGAAGATATTTCCAGGACCAACGATCTTATCAACTCGTGGAACTGACTCAGTCCCATAAGCTAAAGCAGCAATTGCTTGTGCGCCACCAACTTGATAAATTGCATCAACACCGGCGATCTTAGCAGCGGCTAAAACAGCGGGATTGATGCCGTCTTTTTGTGGAGGTGTCACGATAACTACTTGATCAACGCCAGCAATCTTAGCCGGCAAAGCACTCATCATGATAGTTGAAGGATAAGCAGCTGTACCGCCTGGTACGTACAAACCGACTTTTTCAAGTGGTACCAGCTTTTGACCTCTTAGGACGCCCTTTTGTTCACTGTCCATAAAGCCATCTTCCAATTCTTTTTTGTGGAAGCTAGTAATGTTCTTCTTTGCTAAGAATAGGGCATTTTTAACATCTTCATCTAGGTTATCGTATGCTTCATCGATCACCTTTTGGTCGAGTTTGAAGTTATCAATGTCGACGTTATCAAATTTCTTTTCATAATCTTTTAAAGCTTGGTCGCCATTCTCGATGACATTATTAATGATCTCACTGACGCTAGCAACGACCTTAGGATCGTTTAGTTGGCGCGTCTTCATTTGGACCATTTTTTCCAATTCTGCAAGATTTTCTTGAACTATTTTCATTATGCTTCCTCCTCAAATTTTGGATCGACGACTTTTTTCAAACGATCGACAAAGTCGAAGATTGCTTCTGGTTGTTGCTTTAACGACATCCGATTGACAACTAATCTAGTTGAAACTTTATCTAAACGGTCAAATATCTTTAAATGGTTCTCGCGGATGGTAGTCCCAGTTTCCGTAATATCAACGATGGCATCAGCTAAACCTGTTAACGGAGCTAATTCAACTGAGCCCTCAATTTTGATAATTTCAACGTCTTGTCCTAATGAATCAAAGTAACGTTTCGTGATCAGTGGATATTTGGTGCCGATGATCTTACGACGTGGTGCATCTGGGTCGAAGTTTTGCGTTGAGGCTAAGACAAATTGACACTTGCCAATGTCTAAGTCGAGAAGTTCATATTGAGAACTTTGTTGTTCAGTCAATATGTCGCTCCCGACGATACCAATATCAGCAGCTCCTCGTTCCAAAAAGGTGTTTACATCTGGACCTTTTGCCAGGATAAATTGATAAGGTTGCGTTTCAGAATCAAAAATCAAACGACGTTGTTTATTCCTAATTTGGTCGCAAT